>JAKAYQ010000261.1 GCA_021826725.1 Actinomycetes bacterium
CCGGCGGGGCCGGCCAACCCGGCCAACCCGGCGGAACCGGCCGATCGGCACCCGGCGCTCGACCGCCGTCGGACCGTGACGGCGTGGAGGTGGAGACGTTCTCCTCCTCGATGGGGGGTGGCGTGGCCCGGGCCAGCCGGACCACCTGGACCGGAGCTCCTGGCCACTCGATCACCACCCCGACCGACCCCACCATCACCACGATCGACCCCACCGCCGCCACCATCACCACGACCGGGCCACTCGCCCTGCACAGGATCGTCACCCACCATGTCGAGGCCAGGTCGCTTCCCGACCCCGAGATCGCCGCCGCGTCGCTGGCGAAGGCGGTGTCGACGGGCGGGCGGGAGCTTCTGGCCGAGCAGCGTCGGGCGTGGAGCCGGCGCTGGGCCACCGCCGACGTCGCGGTCCCCAGCGACCCGGCCACCACGCTGTCGGCCCGCTTCGCCGTATTCCATGTCCTGTCGTCGGTCGCCCACGACGGCGAAGCAGCCGTCGGCGCCCGGGGGCTCACGGGCCCCGCCTACGCGGGCCACGTATTCTGGGACACCGAGGCGTTCGTCCTCCCGCTGTTGGCGGCCGTCGACGGCCAGGCGGCGCGAGCCGTGCTCGAGTACCGGCTCCGGCGCCTCGGGCCAGCCCGCCAGGCGGCCGTCACTGGCGGCCGGGCCGGGGCCCGGTTCCCGTGGGAATCGGCCAGCACCGGCGGCGACGTGACCCCCCGCTCGGGAACCGACCAGCACGGGGACGTGGTCCCGATCCGCACGGGCGACCTCGAAGAGCACGTCACCGCCGACATCGCCTGGGCAGCCTGGCACCACGCCGCCTGGCAGGGCGACTGGGCGTTCCTGCGCGGGCCGGGACGCCCCCTCCTGGTCGACACGGCGCGCTACTGGGCCGACCGCGTGTCGTGGGACGCCGACGGTCGGGCGCACATCGACGGCGTCATCGGCCCCGACGAGTACCACGAGCATGTCGACGACAACGCGTTCACCAACATCATGGCCCGCTTCAACCTGCAGCACGCTGCGGAGCTGGTCGAGCGCACCGGCCCGGTCGGCAGCGAGGCGGACGAGGCCGCCGAGTGGCGCCGGACCGCCGCGGCACTGGTGGACGGGCTCGACACCGCCACCGGGTGCTACGAGCAATTCGCCGGCTATGACTGCCTCGAACCGCTGCCGGTCGCCGCCCTGGGCACCCCACCCCTGGCCGCCGACCTGATCCTCGGCCCCGAGCGGCTCGCTGCCACTGCCATCATCAAGCAGGCCGACGTGCTCATGGCCCACCTGCTGGTGCCCGAGGAGACCGCACCGGGCTCGCTGCCCGCCAACCTGGACCGGTACCTGCCCTTCACCGCCCACGGCAGCTCGCTCTCACCAGCGGTCCACGCCACGCTGCTGGCACGGGCCGGGCGGGGCGACGAGGCACTGGCCCTGCTGGAGCTGGCCACGGCCATCGACCTGGACGACGTCACCCAGACGACCAGCGGTGGCCTGCACCTGGCCAACCTGGCCGGCGTGTGGCGGGTGCTGGTCCAGGGGTACGCCGGTGTGTCGGTCCTCGGGCCCGACGATCGGGCGCTGCGCATCGATCCCCGGCTGCCCGATGCGTGGCCGGAGCTGCAGGTCGCCGTGCGCTGGCACGGTCAGGCAGTCCGGCTGTCGTGCCGGCACGACGCGGTGCACGTGGCCTGCGATCGCGCCCTGCAGGTCGATGTCGGCGGCACGCAGGTCCGGGTGGAGCCACCGGGGCGGTGGATCGGATGACCTCCCCGCAGCCCGCCCTTCACCTGCGTGTGCTCTGCAGCGACGTCGACAGCTTCGACCGCTGGCGCGCGGTCGTCGACAGCGCCGCCGCGCTGGTCGCCGCCGTGGCGGTGACCGATCCCTCGTCCTGCGGCCCGGACCCATCCCGGGACCAGCTCGTCCTGGAGCGCGCAGCAGCCACGAACGATCCCGTGCTCGTCCTGCCGGTGCCCCGCCCGGGCATCGCCGCCACCAGCGGCCACGCGCCAGCAGCGCCGACGAGGCCCGGGCCGGCGGGCACCCATCGGATCCTGGCGCCGATCGACCGGACTCCGGCCGAGCACCAGACGCTGGTGCCGCTGCTGCAGCGCGCCCAGGAGATGGGGATCGAGATCGAGCAGATGCACGTCCTGGCCGGCCCCACCCGCCCCCCGATGTGGGAAGGCCCGGGGCATCACGCCGACGCGTGGCTGGCCCAGCTCCGACTGCACCATCAGGTCGGCGACGCCACCATGGTGGTGCGCAGCGGCGAGCCGGCCACCGCCATCCGGGCGGCGTCTCCCCGGGCCGACCTGCTGGTCGTGTGCTGGAACGGCGATGCCACCCGGGGACGAGCCCGGGTGCTGCGCAGCCTGCTGCGCCACGCCCGCCAACCGCTGCTGCTCGTGCGCGTGGCACCCCCACGCACCCCGATCCCCGAAGAGGAGCACCGATGAGACCCGACGAGCTCGAACAGCTCGACGCCTGGTGGCGTGCGGCGAACTACCTGTCGGTGGGCCAGATCTACCTGATGGCGAACCCCCTGCTCGGCGAGCCACTGCGACCCGAGCACATCAAGCCCCGCCTGCTCGGCCACTGGGGGACGACGCCGGGGATCAACCTCGTCTACACCCACCTCAATCGCGCCATCCGTCGGCGTGACCTCGACATGATCTTCGTCTGCGGCCCCGGGCACGGCGGCCCGGGGCTGGTGGCGCAGACCTGGCTCGAGGGCACCTACAGCGAGCGGTTCCCCGACATCAGCCAGGACCGGGCCGGCATGGAGCGCCTGTTCCGGCAGTTCTCCTTTCCCGGCGGCATCCCCTCCCACGCCGCGCCGGAGACACCCGGGTCCATCAACGAAGGGGGCGAGCTGGGGTACTCGCTCCTGCACGCCACCGGCGCCGCCTTCGACAACCCCGGCCTGGTGGCAGCGTGCATGATCGGCGACGGCGAGGCCGAGACCGGGGCCCTCGCCACATCGTGGCACGCACCGACGTTCCTCGATCCCGTCACCGACGGTGCCGTGCTGCCGATCCTCCACTTGAACGGGTACAAGATCGCCAACCCCACCGTCCTGGCCCGCCTGCCCCAGGACGATCTCGCCCACCTGCTCTCCGGCCATGGCTGGGCGCCGGTGGTGGTGGCCGGTTCCGAGCCGGCCGATGTGCACCAGGCGCTCGCCGCTGCGCTCGACGACGCGCTCGACGCCATCGGCGCCATCCAGACCGACGCCCGGCGCCCCGGCGCCGGGCCGCCCGGACGCCCGCGCTGGCCCATGATCGTGCTGCGCACTCCCAAGGGGTGGACCGGCCCGAAGACGGTTGACGGCCTGCCCGTCGAAGGGACCTGGCGGGCCCACCAGGTCCCACTGGGGGAAGTGCGCACCAACCCCGCCCACCTGGCACAGCTCGAGGCCTGGCTGCGCAGCTACCGGCCCGAGGAGCTGTTCGACGCCGACGGCCGCCCCCGTGCCGACATGATCGGGCCGGGACCCATCGGCAACCGCCGGATGGGCGCCAACCCCCATGCCAACGGAGGACTGAGCACCATCGGGCTCGACCTGCCGGACCTGGCGCCCTACGCCGTCCATATCGCTGCTCCGGGGGCGGCACTGGCGTCGGCGACAGGAACGTTCGGCGGGTGGCTACGCGACGTGGTCGCCGCCAATCGGGGACGGTTCCGGGTCTTCGGCCCCGACGAGACCGTGTCCAACCGGCTGGGTGCCGTCCTGGAGGTGACCGACCGCGCCTGGCAGGCCGAGCGCCTGCCGAGCGACGACCACCTGGCGCCCGGGGGGCAGGTGGTGGAGGTGCTGTCGGAGCACTGCTGCCAAGGCTGGCTCGAGGGGTACCTGCTCACCGGCAGGCACG
>JAKAYQ010000262.1 GCA_021826725.1 Actinomycetes bacterium
CGTCGGTCGACGTCGTCATCTCGAACTGCGTCATCAACCTGTCCACCGACAAGGCGGCCGTCATCGGCGAGGCGGCACGCGTCCTGCGCCCGGACGGCCGGTTCGCCGTCAGCGACGTCATCGCCGACCCCGACATGGACGAGGCCGCCAAACAGGACATGGCAAGCTGGACCGGCTGCATCGCCGGGGCGCTGACCCGCGAGGAGTACTCGACCTTCCTCCACGACGCTGGGTTCGTCGACGTCGAGATCGTCGAAACCCACCGCGTCCACCCGCATGCCGGCTCGGCGATCATCCGAGCCCGTCGACCCTGAACGAGCCGAACTGCACGTCGCGGTGCCGCGGCGGTCTCCGTGCTCGAGGAGCGGGGACGGGCGACGCTGCGCGCCTTCCTCCGCCGCCTCGCCGGGGCGCTTGAGGAGCAGGCGGGAAAGAGCAGCAGCGCGCTCAGCCGAGACCGCGGAGCATGACCTGCCAGTAGAACGCCGGCAGCCCGTAGCGCTTGAGCAGCCACACGTCGTAGCGTTCGCGTTGGGTGTCGAAGAACGGCAGCGTCGGGTGCGGGGCGAGGCTGTAGTCGAACTCGGCGAGGACCATCTTGCCCCGGGCGGTGGTGAACGGGCACGCGGCGTAGCCGTCGTAGCGGGCCAGGGGCTCACGCCCCTGCAGCGCGGCGAGCACGTTGGCGCCGGACGCTCGGTCGTGTGCAGGCGACGGTCACCGCTGGCGCTCCGTGGGCTGTCCCCGGGCGAAGAGCTGGTCGGCGAGGACACACACCTGCGGCGCGGCTTCGGCCCGATCGACCCATCGCTTGGGGATCGCTGGCTCTTCGAGCAGCGCGCCGGCGAGAGCGCCGGTCATCGCCGCGATGGTGTCGGTGTCGCCGCCGAGGGCAGGGTTGTCCGACACGGTGCCGACCGTGGCGACGAAGCGGTCGGCGTCGAGTGGCGCCCCGGCGGGGTGCGACAACGCCACGGCGACTGCCACGGCGTGCACGCAGGCGCCCGCGTGGGCACCGGGGTGGGGGTGGGTCACCCCGGCGCTGCGGCGGGCGATCTCGGTGGCCACCTCGACGTTCCCCGCTGCGTAGAGGGTGGCCGGCGTGACGCGCACGGCCGCCCCGTTGCTTGCCCGGGCGGGGACCTCGGGGCAAGCCGCCGCTACGTCGGACCACAGAGTACTGGCGTCCAGGGCGCCGAACAGCCTGGTGGTGCGGGTGCTGTAGCCGCGCTCGGGTCCCGACGCCCAGTGACGGGCCATTAGGTCCGGGCGAGATCGTCCTCGTCGACGCCGCCGGCTCGCAGCAGCGACTCGGCGAGCGCCATCGTCATCGCCGTGTCGTCGCTGTAGCGCAGGGTGGAAGTCGCGTCGTCGGCGAGGACGAGAGCGAGCTCGCTGGCGGGCACCACACCGCGGTGGCCCTCGAAGGGCACGCCCAGCACGTCGCCGACGAGGACGCCGAGCAGCGCCCCGCGGTAGCGAACGACGTCGAGCATGTTCCCATCGTGTCACCCTTGCCGCGACCTGGCGGCTGAGCCGTGGTGGTCACCACCCACCGGGGTGGCGACAGCGCTCCAGCGTTGAGCGGCGGCTTGGAGGACGTCCCAGGGGCTGCCGAGAGGCGGGGTGTAGGACAGGTCAAGGTCGCTCAGCTGGTCGACGCCGAGGCCGGCGTAGATGGCGGTGGCCGCGGTGTCGATGCGCTTGTGGACGGCGCTCCCGATGCTGCCGACCATCTGCACGCCGAGGAGGCGGCCGGTGGTGAGGTCGCCGGTGGTTCTCACGTGGACGGTGGTGGCGCCGGGGTAGTAGGCCTTGTGGTCGTCGCCGGCCGCGGCGACCGTGCGCGGCTCGTAGCCGGCGGGGACAGCTTCGTGGTCGCGGATGCCCGTTCGCGCGGCGACGAGGTCGAAGACCTTGACGACCTGGGTGCCGAGGCTGCCCTCGAAGCGGCGCACGCCGCCGAGGGCGTTCTCGCCGGCGATACGGCCTTGTTTGTGGGCGGTGGTGCCGAGGGGGAGGTAGGTCTCGCCGAGGAGCACGTGGTGGGTGACGACGCAGTCGCCCGCCGCCAAGACGTCGGGGAGGCCCGTCGCCATGTGCCGGTCGACTTCGATGGCACCCTTCTGGGTGACCGGCAACCCGGCCGCCCGGGCGAGGGTGGTGTCGGGGCGCACGCCGGTGACGACGAGAACGATCTCGGCGTGCAGCTCGAGGGGCGCGGCGTTCGGGTCGCTGCCGGTGGGCGCGGCGTGGACGGTGAGCCCGCGGCCATCGGCGGCGATGGCGGTGACGGTGGTGGCGGTGTGGACCTCGACGTCGTGGGCGGCGAGCTCGCCGGCGACGAGGTCGCCGAGGGGACCGTCCAAGGTGGGCAACACGTGGGGGAGGGCTTCGAGGACGGTGACGGCGAGGCCACGGGCAGCGAGTGCTTCGGCCATCTCCAAGCCGATGTAGCCGGCGCCGACGATGACGGCCCGCTCGGGCTGGCGGGTGGTGAGGCTGTCCATGACGGCGTGGGTGTCGCCCATGGTGTGCAGCAGGTGGACGCCGTCGGTCGGCCCGAGCCGCTCCAGGCCGGCGATGGGGGGTCGGGCCGGTACGGCGCCGGTGGCGACGACGAGGCGGTCGTAGCCGACGGTCTGCTCGCGCCCGGCGGCGTCGGTGGCGGTGACTCGGTGGGTGGCGACGTCGATGCGCCGGGCGGTCGTGTCGGTGAGGAGGCCGATGCCGAGCGATTCGAGGTCGGCCCGGCTGCGGTGGGCGAGGTCGTGCCAGTCGGCGACGTCGCCAGAGACGTAGTACGGGATGCCGCAGATGCTGAAGTTCGGGTAGGCATCCGCGAGCATGACGGTGACCTCGACGGAGGCGTCGAGCTCCCGGGCGCGCAGCCCGGCGGAGATGCCGCCGTCGCTTCCTCCGATGCAAAGCAGGCGGGTCATGCCGGCAGCCGCTCGGCTCGGGTCCGGCTCCCCGTCGGCGCATGAGCGGCCTGCCAGGCGGCGGCGCAGGTCCCGCAGCGCACCCGCCGCGCTGGGGGCTCGACCGGGACCTGGCGTAGCAGTGGTTCGGTGCGGGTGAGGTGGTGGGCACGCACGACCAGGTGGTCCTCGCATGCCCCGGCCCCGCAGTCGATGCAGGCGGCGACCGCTGGCAAGAGGAGGTGGCGGTCTCGGGCGCAGTCCAAATAGTTCATCGGTCGAGTCTCCTTCTCCGTGTCTACGTGTGTTGGTAGTGGCGTCTGTCAGTGGACAAGGGCGACCCAGCCGGCCAGGGCCAGCAGGGTGATCGCGAGGACGGGGACGGTGAGGACGATGCCCTGGCGGAAGTACTGGGCCCAGCTGATCTTGATGCCCTTGGTCTCGAGCACGTGCAGCCACAACAAGGTGGCGAGCGAACCGATCGGGGTGAACTTGGGGCCGAGGTCCGATCCCACGACGTTGCCGTAGACCGACGCCGTGTGGGTCACGCCGGCGAGGTGCGCCCCGTGGATCGACAGCGCCCCGACGAGCACCGTCGGCATGTTGTTCATCACCGCGGACAGCCCTGCGGCGCCGAAGCCGCTGGCGAGCGCGGCGGGGACCAGCCCGGCGTGGCCGGCGCCTCGCAGTGCGTCGGAGAGGTAGGCGGTGAGCCCGGCATTGCGTAGCCCGAAGACCACCAGGTACATGCCGACCGAGAACACCACGATCTTCCAAGGGGCTTCGCGCAGCACCTTGGCAGAAGACAGCGCCTCCGAGCGGGCCGCGAGGACAAGGAAGGCCGCCGCGGCCGCCGCCGCGGGGACCGAGACTGGGAAGTGCAACGGCTCGGAGAGGAGGTAGCCGCCGAGCAGTACCCCGAGCATCGCCCAGCCGGCCCG
>JAKAYQ010000263.1 GCA_021826725.1 Actinomycetes bacterium
CCCCACCGGAGCACCAGACCCCACCGGAGCACCAGACCCCACCGGAGCACCAGACCCCACCGGAGCACCAGACCCCACCGGAGCACCAGACCCCACCGGAGCACCAGACCCCACCGGCATGAGCAACGTCCACCCAGGCTGGATCCAATGGTCGTCGACAAGCCGGGCACCGCCGGGCTCGAGCCGGTCATGGTTGAGCGCGGCGATCTCCCGCCAGCGCAACGGCGAGCCCAACGCGGCGCCGGCGATCCCCCAAAGGGTGTCACCGGGCTTCACGGTGTACAGGCCCGGCGACACCGACGGGCTGCCCGTCTCCACCACGACGCGGTCCGACGCAGGCACTTCGCTGGCCGTTTCCGGCACAACGCGGTCCGAAGCAGACACCTCGCCGGCCATCTCCACCACGACGCGGTCCGATGCATTCGCGGCGCCGGCAGTCCTGGACGCACCAGCGGTCCCAATCGCACCAGGGGTCCCAGCAGTGTGTGCCGCCGCCGGGCGCGGCGGCACGGAGCGGGGTTCTTCACTGCCGGCCCTGCCGGTGGGCGCGTTCCAGGGTGCCGGCGCGGCTGCCGCTGCTGGATGGGTGCTGCCGGCGCTGGCCGACCCGCCGCCGCGAGCGAGCGCAAGGTGCCCGCCGCCGGTGATGGGCAGCATCGCCATCGTTCCTCCGACAGCCATGCCGACGGCGCGCTGCAGCCAACCACTGCACGGCAACCGGCGGGGCGACCGCCCGCGTACCCGGCCGGCCAGCTCGACGGCCACGCAGGCGACGACCCACCCCCAGGTCGCCCAGCCGAGGACTGCCAGCGCGTCGACGACGTCGTTGCCGTCGACGTGGTGGCCGACAAGCTGCAGGGCGGCGGCGGGGTGGCGGGCAGCGGCAGCCACGGCCTGCCACGGCCCGTGCACGGTCACCGGGACAAGCGCTGCAGGTCCCCCGACGAGGAGACCGGCAGTCAGCACCATCGCCCCGAGCCGGAGACCGACTGGTACGGTGCCGGCCGAGACGGTCGGTGTGCTGCGGCAGGAGCGCACTGCGGGCATGACAGGCATTCAGTCCTCCCGTGTGACGCCGTGCAGGTCGACGGCGGTGGCAGTGGCATGAACCGTGATGGTGCGGACGCCGACGATGCTGAGGATGGTGGTCGTCACCGGCACGTCGACCGTGACCGTGACGCTGCCCGCGTGCGCGGTGACGACGCCGGAGACGCCGAGCCCGTCGAGGAACGATGTTGCGGCCTGCTCGGCGGCCGAGGGATCGAGTTGCACCAACCCCTGGCGGAGCGACGAGATGGAGACGGCTTGGGCGCCCGCACGTGCCGCCTGCTCGGCGTCGGCCGCCGCCACCTGCTGCGCAGCGAGCGCCCGGCCACCGTCCACGACCAGTCCCGCCAGGGCGAAGAGCGCGACGGCCAGCACCGCCAGAAATGCGGCGACTGATCCGTCCTCGCGGCCAGGGCCAGTCAACCCGCTGCCCGGTATTGGTCGATCTGGGCGACGACGTGACCGTCGACCGCGATGGAGCCCGGGAGTCCCGGCACGAGGAGGTCCGCCATCGACACGGTGCATCGGACGTCCACGGCGACGGTCCCACCGGGGGCGAACGCCGCTGTCTGGGTCGTGACACGGAGATTCCGACATGCAGGGCCGTCTCCTGCGACCATGGGCGGTGCGGCGGCGCTCGCCGCAGCGACAGCCGCCACCGGGGTTGGCGCCTGTGATGCCTGCTCGGCGGCGACACGGGCGGCGCCGACGACCTGGCCCCTGACCGTCTCGTACCGGCCAAGGGCGACGACGAACAGGATGAACACCACCACGACCGGCGCCAGCACGACGAGCTCGACCGTCACGCTGCCGCTCTGCCCCGCCCGACGGCCACGGGTGGCCGCTGCCCGAACGCCGCCAGAACCAGCCGCCTGCCACAGGTCGCACCGATTGCCGGCACGACCTGCCACGCACGGCAGGGATCCGCCGCAGCGCCCGGTCACGGCCCGATCCGGAAGCGCTGGACACCGACGTCGCGCACGGCCCGGACAGTGGGGTGCAACCACGGCAGGATGCCTTCGACCTGTCCGGTCACCACCGCCCTGACAGCATTCGGTCCAAGAGGCTCCACCAGGACCACCGGGTCGGTGACAACTGGCCCGGCCAGTGAACGGGCGCTGGCCTCACCGGCCTGCTGCCCGGCTGTGACCGTTCCGCCGACGCCGGCAGCCACGCCCGCAGCACGCCCGGCAATCGACTGGACCGTCTCGGCCGCCACCGCCCACAGGCAGACCTGGGCCGCCACGAGAATGACGACCATCGCAGCAGGGACCATGATGACCACCTCGACCGTCGACGAGCCGGTCTCGCCGCGGCGCCGCCGAGCCCGACGCATCCGCCGTACCCGAAGAGCGTTCCGCCACGGCGACTCGCTGGCACACGGTCCGGCACGATCGGGTCGGACCGTTGCGCCACCTTTCGGGCCTCGGGCTTGGCAGGCGCCGAACCGCACGCCGCAGGCTGCCGCCGTGTCCATCAGTTGAGGTTGATCGAGTTGGCCTTGGCCGTCACCTTCGCCACGATGATCGCTCCCACGGCGATGGCGAGCGCCGCGAAGACCGCGGTCAGGATCACCTTCTCCACGGCACTGCCGTCCTCGGACCGCCAGCTCTCGCCGATCTGTTGCCGGACCAGGCTGAAGAGGATCTGCACGTAGGTCAACACCGCCGGTCTCCGTTCGTCGAGATCGAAGTGGTCATCGCTCGCTCCTTCCGCTCGTATGGGTCGGCTGCTCAGAGGGGATCGGTTGTTCGGAGAGGGTCGGATGCCCGGAGGGAACCGGCCACATCGACGACATTCACGCGGCCACGAACCACGTCGTCAGCCGATGCACCGCGGTCCGTCTCGGTCCGGTCGGTAACAGCTGGATCAGCCACACTCACCGCATCCCAGCGCAGGCGATCCACGAGGACCGCGTGCTCCACCAGGCGCTCCCCACGAGAGGTGACGTTCGCCGCCCCGGCAACCTCGCCGCCGCGGTCGTGAGCACTTCCCACCAGCGAGTCCACCAGCTGCTGGCTGCGGAGGTGGCGCATCGCCACAACGCCGGCTGGTACCGCCTGTCGGTTCGACGGACCGGCGCATCGAGGCCCCGCCCTCACAGCTCCTCTGCCCATTGGTCCCACCCTTCGGTCCTCGCCAGACCGTGCTTCAGAATTCATGAGCCCACGGCTTTCTCACAGGCCCGACAGGACGCGCACCAGCGCCGGGTAGCCGAGGAAGACCAAAAACCCCATGAGGAGCATGGCGCCGGGAACGAAGAGCCGCTCGGTCATGGCGTTGGCTTCGGCCTCCATCGCCGCGAGCTGACGGCGGCGGAGGGATTCGGCCTTGGCCGTCAGGGTCGCCCGCACGCGCGCCCCCTCGGTGCCGGCGAGGCTGATGGCGCCCGCCAGCTCGGCGAGCTCCTCGATCCCGAGTGCGGCGCCGAGGTCGGCGAGCACCGCCCACGGCGGGCGGCCGTCGTGGCGGGCGACACCCAGGCGTTGGGCCACCTGCTGCGAAAACTTGTCGTCGGGGATGCCGGCCGCCGCTTCGAGTGCGCTCTCCACGCCCATCCCACCAGCCATGCACATGACGACGAGGTCGAGGAACGTCCCCACGGCCCGCACGGCGGCGCGGCGTTGGCGCCCGGCCTGGCGCCGGACGTCGACGACGGCGAGGGCGACCCCCACGACCGAGCCCGTGACGACGAAGCCGGCTGTCCCGAAGACGCCGACCGCAGCACCAGAGGCGGCCAGGACGGCAACGGTGGCCACGCCAACCGCTGCGCCCCCGGCTGCGGCGACCGCCGCGCTCCGAGATC
>JAKAYQ010000264.1 GCA_021826725.1 Actinomycetes bacterium
TGGCTGCAGAGCAGCAGCTCGAGCGCTCGGTGCTCGAGCGCAAGGAGCGCGACGAGCTCCGGACGATCGCCCAGGCGATGGCCTTGGAGACGAGCTCTCGAACGAAGAAAGCGGACATCATCGACCAGATCCTTGTGGCTGCCGGGGTCGAGGTGACGTCCGCCGACGGCACGCCGCCGGCAACCCGGGCCCGGGCCGCGGCCAAGCCGCGGGCTCCGCGGCGTTCAGCCGCCGCGGCCGCAGGCACCGGGCCCGCAGGTGAGGACGGCGCCGGCCAGATCGGCTCGGGTGCCGGTTCGATCGAGCCGGAGCCGGCGACGACAATGGCCGACGGGGCGGACGCCGGGTCGGGTCCCGCCCAGGGCCGGCTGGCCGTCGACGGCAACGGCGCGGCGCCTCTGCCGGTGACCAACGGGTCGGCTGCGGCCGGGGGCAACGGCTCTGCTGCGGCCGCCAACGGCATCGCGACGCCGTCAGGCCGTGTGCCGGCGTCGGGCCGGGCGACGACCTCGGGCAGGCCGGCGGCGCCTTCCGGCGACACACCGCTCCCGGAGCCTGCCGGCACCACCGCGGCTGGTACGGCCGAACAGGCTGGTACGGCCGAGCAGGCTGGTACGGCCGAGCAGGCTGGTATGGCCGATGGTGCCGGCATGGACCGAGGCCCGGCCGAGCCGCCGGCCGTGTCCGCCGGGCAGAACCGTCAGCACCAGAACCCGCAGCACCAGGGCCGCCAGCAGCACCAGGGCCGCCAGCAGCACCAGCCGGGCAACCAGCAGGGAAGCCAGCCGGGCAACCAGCAGGGAAACCAGCCGGGCAACCAGCCGGGCAACCAGCCCGCCGGAGCGTCGGCCGCAGGCAACGACGCGGGCAACCGCCGGACGCGCCGTCGGCGCGGTCGGGAACGGCCGGGCCAGGAGCGTGAGCTGCAGGGAGGTGGCCAGGAACAGCAGTACCAGGGCGAGCTCGTTCCCGTCCGGGGCATGCTCGACATGCGCGACGAGGGGTACGGGTTCCTGCGTTCCGAGGGGTACTTGCCGAGCCAGCGCGACGTGTACGTGTCGATCAGCCAAGCCCGGCGGTTCGCCCTCCGCAAGGGCGACTTCGTCGAGGGCGCGTGCCGTCCGGCCGGATCGACGGAGAAGTTCCCGGCGCTCATCCGCATCGACTCGGTGAGCGGCATGGCGCCCGACGAGGCTCGCAACCGGCCGCGGTTCGAGGACCTGACCCCGTTGTTCCCCGACACCAAGCTCCGGCTGGAGATGCCGAGCTCGGCGGAGAACGTGACGGCACGCATCATCGACCTGCTCTCGCCGATCGGCAAGGGGCAGCGCGGCCTGATCGTGTCGCCGCCCAAGGCTGGCAAGACCACGGTGATGAAGCAGATCGCCCACTCCATCGAGGCCAACAACCCCGAGGTCCACCTGATGGTGCTGCTCGTCGACGAGCGGCCCGAAGAGGTCACGGACATGCGGCGCTCGGTGAAGGGCGAGGTCGTCGCTTCGACGTTCGACCGTCCCTCCGACGAGCACACGCAGGTGGCGGAGCTCGCCATCGAGCGGGCGAAGCGGCTGGTCGAGGCCGGTACCGACGTCGTCATCATCCTCGACGGCATCACCCGTCTGGCGCGCGCCTACAACCTGGCCCAGCCGGCAAGCGGCCGCATCATGTCCGGTGGTGTGGACTCCGGTGCGCTCTACCCGCCAAAGAAGTTCTTCGGCGCAGCGCGCAACATCGAGGAAGGTGGCTCGCTCACCATCCTGGCCACCGCGCTGGTGGAGACCGGCTCCAAGATGGACGAGGTGATCTTCGAGGAGTTCAAGGGCACCGGCAACATGGAGCTCCGCCTCGACCGCCGCTTGGCCGAGCGCCGGCTCTATCCCTCGATCGACGTGAACGCCAGCTCCACTCGCCACGAGGAGCTGCTGTTCGAGCGGGGCCAGTTGCAGCAGGTGTGGAAGCTGCGCCGGGTGCTCAATGCCCTGGCCGCGGAGGGCAGCGCCGCTGCCGGGCTGGAGCTGCTGATGGACCGGATCCGCACCACCCGCTCCAACGACGAGTTCCTGGCCGAGATCGCCAAGGGGCCCGCCCCGCCGGCCTGATCGACCCTCGCATCCGGCGCCGTACACTGGAGGCCCTTATGAAGACCGACATCCATCCCGACTACGTCATCGCGACCGTGCACTGCTCGTGTGGCAACACCTTCACGACCCGGTCGACGAAGGACGAGCTGCACGTCGAGCTGTGCAACGAGTGCCACCCGTTCTTCACCGGCAAGCAGAAGCTGGTCGACTCCGGTGGCCGCGTGGAGCGGTTCCAGCGGCGCTACGGCGAGCGCGGCACCCGCCAGAAGAAGGGCTGAGGCCGCCGACCGGCGCGTCCAGGGGCAGGACTGAGCCTGGCCGGCCGGCGCGTCCGAGAGCGGTGGCTACCCTGTGCCGGTGGACCGGGAGCGCATCGGGTTGTGGCGTGACGAGCACCAGGCGGTGCTCCAGTCCCTGTCGGACCCCGATGTGCTGCGCGACTCCGTGCGCCTGCGCCAGGTTTCGCTTCGGCACAAGGAGCTCCAGGCGTTGCTTGACGTCTGCGATCAGCTCCAGGACGCTGAAGCCGATGTGGCCGTCGCCAACGAGCTCCTGGCGGGGGCGACCGGCAGCGAGCGGCAGGTCGTTCGCGACGAGCTGGAGCGCGCCGAGGCATCGGTCGATCGCCTGCAGGCCGACCTGCGCGGGCTGCTCGTTCCGAGCGACCCCAACGACGGGCGCGACGTCATCGTGGAGATCCGCGGGGCTGAGGGTGGCGAGGAAGCGAACCTGTTCGCCCGCGATCTGTTCGACATGTACCGGCGATATGCGGAGCGCCGCGGCTGGCGCACCGAGGTGCTGTCGGCCACCCCGTCGGAACGCGACGGGCTCGGGGAGGCCACGCTCGTCGTTCGTGGCGAGGACGCGTGGCAGCGGCTGAAGCACGAGGGAGGCCCGCACCGGGTGCAGCGCGTGCCGGTCACCGAGTCCCAGGGTCGGATCCACACGTCGTCGGCCACGGTCACCGTGCTCCCGCAGGCTGAGGAGGTCGACGTCACCATCGACCCGGCCGACCTGCGTGTCGACGTCTACCGGTCGACCGGGCCCGGCGGCCAGTCGGTCAACACCACCGACTCCGCCGTTCGGGTCACCCACATCCCCACCGGCATGGTGGTGGCCATGCAGGACGAGAAGAGCCAGGTCCAGAACCGGGCCAAGGCCATGCAGGTGCTCCGATCTCGCCTCCTGAAGCTCGAGCAGGACCGCCAGGCGGCCGAGCAGTCGTCGCAGCGGCGCAGCCAGGTCGGTGGCGGCGGGCGCTCCGAGAAGATCCGGACCTACAACTTCAAGGAGAACCGTGTCACCGACCACCGCCTGAAGCTGACATTGCACAAGCTCGATCGGGTCCTCGACGGCGACCTCGACGAGATCGTCGACGCGCTCCTGGCCGACGAGCGTGAGCAGCAGCTGCTCGACGGAACCGGCAGTGGCGACGGTGCCGCGTCGTGAGCGAGCGGTCGGCGCGATGCCGTCGCCAGGGTGGAGCCACCGGGGTGGACCTGTGAGCGGATCGACTGGGCCCTCCGGCGCGGACACCGTCGTCGGCCTCCGGGACCTGCTGCTGCGAACCGCCCGCCAGCTCGGGTCGGCTTCCGAGGCGCGCTGGGTCGTCGAGCAGGCGGTTGGCGGCGGTGCCAACGCCGTGGTGCTGGCCGGGCGGGCCGCCACGGTGGGGACGGAGGTGGCGGACGACGTGTCCGCGATGGTGGCTCGCCGTCTGGCTGGCGAGCCACTGCAGTATGTGCTCGGCACGTGGGCGTTCCGGA
>JAKAYQ010000265.1 GCA_021826725.1 Actinomycetes bacterium
GGTGGTCGGGCGGTGCGGTGAGCGGCGGGCCGGGCATCGTCCGCCCACTGTTGCACGCGGCGGTCACCGCCTCTCCACCGCCACGCGGGTCGCGCCCGCTGGTTCGCTCGCGGCGGCCACCGGGACCGGGCACCTGGCGGGCCTCCGGTCGGGTCGGGCGCCAGCGGTGCCCGGGCCGCCGTTCGGCACAGGCGGGGCCGGCGGATACCCGATCTCGGATGGCCAATGGTCGATGGTGCGGTGGCGGCGTGGCACGATGGGCGCACTGATGGCGGCAGGACGGGCTGGGGACATCGACCGGTGACGACCGACGAGCAGGGCCGGCAGCGCCCGGACGAGGGCCGAAGCGGCCCTTCCGCGCCGCTGCGCACGGTGGGTCGCCGGCTGTGGCAGTACTCGGCCACCCGGGGCGGGCTGGTGTTCGTCGCCGCCAGCATGGCCGTCAACGTGTCGAACTTCGTGTTCCACCTGGTGCTGAGCCGACTGCTCGGCCCCGCCGGCTACGGAGCGCTCGGCGCCCTGCTGAACGTCACCGCGGTGTTGACGGTGCCGCTGGCCGCGGTGCAGGTGACGGTGGCGCAGAGCATCGCCCGGCGGCCCGACCCGTCGGACACCCCGCCGCTGGGCCGGCTGCTGCGCCTGTCGCTGGTTGCGGCGGTGGTCGGGGTGGTGCTGTGGCTGGCGGCCACGCCGACCATCGACCGGTTCTTCCACCTGCACACGCCAGCCGCCACCATCGTGCTCGGCCTGTGGCTCGTCCCGGTGCTGCCCAGCGCCGTGTTGGAGGGGGTGCTGCTGGGCCAGCGGCGGTTTCGGGTGGTGGGCGTCGGCCAGCTCGTCGGCGGGCTGGCCCGGCTGGCGGCCGGTGTGGTCCTGGTCGGCATGGGGATGGGCGTGACCGGCGGCATCGTCGCCACCGTCGCAGCCAGCACCGTCACCCTGGTGCTCTACGGCGCGGCGCTGCGCTCGGCGCTCGGTGCCCGGGGCCGGTTCGTCCCCCGGGCGTCGGACACGCTGCTGTCGACGGTGTCGCTCGGTGGCGCGGCGCTGCTGACCAGCATCGACGCCTGGCTGGCCCGCCACTTCCTGACCCCGCACGCCGCAGGGCTGTTCGCCGCGGCGGCGACCGCCGGGCGCATCGCCTTGTTCCTGCCCGGGGCGATCACCATGGTGTACTTCCCGCGGCTGGCGGCCAGCGGCGGCCGCGGCCCGGTGGCCCGCCAGGCCTTGGCCCGCGCCACCGGGCTGGTGGCGCTGCTGGGGCTGGCCAGCGCCGGGGCGATGGCGGTGCTGCCGGGGCTGTCGGTCACGGTGCTGTTCGGGCCGTCGTTCGCCCATGCGTCGGCGGCCATCGGCACCGTGGCGGTGGCCGACGCCGGCATCGGCATCGCCAGCTGCCTCATCTACTACCAGGTGGCCCGCAGCTCCCGGCTGGCCCTGGCCGCCTGGCCGACCTGCCTGCTGGCGCTGGTGCTGGCCGCGGCGTTCCACGGCAGCATCGAGGTCCTCGCCCTCGACATGCTGGCGGCCAGCGGCGCGCTGGTGGCGGGGCTGGGCGTGCCGACCGTGCTGGCGGCCCTGCGGTCGCTCGCCGACGACACCGCCTCGCTGCCGCGTCAGGCCATGCTGCTCGACGAGCCGGTGCTCGACCTGACCGTGGTGGTGCCGTTCCGCAACGTCGGCTCGGAGCGGCTGGCCGGCCACCTGGGCCGGATCTGCGACACGCTGACGGCCAGCGGCGTGGCGTTCGAGGTGGTGCCCGTGTCCGACGGCTCCACCGACGGCAGCGAGCGGGGCCTGCTCCACGTGCCGGGCGAGCTGGTCCGGCCCATCGTGCTGGCCGACAACCGGGGCAAGGGCGAGGCGCTGCGTATCGGCCTGGCGGTGGGGCGGGGCCGCTACCTCGGGTTCATCGACGGCGACGGCGACATCCCGGCGGGCGGCCTGGCCCGCTTCGTCGCGCTGGCCCGCAGCGAGCAGCCCGACATCGTTGTGGGCTCCAAGCGCCACCCCGACGCCCAGGTGGCGTACCCGCCGCTGCGCCGGCTGTACTCCACCGGCTACCAGCTGCTCACGCGGGCGCTGTTCGGCCTTCAGGTGCGCGACACCCAGACGGGGATAAAGCTGGTCCGGCGCGACGTGGTCGCCGAGGTGCTGCCACGCATGGTGGAGAAGCGCTTCGCCTTCGACCTGGAGCTGCTGGCCGTCGCCCACCGCCTCGGCTACCGCCAGGTGGCGGAGGTGCCGGTGACCATCGGCGAGCGGTTCCCCTCGACGATCTCGCCCCGCTCGGTGTGGCGGATGCTGCAGGACACGCTGGCGGTGTTCTGGCGGCTGCGGGGCCTGCGCTTCTACGACCCGCCGCTGGTGGAGGCGGCCGGGCTGGTGCGCACCGGCGCCCTGGTGCCCGCCGGGCTGCACGCCGTCGCGCCGGCCACGGCGACGGCGACAGCGCCTGCGACGGCCACGCCCCCCGGGCTGCTCCTGGAGCTGTCCGGCGGGTCGGGCGCGGACTTGGACCTGCCGGAGCCGGGCGACCTGGCCGGGCGGCTCCGGGCCGGGGACCGGCTGCGGATCCTGGTGTGCAACTGGCGGGACCTGGCCCACCCGCATGCCGGGGGTGCCGAGGTGTACACCCACCGGGTGGCGCGGGCGTGGGTGGCGGCCGGCCACGAGGTCACGTGGTTCACCGCGGCGGTGGCGGGGCGCCCGTCGGCGGAGACGGTCGACGGCATCCGGATCGTCCGCCGCGGTGGCCGCCACGCCGTCTACCGCCAGGCCCGCCTGTTCTGGGAGCGCCAGGGCCGCGGCCGGTTCGACCTGGTCGTCGACGAGGTGAACACCCGGCCGTTCGGGGCGGCTCGCTGGGCCCGGGGGACGCCCACGGTGGCGCTGGTCCACCAGCTGGCACGCGAGGTGTGGTTCCACGAGCTGTCCTGGCCGGTGGCGGCCGTCGGCCGGTTCCTGCTCGAGCCCCGCTGGCTGCGGCAGCTGCGGGCGGTGCCGGTGATGACGGTTTCGGCGTCGAGCCGGCAGTCGCTGGCTCGTGCGGGGGTGGAGGACGTCACCGTCGTCCCCGAAGGGATCGACCCGGTCGAGGTGCCCGAGGTCGCCCGCGAGGCGGCCCCCACCGTGGTGTTCGTCGGCCGGCTGGCCCCGAACAAGCGGCCCGACCATGCCGTCGAGGCATTCCGGATGCTGCGGGCCCGAGTCCCCCAGGCCCGGCTGTGGATGGTGGGGTCCGGGCCGATGGAGGCGCACCTGCGCCGCATCGCACCCGACGGGGTGGAGATGCTCGGCCGGCTGCCCGAGGAGGAGAAGCGGCACCGGCTCGCCCGCGCCCACTGCCTGGTGGCCACCTCCGCCCGCGAGGGCTGGGGCCTGACGGTGACCGAGGCGGCCCAGGTCGGCACACCGGCCATCGCCTACGACGTGGACGGGCTGAGCGACTCGGTGGCGGCGTCGGGCGGGGTGCTGGTCGCCGCCAACCCCCGGGCGCTGGCCGATGCGCTGGCCGAGCGCCTGCCCGCCTACGCGGCGGGGCACCTGCCGGCGGTGTCGGCGGGCGGTGTGGTGCCGTGGCCCGAGGTGGCCGACCGGCTGCTGGCGGGGGCGGCGGCACGGCTGTCGGACCGGCGGCGGGCGGCTGCCGGCGAGGACGTGGCGGTGGCATGGCGCCGGGCCCTTGCCCCTGTCGCCGCGGTGTGCGACCGGCGGGCGTGGTCGGTGGCCGCCGTTGCCGCCCTGGTGGCTCTGGCGCCGCTGTCGGAGTCCGGTGTGGCTGCGGGCGTGACCTGGGCGGCGGGCGTGGCGCTGGCATGCCTGAGATCGGA
>JAKAYQ010000266.1 GCA_021826725.1 Actinomycetes bacterium
GCGACGTTGACGATGGTTGCGTCCACGATGATCATGGCGACGCCGAGCGCGATGAATGGCATGGCCGCCCATCGCCGCCGGCCGCTGTCGGGGCCGGTGTTCACGCGTCGCTTCTGTTCAACAGTGCCAGCACTGCGTTGCAGGTCTCCGAACGAAGCTGTGGGGTGACGCCGCCGGCTGCTTGGCGGGTGGCTGCCGCCGCGAGCCCGTCGATGAGGGCAAGTACGAGGGCGGGGTCGCGTGTGGGTTGGTCCTGGAGCGCTTCGGCCACGGTGGCGGCCAGGGCGTTGCGGAGTGGACGGTGGCCGTCGGTCACCAGCGCCTGGATTGGTTCCGGGAGATGGTCGAACTCCGCCATGAGCCGGGCGGCGGCGCCCTCACGAGGCTTGGCGGCGAAGTCCAGCTGGCCGTCGAGCCACGCGGCGAGCCGATCGGCGGGTGGGTCGGAGCCACCGAGCACCGCCTGCGCTTCGGCCATCGCCGGCTCGAAGGCTCGCTGGAGCCACTGGGCGACGAGCTCGTCCTTGTGGTGGGCGTAGCGGTAGAGCGAGGTGCGGGCCAATCCGACCCGCTGTCCCACGGCGGCGAGCTCCACGCCCTCATATCCCTCCTCGGCCAGGATGGCGCCGACGGCGTCGAGGATCGCCTCGTGCTGGTGGTCGCGGTGCTCCTTGACGGTGGGCGCGGCGATGCGGGGCACGGCGACTAGCGCTCCGACGGAGCGCCCGCCGGCTCGAGGCGTCCGTCGCGCATCTCGATTACCCGGTCGGCCAGGCGGGCCAGGGACCGGTCGTGGGTCACCATCAGCGTGGCTATCCGGTGACGATGGGTCTCCTCGACCAGCAGCGACACGATGTCGATGGCGCGCTGGTGGTCGAGGGCGGAGGTGGGCTCGTCTACCAGGAGCACGGCCGGGTCCGCCATGAGCGCCCGGGCGATGCCCACCCGTTGGCGTTCGCCGCCCGAGAGCTGTCCGGGCCGGCGTCCGGCCTTGGCGGCCAGGCCGACCTCCTCGAGCAGGGCGAGTGCCTTGGTCCGCGTTGCCGCTCGGGGTGCCCGGCCGATCCGGCCGACCAGTTCGAGCTGCTCGAGCGCCGTCAAGGAGGCCAGCAGGTTGGACCCCTGGAAGACGAAGCCGACGCGGTCGTGGCGCAGGGTGCTGCGCTGCTTGGCGGGCACGCCGGTCACTGCCGTCCCGCCGACGTAGATGTGGCCGCTGTCGGGCTGGCGCATCGCTCCTGCGACCGCGAGCAGACTGGACTTTCCTGACCCTGAGGCGCCGACGACGGCCACCATCTCTCCGGGGTCGACGGTGAGCGACACGTCGTCGAGGGCGACGACCTCGCCGTCGCCGTCGGCGTAGCGGAGGCAGACCTGTTCGAGGCGCAGCCCACCACGATCGGTCATAGTGTCTGCCGTGACGTCCCTGGCGGTCACGAGGCGGCTCCCAGCGCGATGATCGGGTCGACGGCAGCGATCCGGCGTACGGCGACCAGCGAGCCGACCAGGCCGGCGACGGCGAGGATCACCGCCGCGGTGACGATGGCCCCGGTCTGCAACGCGAACGGGACCGTGCCTCCCGGGATGAGGCTGCCGATGCCGCTGCCAACGAGCGCCCCCGCCGCCGTGGCGGCGGCCATCACCAGGGCCACCTGTCCGAGCGCGTCCCGGATGACGAGACCGTTCGACGCGCCAAGAGCCTTCAGCAGCCCGATATCAGCCTTGCGCTGGATGGTCCACACCGTGAAGAAAGCGCCCACGATCAAGGCGGCGATCACGTAGAGGAAGTCGATGATGAGGCTCATGGTCGCCGTCTCGGCGACGTAGCCCGGCGAGCCGGCATAGGCCTGCTGCTTGGTCACGATGTCCACCCCGAGATGCGTGCCGACGGCGGAGACGTCGATGCCCGGGCGCACCTGGAGCGCGGCTGCCGATGCGAGGCCCTGCGCGCTCGCGGGCAGGACTCCGCCGGTCACCTGGCCGTAGGTCGCCTGCCGCCACAGGGCGATGGGGGCGTAGACGAGGGCCACGTGACCGTAGGTGGCGGTAGGCGCTATCCCGACGACGTGCAATGCGACCGATGACCGGTCCAGCGTGATGCGGCCGCCCACGCGCACGCCGTCAGCAGCGACCCCTCGGGAGACGATGACTCCGGTGCGGGTACGGCCCAGCTGCGATCCTCCAGCCACGCCCTTCGCCATGAAGCCGCCGGGCTCGATGCCGACCAAGGCGATGGAGAGCGAGAGGATGTCCCACTCGGCGTGGAATTTGGGGTCTTCCGGCACGAATGTGGGGAATTTCGCGGGAATGACCAGGAAGTTCTCGTTGTAGGACAACGATTCTCGGTGCGACCGGTGATGCCCGCCATCCGTACTCGTTTGCTGGTCGGTCGAAGGGAGCCGGCGACGAGGCTGCATCGCCAGCCATCGACGTGACTCGCACGGGTGGTCCCCTAGGTTCGGGGTTGCGACACCAAGCGAGCCGAGGAGGCCGATCCCGTGCGAGCCACCACTGCATTCAAGCGCCTCATGGACCTGCCTGGGGTCACCGTCTCCGACGTGGACTTTCAACCGGCCCGAGTGGTCGTCACCGTCAAGTTGTCGAGTCGGAAGCTCCACTGCCCGGAGTGCGGCTTCCTCACCAAGGCTCGCTACGACACCCGCCCGGTCTCCTCGTCCTGGCGGCACCTCGATCTCGGCCGGTGGCGCTTGGAGGTCCAGGCCGACCTCCGCCGGATCGCCTGCCCGGTCCATGGTGCCCGGACCGAGGGGGTCCCCTTTGCCCGGCCTGGCTCCCGGTTCACCGCTGACTTCGAGGACCTGGTCGGGTGGTTGGCGACGACCATGGACAAGACGGCTGTGTGCCGCCTGGTGCGCATCGACTGGGACACCACCGGGCGGATCATCGAGCGGGTGATGGCAACCGGACTCGACCCCAAGCGCCTCGACAACCTCTTCGTGGCTGGCGCTGACGAGGTCTCGTGGCGCAAGGGCCATTCCTACCTCACCTTGGTCTCGAACAACGACACCGGCAGGTTCGTCTGGGGCAAGGAGGGGAAGGACACAGCCACCCTGGACTGCTTCTTTGACGAGCTGGGCGAGAAGCGGTCTGCCGCGATCACCGCGATGTCGATGGACATGGGTCCTGCCTTCGAGAAGTCGGCCAGGAAGCCCGGACACGCCACCAAGGCGGTGATCTGCTTCGATCCGTTCCACGTGGTCCAGGCCGGCACCCAGGCACTGGAGAAAGTCCGACGAGGGGTCTGGCAGGACCTCCGCAAGCTCCCTGACCAAGACGTCGCCCGGCGGTTCAAGGGGGCTCGGTGGTGCCTGCTGAAGAACCCGGGGGATCTGACCGACGATCAGGCCGCCACCCTCCGCAAGATCAAACGCAGAGGAGGCGACCTCTGGCGGGCTTACGCCCTGAAGGAGGCCCTTCGAGCGATCTTCGCCGACGACCTCTCCGAAGACGACGTCGCCATTCTCCTCGACCGGTTCTGCTCGAGAGCACAGCGCAGCGGCATGAAGCCCTTCGTCACTCTGGCCAAGACCATCCGCAAACGACGGGAAGGCATCCTGGCCGCGGTGCGCCTGGGCGTGAACAACGCTCGCCACGAGGGACTCAACCGTCGTGTCCGACTCATCATCAATCGGGCCTACGGCTTCCACTCCGCCAACGCTGCCCTCGCACTCATCATGGTCACGCTCGGGCCGATCGAACACGTCCTTCCCCACGAGCGTCGGCCCACCACGGATCCCTGAATTCACCCACATTCATGCCGGGAGACTCACCCTTCGCACCCGACCCGCACCA
>JAKAYQ010000267.1 GCA_021826725.1 Actinomycetes bacterium
CGAGGTTCGACGCCGGGTCGGTGCTCACCAACAGCACACGGCGTCCCGCCCGTGCGAGCGCCACGGCGCTCGCCGCGGCGATGGTGGTCTTGCCCACCCCGCCCTTGCCGGTGAAAAGGACGAAGCGAGTGCCCCAGTGATCGAAGCCGAGCCTCGGCAAGCCCGCCAGGGCAGCGTCTCGGCCATGCAACGAGGCGGCCATCAGCAGCACCCCGAACCGGGAGCGCACCCACCGCCGGCTGCCGCCGGCACCTGTGGTCCGCTCGCCGCGCTGCGGGCGGCCACGGCCTCGGCCAGCTCGGCCCGCGTCGGGTAGCGGCCGTGGCAGAGCACCCGGTCACCGACCAGCACCGCCGGCAGCGCCTCGTCGCCGAAGGCGGCCATCAGCCCGGCCACCTTCGCCTCCGCCACGAACGCCTCGGGCTCTTGGGCCAGGTTGACCCGGGTCACCGACGCCCCCTGCGCCTTCAGCCACGCGAAGTCGGCCGCCGCCTCCGACAGCGCCGGGTCCACCGACGGACCGCACACCCCGCTCGCACAGCACAACGGCGGGTCGAACACTCGCACCTCCACACCAGCAACCTCCACACCAGCAACCTCCACCATCACCACTCCTTCCTGCTCTTGTGTTCTCTCGGCCCCGCCAACAGCGGCATCGACACAGGTCAATATAGCACCGCTGGTCGCGGGCGCATCGATCTGCATCGATGCAGCATGGTAAAATGACGCTGTGCCCATCACCCTGCGGCCCACAATCCCAGCGAGCCCGGTCCAGAGCACAGCAGAAGACGTGTGCTGGCCGACGCTGTCCGAAGCGCCGCTCGGCCGGTCAGCAGCCGAGGCGCTCGCCGCCGTGCTCCGGGCGGTCGCCGACCCCGCCCGGCTGCAGCTGGTCAGCCTCATCCAGGCCGCCCGGGGCGGTGAGGCCTGCGTGTGCGACCTGGTCGCCCCCCTCGGGCTCTCCCAACCGACGGTCAGCCACCACCTGAAGGTCCTGCTCGACGCCGGGATCGTGACCCGGTCCCGGCGTCGGAACTGGGCCTACTACCGCCTCGTGCCCGAACGCCTCAGCGCCCTCGCCCAGCTCCTCGCGCCGTCGGGCGATCCCGGGTCGCCCGCCCGCCCAGCCGTGCGCTCGGGCTAAAGATCGAGATGCGGGGATGGCCCTTGGTGCAGCAGACCGCCCGCCAGCGAGCAGTTCGCTGGCGTGCTGCAGGTCACTGGTGGAGGCGCCGCTGAGCGACGCCGAAGCGACCGCGGTGGCCCGGGTGCTCGAGGCACTCGCGGACCCAGTACGCCTCAGGCTGCTGTCGCTGGTCGCAACCCTGCGCGACGGCGAGGCGTGCGCCTGTGACATGGAGGCCCTGCTCGGGCGGAGCCAGCCGACGATCTCGCACCACACCAAGGTGCTCGCCGAGGCTGGTCTGATCGTCGGGGAGCGGCGAGGCCGACGAACCTGGTGGAAGGTCGCGCCCGACCGTCTCGCGGCCCTCTGCCGTTGCCTCGGCGGCTGAACGCTCCCCGGTTGCGGTCGGCTCTGGCCAGCGAGGCCTGTGTGAGCCCGTCGTATGGCTCAGCAGGGGCGCCTACGGTCCGCGGCCTGCGCCGCAGCATCGGCCAGGGCATCCAGCTCGGCGGAAAGGGCGCGCAGCGGCTCGGGACGCAGGGGTAGTAGGTGAAGCGTCCACACGGTTCGGTCTCCACCCACCCCGCTTCCCGGAGGAGCCGCAGGTGGTGGGAGATGGTCGTCTGGCGGGCACCGGTCTGCTCGACGAGGTGGCAGGTGCACATGGTCTCCGTGGCGAGCAGCGCCACGATCCGGGCCCGCAGCGGGTCGGCGAGCAGCTGGGCGGCGACGTCGGGCGGCGACGTGCTCAGCACGCCCGGCGCCCCCCTTCGCGCAACTGCCGCACCACCGAGACCTCGTGCCGGTCCGCCGGACGTGATGGCCGGACGGCGTCGAAGATGTACCCGAAGCCGCGCACCGTGCGGATGTAGCGAGGCCGGCTCGGGTCCGGCTTGATACGCCGCCGGAGCCGGCGGATGTGCACGTCGAGGGACTTCGACGGGGTCGCCCCGGACCCCCACACGTCGTGGCTGAGCTGGCTCCGAGCAACCACCTTCCCGGCCGATCCCACCAGCGCCGCGAGGAGCCGCAGCTCCTTGTGCGGCATCACCACCACCCGGTCCCCGACCCGCACCAGGTGGGCGTCGAGGTCCACGACCACGTCCTGGGCGCAGAGCACCGAGACCCGGCCCGGGCGTTCGCCACGAACTGAGGCGCCGGTCACCGCTCCACCATGGCCGGCGGTCATCAGGCCGAGGCTCCCGCCACCGCCAGGTCAGGCTCGACCTCCGCCGGCGAGAAGGGTGATCTCGGCCCGCTCGGGGGAGAGGTGCCGGCGCAGCTCATAGGCGGCGGTCAGCCCGCCGGAGGAGCCGCCGAGGATGACGATCCGCACGCGGGCGCTCAAAACGTCACCACCTTGTCGGCCCAGATCGTCCAGTCCGTGGCCTCCTCCAAGGTGGAGCGGCGGGCGCCGTCGACGAGCAGCTCGTCGGTGAAGCCCCGGGCGTCCATGCAGGTAGGTGCCGCAGCAGCCGATCTCGCCGCCGTGGCGGAGCACGGCGGTGACCATGCGGTCGAGGTGGTAGTAGCCGTCGAGCACCTTCTGGTTCGAAAGGGCGCAGCCGACCGCGTCGCCGAAGAGGAAGACGCGCACCTCGACGCCGTCGCGCCGGGCCAGGGATCCGGCGAGGCGGAGGCCGTTGTAGGAGCGCTCGGTGCCATAGGGCGAGTCGTTCAACACGACGAGGACGCCCATCAAGATGCTCGCTCTCTCTGTGACGTGTCGGGCACGGTGTGCTCCTGGCGGTAGGCGGCGACGAGGCGGTCGACGGCGAGGGCGACCTCAGCGCCGGTCGTGTCGCGCCCGAGCGAGAGCCGCACCGCAGAAAGGGCGACCTCGGGGGCGACCCCCATGGCGAGAAGCGTCGCAGACGGCGTCTCTTCGCCGGCGTGGCACGCCGAGCCGGTCGAGGCGGCGACGCCGGGCGCCCGGGCGAGGAGGTCTGTGCCTTGCACCCCGGGGAAGGAGACGAACAGCGTGTTCGGCAAGCTGGCGTCGAGGGGGGTGTGGCAGACGAGCCCGGGGACGGCGGCGGAGAGCGCGGCGAAGAGCTCGTCTCGAAGAGCGCCGAGGCGCGCCGGGTCGAGGGCGAGGCGGGAGCGGGCGAGCTCGCACGCCGCGCCGAGACCGACGATGCCCGCCACGTTCTCCGTGCCCGGCCGCAGCCCGCGCTCCTGGCCGGCGCCGACGAGGACGGGCAAGAGCGGCGTGCCCCGGCGCACGTAGAGCGCCCCGATGCCCTTCGGGGCGTAGACCTTGTGGCCGGCGACCGACAGCAGGTCGACCCCGAGGTCGTCGACCGAGACGGGGATCTTGCCGATCGCCTGGGCGGCGTCGGTATGGACGAGCGCGCCCACTTCACGCGCCGCCGGTGCGAGCTCGGCGAGCGGCAGGAGCGCCCCGGTCTCATTCTGGGCGAGCAGCATCGTGCAAAGGGCCACGTCTCCCGACAGCGCGGCGGTGGCAGCTGGCGCATCGAGCAGGCCGGCTCGGGTGACCGGCACGCGGGTGATCGCCCACCCGCTCGCCTCGAGGCGCCCGCAGGGGCTGGCCGTCGCGGGGTGCTCGACGCTGGAGGTGACGATCCGGCGCCGCTCGGCCGGCGCCGTGGTGGTGGTGCCGAAGATGGCGAGGTTGTTCGACTCGGTGCCGCCGGAGGTGAAGACGATCTCGTCGGCCGCG
>JAKAYQ010000268.1 GCA_021826725.1 Actinomycetes bacterium
AGGAAACCGAGCGATCCGGAGACCGACCCCATGAGCACAAAGGGTGTACCACCGTTGAAAACGAGGTCTCCGGTGAACAACACCTTGCGGTCGGGGACGAAGACCACCACGTCGTTGGTGGTGTGGGCGGCGGGGCCGAGGTGGTGCAGATTCACCCGGAGGTCGTCGACCCAAACGTCCAATCGGTCGTCGAACGTCACGAACGGTGGGGCAAGCTCCAGCTCACCCCACCCGACGGGCTCCCACAGCCCGTCGGGTCGCAGGATGCCGGCCTCGAACATGGCGGCACGACACTTCGGGTGGCCGATGATCGTGGTGCCCTTCAACAGACCGTTGCCATTGGTGTGGTCACCGTGGTGGTGGGTGTTGACGAGGGTGGTCGGGTCGCGGCCTGTGATCGACCGAATGGATTCGAGCAGTGCCCGAGTCCGGCGCTCGGTGGCGCAGGTATCGATGGCGAGGGTCACATGCCGGCCGCCGATGAAGCCGGCATTGTTCACCCACCAACTGCCGTCGGGCTGGATGTAGGCAAAGATCCCGTCGGCTACCTCGTCCACCCGGGGTGGACCAAAGTCGTCGTGGTCGTCGTGGTCGTCGTGGCTCGCTGACATGTTCTCCGCAGGCTCGGCGCACGTAAGGTTGCGTCTGGTTCCCGGTTTCTGGGCGGCTGTCAGACCCTGGCCCGTCGGCTGACAATTCCACCATGGCGATCGGAAGCCGTGCTTTTCTGGTACCCGCCCCCTGGCGAGTGGGCCATGTGCCCGCTGCCCGCCGCTCGGGCTTTGCGGCTGGTGCTGGTGCTGGTGCTGGTGCTGGTGCTGGTGGAGCGCTCGTCAGCCTGGCGCGACGGGTCCGGGAGCGGCCGTCACCGGGATCCGGCCGGGCCCTGCAGCAGCGGTCTCGGGCCAGCGGCGCCGGCTGACTCGGGCAAGGCGCCGGAGCAGGGCGATGGCACCAGGGTCCTCGTCGGCAGGGCGTGTTTCGATGACGCCGTCGGCCAAGGCTCCGTCCATCACCTGGCGTCCCCCGTCGGTACGCACGATCGCGAGCGTCCAGTCGCTGAACGCCCCGATCCCGCCGGTGGCGATGTCGGCATGCTCTGCTGCGAAGTCCGGGCAGTTGAGGCACCCCTGCCGGGTCCAGGCGTGGCCCTCCTTCAGCGGGACCTCGTGGTAGCCGCCGTCGCGTGTCCAGATCTGGAAGACGCCCTTGATGTTGATCTTGACGATGTCCTCGCGCCGCAGGTCGTACCGGGCCTCGAACAGGTCCGGGAAGATGGCGTCGTCGAAGGTCTTGGAGCACAGCAGCCCGATGGACAGTGCCAGGCGGCGCGCCACCTTGCCTGCTTTGCGGGCGGACATCACCGCAGGCACCGACGCTTGGCAGCTCATTCCGACCAGGGCCAGCTTTTCGGCGCCTGCCTCGATGGCCTGCGGGTAGGCCAGCGTGTTGGCCGAATACGTATATCGGGATCCCGCTGCGGCAAGCACCTCGTCACGGGTGCGAGCCACGGCCGGCACCGCCCGCCACGACGTACCGTCACCCTCGAGGGCAGAGACCAGGGCGGCATCGATCAGCTGGTGCTCGAGCGCCCAGACCAGAAGCGCGGACACGAGCCCGCCATCCTGCCCGGCGGTGTTGACGGCCGGGTCGGTGGCCCGGGCGAGCACGATGTCAAGAGCCACACCGGCGACTTCGTCCTCCGTGCGCTCCCTCCCGAACAAGTGGGTGTCGATCTCGGACTCCCACGTGCGAAAGCGCGGGCAGGCCCGGGTGCACATGGTGCAGCCCTTGGCTCCGTGTGTGCAGTCCTCGGGGCCGCCGTCGGCCTCGACCTTCCACGGCCGATAGACGCCGTTGGTGTCGTCGTACTTCAACACGTCGTGAGGGCATGCGATCACACAGCCGGCGCATCCCGTGCACAGTCCTGATGTGACGACTTCGCGTAGCAGTTGGGCCCAGTGTGGTTTTTCCGGCGGCATCCGGCCACGATATCCCCGCGGCCCGTTGGCGGACACTCGACGGGATCGGGCTTGCACGCTCCGCCGACAGGAACGCCCCCGAGAGCGTTGTCAGCACTACCGTCGGATCGTGCCCGAGCTTCCCGAGGTGGAGGTGTATCGCACCGCTGCCGCGACCACTGTCGGGCGGACCATCGTGGAGGTCGAGGTGCGCGACCCCCGTTTTGTGCGCGGTGGGACGCCGGTTGCTGAGTTGGTGGACCAGGTTACGGGACGCACGCTCACTGCCGCCCGCCGCCGTGGGAAGCTCCTGGTGCTCGACCTCGACGGCGGCTCCGAGGTGGTCGCGGACATGGCTCGTGACGCGGCCGCTTCAGCAGTTCCGGATGCGGTCTCTGGCCGAGCGCCTGGTGGGGCTCCCTTGGATGCGGTCTCTGGCCGATTCCTCGATGGAGCCGGCGGACGGGGGGCGCGTCGCCCTATCCGGTTGGGTCTGCGGTTCGGCATGACTGGCCGGTTGCTCGTCAATGGCTCGGGCCCCATCGACCGGCTGCTCTACTCAAGCGCCCGAGACGTGCCTCGTTGGGACAGATTGGTGCTGCACTTCGAAGGACACCACCAGCTCGCGGTACGCGACCCCCGGCTCCTCGGCGGGGTGGTCCTCGATCCCGACGAGGATGCGCTGGGTCCCGATGCCTTGACGCTCACTCTGGCCCAGCTGGCGGCTGCCCTGGGTAACAGCGCGGCACCGCTGAAAGCGCGGCTGCTCGACCAGGCGAAGGTTGCCGGGATCGGCAACCTGGTCGCCGACGAGGTGCTGTGGCGGGTTGATCTGGCACCGGATCGACAGGCGGGATCGCTCAGTGATGCCGAGCAACGGCGCCTTGCTCGTGGGGTCACGTCGACGCTGCGGCTGCTACTCAGGCGTGGTGGGTCGCATACCGGTGACCTGATGGCAGCCCGGGTGCCCGGCGGTCGATGCCCTCGCGACGGTGCGGAGCTGTGCCGCTCGACCATCGGAGGTCGCACCAGCTGGTGGTGTCCGCGTCACCAACGCTGACGTGGTGGTTTGCCGAGCAGAGCTCACATGTCCGGTGCCGGGTCGGGTGCGGCTGGTGGGTCGGGTGCGGCTGGTGGGTCGGGTGCGGCTGGCGGATCGGGTGCGGATCGGGCGCCAAGCGTCAACCGGGTCTGCCCTTCCAAATCAGCTCGCTCCGGTCTGTGGGTCACGGGGCCTGAAGGGATCGCTGTCGTTCCACTTGGCCGGGCGCATCCGGCCCCAACCGGCATGGGTGCTCACCAGGGGCCCGAATGGCGTGCGCATCCGGATCGCTGTGTCGAGGCGTTCCAGCAATGCCACGGCTGGCCAGGCAAGCAGCAGCACGAACGCGGCGCCGATCGCCAGGCCAGCGGCGACGTCACCCGGGAAGTGCATGCCCACGTAGATGCGGCCGAATGCCAGGAGCAGGCCGAACACGGTGGCGAAGGCTGCAACGAGCCACCGGCGGGCCAGCCACAGTCCTGCAATGACGGCGCCGGCCACCGTGGCATGCCCACTCGGGAAGCTGTACCCGGTGGTCTTGGTTTCGAGGACCTCGACGTGTGGCAAGACCAGGTATGGGCGGAGCTCGGCCACGGCGGGTTTGAGCGCGTAGTGGGCGATGGCCCAGATGATCACCGTTCCCGCTGCTGCCCAGAGGACGAACGCTACGGCTCGCTCGGGCCGCCGGTCGTGGCGAGCCAGCCACCATCCGACGAGCAGCGCGAGCGCCAACAGGCCGACACCGAAGTCATGGGCGTAGAACCGCATGAACCCGTGCAGCCACGCGGTTCGTCTGGCAAAGCTGTTC
>JAKAYQ010000042.1 GCA_021826725.1 Actinomycetes bacterium
AGTCGACGCTGGCGCTCGTCGAGGAACGGAGACGTCAGCGAGAAGAACCGAGACAGGCCCTCTTCGCCGAACTCCACAGCGCAAGCCTACATCGCGCGCCCAATAATCGCGCGGACCCCAAGGTGGAGCGCAAGATCGCCCACTTCGTGCGCCGCCCATGGGGAGGGCGAAGAGCGCGGGTCCGGGGCCAGGCCCGTATCGCCACGGACGCCGACACCCGCGCCGCGGCCATCAACTGGTCCCGCTCCGTCCCGCCTCGCGACCCTCGGGGTCAACTTCTTCGCCGGGGCGTGGACCACCGCCCCACCGTGAGCGACGATCGACCTGCCGCTGCTGCATCTCTCCCCGCCCCTCCGTGACCCCCGAACGCCCGAGAACCCCCCCCAACGACACCGGGGGGACCCCAGTAGCGGGGAGTGCGAGGGGCGGATCGGTTCCCAGGGCACCTCCGGATGACCCCTGTGAGCGCGCTCCACGCCGTCTGGCGGCCCGACTGGCCGACGGACCACCTCTACTTCAGGGGTCTCCTAGCCTCGAGCGGCGTCTTCCGCCTCGCCAACCAACGCGTCGAGCGTGCCGGCGGCGGTGGCCTCCCACGTGAGCTCCCGGGCGCGGTCCGATGCGGCCCGGGCCAGGCGCGTGCGATGGGCCTCGTCGCTCAGCAACGCGTGGAGCGCGGCGACCATGCCGGCGGGGTCGTCCACCAGCACCCCGGTACGGCCATCTTCCACGGCGTCGGTGTGACCGGCGATCCGGGACACGACCGCCGGCGTGCCGCACGCTGCCGCTTCGGTGATCGTCATCCCCCATCCTTCGCGCTGTGAGTGGCTCACCAAGGCCCACGCCCTGCGGTACAGGGCGACGAGCTCCTCGTCCGCCAGTCGGCCCGGCATGTCGATCCACTCGTCGGCACCGACCGCCCGAACCCGCGCCGCCAGGTGCTCGCGCTCGTAGCCCTCGCCGACGATCACCGCTCGCAGGTGGCCGTGACGGCGCCGCAGTGTCGCCAGGACCTCGATCAGCAGGTCGAAGCGCTTGACCGGCACGAGCCGGCCGACGGCGATGACCAGCGGCTCCGGGGACTTCGGCCCGCCGGGGGTGAATGCGGCGGCGACGCCGGGCGAGACCACCGTCACGCGATCCGCGGGCAGTCCCATCATCGACACGATCTCCGACCGCGACGACTCCGACAGCGTAACGATCCGGCTTCCCCGGTACAGGTGCGGCGCCAGCCGGCGCTCGAGCAGGTCCCCGGCCGTGGCCAGCACGCGTGGCAGCACCATCCGCCACATCTCGGCGTGCACATGGTGGAGGAAGACGACCCGCGGGCAGCGCGCCCACACCGGCGACAGGAACGGCATGCCGTTCCACACCTCGACCAGCCCGTCGCGCCCCGGGCGAGGCCGGACCAGGTTGCGTGCCACGGTCCGCGGAAAGACCGCGTACCGACCCGACCGCCGCTCAGCGGTGTAGCCGTCACGGTGGACGATGACAGGCCCGCCGGGCACCGCCGAGGTCGAGAGGTGCACGTCCAGGCCTGCTCCCGCCCACAGCGCGGCGATGCGGTGGGCGTGGAGCTCGGACCCCCCGGCCTCGGGGTCGTCCAGGTCCCGCCAGGCCACCAGCTCCACTCGCCGGAGCCCCACGCGCTCCGCTCGAGCCGCCACGTCCGGCAACGACCGTGCGTCCGGCAACGACCGTGCGTCCGGCACCGTTGGCTCGGCTCGTCGCCGGTCCGCGTCCGGCGACGAGCCGACGCCCTGGGAACCGGCCTGCTCCGCTTCCTCGCGGACCGACGGTACGCCCACACGTCGCAGGCGAACGGCCGGCTGCGTCCTGCCGGCGCGTCCCGGCGCTGGTACCGGACCGGACGCGGCGGGGTCCGACGACATGTCCGGCAGCGGTGCGGCCACAGCGCCGACCACCGAGGCCCGGGCGTCCTCGTCTCCTCGGGTCGTCAACCTCTACCCCTCACCGTCCGAACCGCCCCCTCGGCCGGGCCCGGTTCCGCCACCTGACCAGCCCGACGTTCCCGCCAGCCGCATGCTACCGGCGCTTCGCGCTTCACGGACGGTCTGGCCCAGGAGGCTGTCCCTCGCCATCCCGGCGCAGTGCGATCGCCAGGTTCCAGGTCAGGACGTCACCGACGCCCGGCACGGCGACCAGGAAGCGGGTCCACCGCGGGTAGTACCGGGGAAAGGCGTCGACCAGGGTCACCCCCGGCAATGCCTGCACCTGGCGAAGGAACGTCCGTCCTCCGATGGGGAAGAGCGATGACCCAAAGCGGTTCTTCGGCGAAGCGCCATGCCTGCGCTCGTAGCGCCGGAGGGCGCGGGCACCGCCGGCGTAGTGCCATGGTGCGGTCTCGTGCCCACCCCACGGGCTTAGCCATAAGGTGTAATTGGCGAAGACCAAGCCGCCAGGCCGGGTCACCCGAACCATCTCGGCCACGACGGCCAGGGGGTCGCGAACGTGCTCGAGCACGTTCGAGGAGCACGCCAGATCGAACGAGCCGCCGGGGAACGGCATGCGCGCTCCATCTCCCACCACGGCCAGCTCCAGGGACCGCTGGCGGCAATGCATCTCATCCCAGTCGACGTCGATGGCGATCGCCGCGGCACCCGCGTCCCGAAACGCCTCCGCCAGGTCGCCCGGTCCGCTCCCGACATCGACCAGGAGCGAACCGGCCACGGGGTGGAGCGCGTCGACCAGGGCAACCGTGTCGGCAGCGAGCAACCGGTAGAAGCGGTCCGGGTCACGCTGCTCGTCACGAAATGCGCGCACCAGGCGCCACAGCCCGGTCCGGCCCGCCGGGGTCCGGCCTGCCGGACCACCACCGCGGTCGAGCACGCAAGAGCCACCGGCGCTCCGCGTCCCGCTCGGCGCGGGCGCTGTCACCGAGCCGCCGCTCCGGGGCCGGCCCCCACCTGCCGCCTGTGCAGGACGGGGGCGTCACGCCCGGTTCCCCCGATGGCTGGAGCCGTGCCCGTGCCGCTGACCTCGCCAGGCCCCGTGACGACGGTGTCCTCGTGGTACTCCTTCTCCACGTTCACAGACCAGATGTCGTGCGTCGAACCACCGGAGATGTTCTCGACCGTCAGCATGGCCGTGTACATCGAGTGGTCCTGGTTGTTGTAGCGGTGCATGCCGTTTCGGCCCACCGGGTGCACGTTGGGAACTTCGGCTTCGATCCACTTCCGGATGACGGCCACCGCGTCCTGGTAGTCCTCGTCGTACACCGGATATGCCTTCGGGACCCGGACCACGTAGCCCGTCTCGACGTCCGCCTCGCCGACCAGGCCGATCGTGGCCAGCTCGGAGCGCGCCAGCGCCACCAGCTCGTCGTCGGAAGCGGACCACAGCTCGTCGTCCTCGAAGACGAAGTACTCCATCCCCAGGCAGGTCCTGCCTTCCTTCACCATGTACGGCGACCACGAACCGAAGTTCTGGATCCGCCCGACCTTGACCCCCGGGTAGTGGATGTAGATCCAATTGTCAGGGAAGCCGCGCTCGTGCGGGACGACGAGGGCCACCGTAAGGAAGTCGCGGTAGTGGAGCCGGGCCGCTGCAGCCTGCACCTCGGCCGGGGCGGGCGGGTCCATGGCCCGCACCAGCGTGGAGAACGGCATGGACGAGATGACATGCGATGCGGGCAGGCGCGTCTCCCCGCCGGGGCCCCGCACGGTGACGGCACCCGCCCCGTCCGGTCCACGGTGGACGGCCACGACCTCGCAGGACATGCGGACGTCGCCGCCGGCCGCCACCACCAGGTCCCGGCAGCGCTCCCACATCATCCCCGGTCCGAGCTTGGGGTACTGGAACTCCTCGATCAGGCTGGTGACGACCTTCTGCTTGTCCTGGCGGCCCCCCAGGATCTGCGCCCGAACGGGTTCCCACACGGCCTGGAACAGCGACATGCCCTTGATCCGCTGCGCACCGAAGTCGGCCGACAGCTCCGACGGGGGCACGCCCCATACCTTTTCGCTATAGGTCTTGAAGAAGTGCCGGTAGAGCCGCCAGCCGTAGTTCGCCACCACGTAGCCCTCGAGCGTGTCCTGGTTGGCGGGTGGGCGCACCTTCGCAGCCAGGTACGAAGCCATGCAGCGCACCGCCTCGACGAGGCCGAGGTTGCGCAACGCGTTGAGGGGCTTGATCGGATAGGCGTAGAACTTGCCGTCGTAGTAGATCCGGCTGAGCCGCGGGCGGAGCAGGAAGTCCTCGGCAGGGAGGATCTCGTGCCACAGGTCTTCCACCGGCCGCACCTTTGTGAAGAACCGGTGACCCCCGATGTCGAACCGCCAGCCGTCGCGCTCAACGGTCCGACTGATACCGCCCACCGCGTCGTCGGCCTCCACCACGACGACCGGATGCGCCCGTTTCACCAGCTCGTAGGCGGCCGTGAGCCCTGCCGGGCCGGCCCCGATGATCACGACCGGCTCCATGCCGGCACCTGACGGCAAACCCACGGCGCCCGGCTCCGGCTGGCGGTTGCTATCGACTTCCACTCGTCGCTCCTTCGAGACCACCGCCAATGTCGGTCGTGCACCGCTCCGGCATCCCCAGACCGAGCTGCCATCGCGTCGACCCGGCCGAGCTCCAGCGGCGAGATCCGCCGCGCTCATGCCGCCAGGGCGTCGCGTGCCACGGACGCGCCTGCGCAGGATATCGGTTCCCCAGGCAGGCCAGCGGCGACCGCCACCGATGTGCGGTGCCGAACGCCATCACGGGACCAGGATGTTCGTGAACGCGAGGAGGGCGTAGGCAGCAAGACCGGCGACGGCCAGCAGCAGCACCACCCGCTCCACACGGGCCGAACCCGTGAGTGACCCGCCCACGACGACCAGCGGAAAGGCCGACAGCGCGTACCGCTCGAACGAGTCCAGGTTCGGTCCACTCAGAGCGGCGACCAGGATGCCGGCCACGAACAGCCCATAGCTCGCCGGAAGCCGGCGGAATGCCACCACCAGCAGGACGACGGCCAGCAGCACCCATGGGACGTGCAACCCCTCCCCCAGGTGGTGGCCGTGCAGCAGGCCAGAGGCGTCGTGCCACACGGTGATGATCGGGTCGGCGAGGTGCCCGTGCAGCGAGCTGCGCTGCTGGATCTGAATGGGCGCCAGACCATCGTGGTAGCGAACCGCGCACCACACCAAGAACGCGCCGAACCCGGCGGCGGGGGCCCCGACACTCGCCACCCGCCCCACCAGGTCAGTCAACCCAACCCGCGGCGCCTCTGCCCGCTGCTCCTCCACCCCTGGTGTCCCGGTCGACAGCACCCCTGCACGGCCAGCCACGCCAGCGCCGTCGGCACCGGGCGCCCTCTCACCGCATGGCTCGCGCCCCGGCGCCCCGAACGCGAGACGCCACCGCACCCAACGGGGCTCCCACCACGGGCGGCCCGCCTCCACCAGCGCCGGGGCGACCAGGACGATGCCCAGTGGCCGGGTGAGACCGGCGAGGACCCCCAGCGCGGCGGCCCACCACCACCGGCGCAGGCGCAGCGCCAGCAGCGCGCCGGCGGTGCAGACCAGCAGCGTTCCCTCGGCGTAGCCCATCACGTAGACGAACGCCGGTGGCACCACGGCCATCAGCCAGGCCGCTCGCCGGGCAGTGGCGGGATCTCCCGTTTCGAGATGGGCCAGCCGGGCGACCAGCGCGACACCCACCAGCGCCGACACGTTGGCCACCACCACCACGCCAGCGCCGGGACCCACGCCCGGGAGCAGGCCGACGGCCCGGCCCAGGACCGGGAACAGCGGCCAGAACCGCAGGGATTGGTGCCCGGCACCCCCGTACCCAACCCGGGCAATGGTGTCGTACCAACCGGCGTCCCACCCCAACAGGCCCTGGTGGACCCGGAAGGCGGTCGCCGCGTCGGGATGCGCATGGGAGACCAGCAGGTGGGCGACGGCCAGCATGCCGACGACCACCACCCGGCCCACCAGCCACGGCATGAACGCCACGGCAAGCCACGGCACGCTGGCCCGCCAGCGCGCCATGACCCGCCACCGTCCCGAGCCCGGGACGGTGGCGGTGCCACCAGGGTCGATACCCGGCACAGCAGCAGCGGGCACCGGTACCGGCCAGGGTTCGGGTACGAGCCCGGATCGCCCGCCCCGGAGCCCGGGGTTCAGCCGGCCGTCCCGGCGACCTCGTCGGTCCCCGTCACCGGGTCAGCCGCACCCGCAGCCTCAGGCGCAATCTCAGGAGCAGCGGGGAAGGCAGCCGCCCCGCCGTCGCCCTCGGCCGGTGCATCGCCCGGCTCGCCCTGGAAGTCCGCCCAGGCGGCCTGCGCCTCGGTCTCCGGGGTGAACTCCGCCACGCCGTAGTCGTAGCCGATGTAGTTGCCGTGCTCGTCGTAGGCGTGCTCGCCGAACGCCTCGCGGTACTCCTCGGAGACCTCGCCGCCCTCGGCCGCCTGCTTGATCGACAGGCTGATCCGGCGCCGCTGCAGGTCGATGTCGATGATCTTCACCCAGAGCTCCTCGCCCGGGGTGACCACCTGCTCGGGCAGGTCGACGTGGTGCACCGCCATCTCCGAGATGTGCACCAGACCTTCGATGCCATCGCCGACCTGCACGAAGGCGCCGAAGGGCACCAGCTTGGTGATGCGCCCGTAGACGAGCTCGCCCACCTGGTGGGTGTCGGCGAACTCCTGCCAGGGATCGGTCTGCGTGTTCTTGAGCGACAGGCTGATGCGCTCCTTGTCGAGGTCCACGTCGAGCACCTCGACCTCGACCTCGTCACCGACCGACACCACCGACGACGGGTGGTCGACGTGCTTCCACGACAGCTCGGAGACGTGGATGAGCCCGTCCATGCCGCCGAGGTCGACGAACGCACCGAAGTTGACGACCGACGACACCGTGCCCCGCCGGCGCTCCCCCGGCTTCAGGTTGGCCAGGAAGTCGCCGCGCTGCTCACGCTGGGTCTCCTCGAGCCACGCCCGACGGGAGAGCACCACGTTGTTCCGGTTGCGGTCCAGCTCGATGATCTTCGCCTCGATGCTCCGGCCCACGTACGGCTGCAGCTCGCGAACGCGCCGCAGCTCCACCAGCGAGGCGGGCAGGAAGCCCCGCAAGCCGATGTCGACGATCAGACCGCCCTTGACCACCTCGATCACCGGGCCGCGGACGACGCCGTCGGTCTCCTTCAGCTTTTCGATGGTGCCCCACGCGCGCTCGTACTGCGCCCGCTTCTTCGAGAGGACGAGGCGCCCTTCCTTGTCCTCCTTCTGCAGGACCAGTGCCTCGATCTGCTCCCCGAGCGACACGATCTCCTCGGGGTTGACGTCGTTGCGGATCGACAGCTCGCGCGAAGGGATGACTCCCTCGGACTTGAACCCGATGTCCAGCAGGACCTCGTCCTTGTCGATCTTCACCACCGTGCCCTCGACGATGTCGCCGTCGTCGAACTCGACGATGCTGGCGGCGATGGCGGCGTCGAGCGACGCCTGATCGAGGTCGTCGGCCACGATCGACCGGGGCACATAGTTGCCCTCGGCGTCGAAGCTCCCCATCGGTTCGGCCAAGGCCACGGCACCCACCATCGCTACGGCGGCGGGGGCGGAAGCCGGAGAAGCGGCGGGAGCCGGGATGGAGACGGGGGCAGCCGGAGCAGAATGCTCGGCCGGGGCGGTGCCGTCGACCGGCAAGCCGGCCGGTGCCACCGGATCGGGTGCGCCGGCAGAGCCGGCAGCGACGTCGGACATGGAGGTTCGCTACTCGCTTTCGGGGGACCTTCGGGACCTGCGCATCGAGCGTGCGCGGACCGACCGCCGGTGGCGGCCGACACGACATGCTATCGCTTGGCGCCAGCCCACGAGTCGCCCCACCCGACGCTCACGTCGAGTGGGACCCGCAGTCCCACGGTGGCACCGACCCCGGCCATGGTGTCGACCACCAGCGCACCCACCTGCGTCTCCTCGTCGCTGGGCACCTCGAGCAGGACCTCGTCGTGGACCTGCAGAACCAGCCGCGCCGTCAGCGCAGCAGCCTGCACGGCGTCGTCGATCCGCACCAGGGCCAGCTTGAACAGGTCGGCCGCCAACCCCTGGATCCCCGCGTTCATCGCCTGGCGCTCGGCGGCCTGGCGCAGCCCACGGTTGCCCGACAGCAGGTCCGGCAGCGGGCGTCGCCGTCCGAGCGCGGTCAGCGTGTACCCGGTGGCGCGTGCCTCGGCCACGGTCCGCTCCATGTAGGCGCGCACGGACGGGAACGCGTCGAAGTACGCCTCCAGGATGCCGCGGGCCTCCTCGGTGGGAATGGCCAGCCGCTGGGCCAGGCCGTACGCCTCCATGCCGTAGGCGAGGCCGTAGGACACCATCTTCGCCCGGTTGCGCTGGGCGGAGGTCACATCCGCCTCGGGCACCCCGAAGACACGGGCGGCGGTAGCCCGGTGCACATCCCGTCGCTCGGCAAAGGCAGCCAGCAGACCGGGGTCGTCGGACAGGTGGGCGATCACACGCAGCTCGATCTGGTCGTAGTCCGCGACCAGCAGGCGAGTCCCCGGCGCCGGCACGAACGCACGCCGCAGGACCATTCCCTCCGGCGTGCGCACCGGGATGTTGTGCAGGTTTGGCCGGTCCGACGACAGCCTCCCGGTCCGGGCCACGGTCTGGTGGAAGGTGGCGTGGATCCGCCCGTCGGGCGCCACCTCGTCGATCAGCGGCATGCCGTAGGTGGAGCGGAGCTTCTCGACCTCGCGGTACCGCAGCAGGGCGCTCACGATCGGATGGGCGTCGCGCAGGCGCTCCAGGGTCTGCGCATCGGTGGAGTAGCCGGTCTTCGTCTTCTTCCCTGGCGTGAGCCCGAGCACCTCGAACAGGACGTGGCGCAGCTGCGGGGTGGAGTTCACGTTGAATTCCTCGCCCGCCCATCGCTGGACCTCCGCTTCGAGCGTGCTGCACTCGCCGGCCAGCTCCTCGGCGATCCTGCGCAGCTCGCCGACGTCCACGCCGATGCCGGCCACCTCCATCCTCGCCAGGACCCGCACCAGGGGACGTTCCACATCCCGGTGCAGCGCCTGGAGCCCGTCGGCCTGGAGCGCGTCCTCGATCGGACCGACCAGGGCGGTGACCAGGGCCAGCTCGTCGCCGACGACCACAGCCAGCTCGTCGCCGGTACCAGCGGCGGCATCCTCGACAGCAGCACCCTCTGCCTCGGCGCGCTCTTCAGCAGCGCCGGTTTCGGCGGCGTCCATCCCTGTCAGCGATTGCTGCCCGCCCGGCTCCGCAGCGATGTCGAGGCCGAGCCACCGGCGGGCCAGCTCCCCTATCCCGACACGCCCTCGGTCGGGCTCCAGGAGGAACGCGGCAACGGCAGTGTCGATGCGCAGCCCCGTCGCGTCGATCCCGATGGGCAGCAGGCTCCGCATCAGCTCCTTGACACCGTGGCCGAGCACGGGCAGGCCTTTGGGACCCACGAGCGTGGCGATGCGCTCCACCAGGTCGCCGGCCGGCACGAGCACCTCGGCGGGGAGCCACGCCACCGGGCCGAGCTGCAGCCCGCCGCCATCGGCGCGGTCACGATCGCCGCGGTCACGGACGCCACCCACGGCGAGACCGAGCAGCGGGCTACGTCCGGGCTCCCCGGCCCAGCGCCCACCCAATGCCAACGCATCGGCGCCTTCGACCGCTCGGTCGATGGCCGAACGCGCGCCCGGCTCGGTCCGGCCCACGACGATCGCCGCCGGGTGGGGCACTGCCGCGGCAGGCTCGACCTCGCCGCCCGCGCCGTCCCGGCGCGCCCCATCGTCGCCCGGCGACCCCCGATGCACACCCCCGGCCTGCAGCAGGGGGACAAGCCGTTGCCACGCGCCGTTCATCTCGAGCTCGGCGAAGATCCGACGGGCTTCCTCCACGTCCCACCGGCCGAGGCTGAGATCGGCGATCCCGAAGTCGAGGGGCACGTCCCGGACGAGGGGGATGACCTGGGCGTTGCGGCGAACCAGGTCTTCCGATGCCCCCACGCTCTCGCGGAGCTTGGGGCTCAAGTCGGCGACATGCTCGAAGATGCCGTCGAGGCTTCCGTAGGCGGTGACAAGCTTCGCCGCTGTCTTGTCGCCGACACCGGGCACGCCCGCCAAATTGTCCGATGGGTCGCCACGCAGCGCAGCGAGCAGCGGGTAGCGCGACGGCGGCACCCCGTATCGCTCCTCGATGCCCGCCTCGTCGTAGCGGACGGTGTCCGACAGACCCCTGCGGGTGTAGAGCACGGTGACGTGGGGATCCTCGACCAGCTGGAAGCAGTCCCGGTCGCCGGTGACGACCACCGCGTCGCGCCCGGCGTCACGGGCCGCGGTGGCCAATGTGGCCAGGATGTCGTCGGCCTCGTAGCGCTCCAGGTCCACCCGGACGATCCCCAGCGCGTCCAACACAGCCCGGACCAGGTCGAACTGGGGCTTCAGCAGGTCGGGAACCGCAGGCCGGTTCCCCTTGTAGTCGGGAACGATCTCGTCGCGGAACGTGGGGGCTGGGCGGTCGAACGCCACCGCCATCCCGCCGGGCCCGTGGTCCCGCAGCAGCATGATGAGCATGGACGTGAACCCGTGCACGGCGTTCGTGACCGTCCCAGACGACGTGGCCAGGTCATCGGGCAACGCAAAGAACGCCCGGAAGACGAGCGAGCTGCCGTCGAGCAGATAGATCGGTCCCGGTTCGGCCACTGGCAGTCAGGGGCGCTGTGCCTGCGACACAGCCACAGCTCCCCTTCCCCCTTTCACTCCGTAGGTGCGGGCTTCCTGCATGCGACGTACCGGCGGCCTTCTTGACATGGTTCCGTTGCCTTCGCCCGCGGAGCGTGCCCATGGGCGTGTGCAGGCACTCGTCGCCGACCCGCACCGCGATCTCGTCGGCACCACCTGCTCGCGTCGTGGTGCCGGAGCTCGTGGTGCCTCAGGGGACCAGGGTCCCGTCCAGAACCTCCTGGGCAACCTGGCGCATCCGGGCGCGCCTGCCCATGGCCGTCCGCTGGACGAACGAGAAGGCGTCCGCCTCGGTGAGCCCGTGCTCGTCCATCAGCACGGCCTTGGCCTGGTCCACCACCCGCCGCGTCTCGAGCTTGTCCTCGAGCGTGCCGTCCTGTCCGCTGGCGTGCTCCTCGTCGATGGCCCGCAGCTCCTCGAACCGGGCGACGGCCACCTCGATGGCCGGGACCAGCTCGCCCCGCTGGAAGGGCTTCACCAGGTAGGCGGCCACACCCGCGTCCCGAGCGTCCTCGATGAGGTTCCGCTGGCTGAAGGCGGTCAGGATGAGAACGGGTACTCGGATCTCCGCCGTGATCCGGCGGGCTGCCTCGATGCCGTCGATGCCGGGCATCTTGATGTCCAGGATCACGAGGTCCGGGCGTCGCTCGCGCACCAGCTCGACGGCCTCGTCGCCTCGGCCCGTCTCGCCGACGATCTCGTAGCCCTCGCCCTGCAGGATCTCTTTCAGGTCGAGCCGGATGATGGCCTCGTCCTCTGCGATGACGACACGTCGTGCCATGGAGATGGTCTTGCTCCTCGTTCAGGTCCCTTGCGCCGGCCCCACCCACGGGGACCGGTCGTCAAGGCCGCTCCCGGCCGATCCCCGATGTACCCCCGGACCGAAGCCCGTTCCATACACGGGACCTCCCCTGGAGGTTCCCGCCCACCGCCCCGTACCCGGCCCCGCTCCCGTGGTCAGTCCACGACCAGCTTGCCGAGCAGCTCGTCCTGCCGCTGCTCGAGCTCACCGATCAGATCCACCAGCGATCGCCGTGCCCGGGTGAACGCGTCCGCATGGCGCTGCGCGTCGTTCGACTCGTGCGCGGCGATGGGCGTCTCTGACACGAGTGACCGTAGCCGAGCGTCGTCGGCAGCGTCGACGACGCTCATGAGCTGCTCGTCGATGACAGCCAGATCCTGCCTGGCCTTCACCAGCCGGGCATGGACGTCCCGGAGCGAGCGCTCCACCGCAGATCGCTGCATGACCGGGGAATTGTAGGTGACCGGGCGCACCGCCAGGCACCGCCGGGCACCGCCGGGCACCGGCGTCGTCATCGGGCGACCGAGACCTCCTCGGCAGTCACGGCCCGCAGCCGGTCGGCATCGGGGAGCGGACCAACGCCAGCACCCTGGTACACCTCGACCCTGCCCGAGCGCAGCCGCACACTGCCGAACGGGTCGGGCTCGACGAAGGCCGGCGACGACATCCCCAGGTCCCCGGCCAGCACGAACCCCGGAAGGCCGCTGACCGCGGCGTCGACCGCCCGCCCTCGTGCCGTCTGGAGCATGCCCCCGCACCACAGCCCGATGCGCGCCAACCGGGCACGCCGATGCGCGTCGACCGCCGGGCCGATACCCCCCAACCGGGCCGGCTTCAGGCAGATCATGCTGGCCGCGCCGAGGGCCGCCACCATGTCGACGTCGGCAGCGTCGCGCACGGACTCGTCCAGGCACACCGGTGTCCGCCAGCGCCGGGCCAGCTCGGCATGGCCGAGCAGGTCGGCTGGGTCGAGCGGCTGCTCGATGCAGGCAAGTCCGAGATCGTCCAGCCCGTCCAGCGCTCGGGCACCGTCGTGCCCGTATGCGCCGTTGGCGTCGACCTGTATTGCCAGGTCGGGGAAGCACGAGCGCAGCGCCCGGACCGGGCCCACGTCACAGCCCGGGGCGATCTTGACTCGGACCCTGGCGAACCCGGCGGCCACGGCGCCCGCCACCTCGTCACGGGTACGGGCCAGGTCGTCGGGCAGCCCGACGGCGGCGCCGGCGGCGACGTGTGTCGCCTCGACCCCGAGGGCGAACGCCAGGGAACGCCCCGACCACCGCAGTACGGCGTCGGCCACCGCCATCTCCAGGCACGCTTTCGCCATCCGGTGGCCGCGGACCGCACCAAGCACCTGCCCGACACCACTCAACGTGTGCATCAAGTCGCCATCAGCGTCCACTTCGGCTCCCAGCAGCCGTGGACCGAGGTGGTCGCGCAAGACGGCCCACGCACCGGCGGCGTACTCCTCGTCGTAGACGGGATCGGCCAGCGCGGCGCACTCCCCCCAGCCCTCGGCGCCGCCAGCCGATTCGCCGCCCTCGACCAGTACCCGAGCCAGCACCACGGGCCGGTGCCGCTCCTCGCCGTAGGAGGTCCGGTGCCCGACCGCGAGGTGCAGCTCCACCCGCACCAGGTCCACCGCCACGATCCGGGCGGCACCGAGGGCCCCGCCAGCAGGACCAGGGGCTCCACCGACCAACCTCGAGGTCCCGGTGCCGGCCCCGACTTCCCGGCCGCTCACGCTCCTGCCCACAGACGCCGCCGCCAACAACCGCGCCGGGAAGCACCCGGGTGCGCCCGAAGGCGGTCCCACGGCGATGATCCGTACGGCATCCGAGCCACATGCCACCATACGACTGCCGACCAGCCGGCACGGCCAGCCGGCAGCAACCGGCGATCTGTTCCCGATGGCCAGTCCCGGGTTAGGCTCCTGCTCCGCCGCCCGGATGGCGGAATCGGCAGACGCGGGGGCCTCAAAAGCCCTTGCCCTTCGGGGCGTGCGGGTTCAAGTCCCGCTCCGGGCACGTCGGCGGCGGCAGGCCCGGGCACCGGGCTGCTGCAGCCGGTGGCACCTTCAGCTGCAGGCCGGGGCGCCTTTCTGGCAGAGGCGCCCGGACAGGACGTACCCGCCTCGCTGCGGATCGGTGGCGCCCGGTCCGGGCGGGTTTGGTTGGTTGGCGGACCGGTGCAGGCACGCCCCCAACGGCGCCGAAAGTCACTGCGGGTGCCGGCTCCACGCAGGTCGGGCACACGCAGGTCGGGCACACGCAGGTCGGGCACACGCAGTTCGGGCACACGCAGTTCGGGCACGAATGTAACCAATGGGGGTGCCGGACGGTCCAACCGGTCGAGTCAGGAGGACATACGGGGTGCTGGCATTCACTTTCCCCGGGCAGGGATCACAACGGCCCGGTATGGGTCGCCCGTGGGTCGACCACCCTTCATGGGAGGTAGTGAGCGAAGCGTCGGCGATCACCGGGCGCGACCTTCAGCATCTGCTGCTGCACGCCGACCAACACGAGCTCACCGAAACTGCCAACGCCCAGATGGTTACGTTCGTGCTCAGCTCCGTTGTTCTCGACGCCATCGAGCGGGTCGGTCTGGAGCCGATGCTGTGCGCCGGCCACTCGTTGGGCGAGTACACCGCGCTGGCCGCTGCGGGTGCGCTCGACTTCGAGGATGGGGTCCGTCTGGTGGCCGAGCGGGGCGCCGCCATGCACGAGGCCGCCGAAGCTCGTCCGGGCACCATGGCCGCCATCCTCGGCGCTGACGACGACAGCGTGGACGCAGCATGCCGTCGGGCCGAAGGCGCCGTGTGGGTGGCCAACTACAACGCTCCTGGCCAGGTCGTGATCGCCGGGGAGCGTGACGCCGTGGAACGAGCCGGCGCTCTGGCGAAGGAGCTCGGGGCTCGGAAAGTGCTGCCGATACCGGTGGCTGGTGCGTTCCACACCGAGCTGATGGCACCGGCCCGGGACCGCTTGCGCAAAGCGCTGGCTGTCACCCGGTTCACCCCTTCGGACATACCTGTCGTCGCCAACGTGGACGCCCGGGCCCACCAGGACGGCGCCGAGTGGCCCGCACTGCTGTCCGCCGCCCTGTGCAATCCGGTCCGGTGGCGCCAGACGCTCGCCGCCCTGGCCGGCCTGGGTGCCACCGTCCTCGTGGAGGTCGGCGCCGGGGGCGTGCTCACCGGCCTGGCCCGCCGGGCCCTGCCCGATGTCCGCGCCGTGGCCATATCGGGCCCCGACGACCTCGACGTGGTCGTGGACGCGGCCTCGGGCACCGATTCGTGGCACACCTATGCCGCCACCCATCAAGGTGAGCGCATGGCAGGCTCGGACCGGGTCGTCGTCGCTCCGACAACGGGGGTGTTCCAGCCCGAGCCCGGGTTGGCCGGCGTCCCTGGTCCCGGGGCCCTGGCCGTGGTGGAGCCGGCGGTGTCGCCCCCGCCGATCGCGGTCGGCGACGCCATCGGCACCGTGGGGACCGCCGAGGTCCGCAGCCCGTTCGGTGGCGCTGTCCTCGGCTTTCTCGTCCACCCGGGCGAGCGTGTCGTCGGGGGCCAGCCCGTGGCCTGGCTCCGGGCTGCCCCGGACGAGCGGTGAGCGTCTGTCCGCAGGTGCACCGCCAGCCGGCCGCGACGACCGTGTTCCATCCCGTTTCGCCCAGTCATCACCCCAGGAGCCGATGCCGATGACCCCACCCGCAGTCTTCACCGGCTGGGGCAGCGCGCTTCCGCCGACCATCGTCACCAACCGCGATCTGGAGCAGCGGCTCGACACCTCCGACGCCTGGATCGTCGAGCGCACCGGCATCCAGGAGCGGCGCATCGGCGGGACCGTCGCCGATCTCGCCACGGAGGCGGCCCGCAACGCGCTCCAGCGGGCCGGGACCCGCCCCGAGGACGTCGACATGCTCCTCCTGGCCACGACCACGCCGGACGAGACGGTCCCACACACCTCCTCCGCCGTGCACCACCGCCTCGGGTTGGGCGGTGGTGCCATGGACGTCAACGTCGCATGCGCGGGCTTCGTCTACGCACTGGTCGCGGCCTACGGGTCCCTGGCTGTCGGCGCCCGGCGCGTCCTCGTCGTCGGCGCCGACTGCCTTTCGCGCATCACCGACAGGGACGACCGGTCCACCGCAGTGATCTTCGCCGACGGCGCGGCCGCCGTGCTCATCGAGGCCACCGGCGGCGCCGACCCCCTTCACGGTGGCCCCGGCCTGTTGAGCCACGACCTCGGGATCGACGGCAGCGCCCACGACCTGCTGTACTGCCCCCATGGCGGGACCTTGACCATGGACGGGCGCGAGATATTCCGGCGTGCTGTCCGGGCCACGGTGGAATCGGCCACCGTGGCACTGAGCAGAGCCAAAGTAGCCATTGAGGAGATCGCCCTGTTCGTCCCACACCAAGCCAACCTGCGGATCATCGAAGCGGCCTGCACGCGCCTCGGCATTCCCCCGGAACGCACCGCGGTGGTGCTCGACCGCACCGGCAACACGTCGGCGGCATCGATCCCGCTCGCCCTGTGTGACGCCTTGGGCGCCGGCCGGATCACCGACGGTGATCTCGTGCTCATCTCCGGTTTCGGGGCCGGCATGTCCTGGGCCAGCGCCGTCGTCCGGTGGGCGTCGTGAGCGCCCCGGAGCACACCGCACCGGCGGCGGCGCCAGGGCCGAGCGGTCGGGTCGTGCTGGTCACCGGGGCCAACCGGGGTATCGGGCTGGCATGTGCGCGCCGCTTCCTCGCCCTGGGCGACCGAGTGGCCGCGACCTACCGGGGATCACCACCGCCAGTTGACGATCTGCCCGCCGACCAGGTCGACCACCTGCTGCCCGTGCACTGCGACGTGACCCTCCCCGACCAGGTGGACGCAGCCTTCGACCAGGTGGAGGCTGCATTCGGCCGGGTGGAGGTGCTGGTGGCCAACGCCGGCATCACCCGCGACACCCTGTTGCTGCGCATGGACGAGCAAGCCTGGCAGGACGTGCTCGACACCAACTTGACCGGCGCCTACCGGGTCGTGCGGCGCGCACTCGGTCCGATGGTGCGGGCCCGGCGGGGACGCGTCGTGCTCATGTCGTCGGTCGTCGGGATGTTGGGATCAGCCGGCCAGGTGAACTACGCCGCCGCCAAAGCCGGGATGATCGGCCTGGCGCGATCCCTGGCCCGCGAGGTTGGAAGCCGCGGCATCACGGTCAACGTGGTCGCCCCGGGGATCGTCGAAACCGATATGATCGCCGTTCTCGGAGACGCACGGGTCGAGCAGCTCCGCTCGATGGTGCCGCTCGGGAGGGCGGCATCGGCGGGCGAGGTGGCCGGAGCTGTCGCCTTCCTCGCATCCGACGACGCCGCCTACATCACCGGCACCGTGCTGGCCGTCGACGGCGGCCTGGCCATGGGGTTGTGAGGTCCACCCCGAACGGTTCGTAGCAAGCACCTGAACCCGGCGCACCGGCGCGGCGCTCCGGCGGCAGGACCGGCCCGGAGCCGGCAAGGGCACCAGATCACCGGCCGAGCGCCGGACAACCAAAAGGAGAGCAACGGTGAGTGACGACGCGACCTTCGAAAAGTTCAAGTCCTGTGCGGTCGAGGTCCTGCAGGTCCCCGGCGACAAGGTCGTGCGCGATGCCCGGTTCGCCGACGATCTCGATGCCGACAGCCTGGACCTGGTCGAGCTGGTCATGGCCCTCGAAGAGACATTCGACATCACCGTCGACGAGGCCGAGCTCGACGGGATCGAGACGATCGGCCAGGCCTTCGACCTGATCGCCGCCAAGCTCTGATGCTCCTGGGACACGGGCCCGACGGCCCGGTACGCGGGCAGCGAGTGGCCATCACCGGACTGGGCGTCCTTGCCTGCTGCGGCATCGGGGTCGAGGAATTCTGGGCTGGGCTGCTACGCCCGTGGACCGGCGGCGAGCGCCGTGTGCCGGGCTTCGACCCGGCAGACTGGTTCGGGCCCAAAGAGGCACGCCGAGTCGACCGCTTCGCCCAGCTGTCGGTGGCGGCCGCCGACCTCGCCCTGGCGGACGCCGGCGACGTCGGCGCTGACCCGGCACGCTGCGGCGTCGTGTTCGGCACCGGAATCGGCGGGCTCGAGTCCCTCGAGGCACAGCTCCGGGTCCACGACCAGAAGGGCCCCCGGCGGGTGTCGCCATTCCTCATCCCGATGATGATGCCGAACGCCGGTGCGGGCACGATCTCCATCCGCAACGGCTGGCGGGGTCCGTGCGAGACCGTCACCACCGCCTGCGCGGCGGGGACCCATGCGCTCGCAGCTGCCGCGCGCCTGATCGCCTCGGGTCGGTGCGACGTCGTCATCGGCGGCGGAGCCGAAGCAGCCATGACCGACCTGGGTATCGCCGCCTTCACGAACATGACCGCGTTGTCCTCCTCGGGTCACAGCCGCCCCTTCGACGCCCGGCGCGACGGGTTCGCCATCGCCGAAGGCGCCGGTGCGCTCGTGCTGGAGCGCTGGGACCACGCCACCGGGCGCGGGGCGCGGATCTACGGTGAGGTGCTCGGGGCGGGCTCCACGGCAGACGCCCACCACATCACCGCACCTGCTCCCGGTGGAGGCGGAGCCGCAGCCTGCATCGAGCTGACGCTGGCCGACGCCGAGATCGAACCCTCCGGCATCGGGCACATCAACGCCCACGGCACCGCCACCCCGCTCAACGACCTGAGCGAAGGTCAGGCCATCACCAAGGTGTTCGGCACCTCCGGACCCCCCGTGACCTCGACGAAGGGCGTCACCGGCCATGCACTGGGCGCGGCCGGTGCCATCGAGGCCGTCGCCTCGGTGCTCACCATCGATCGCCGGCTCATCCCCCCCACCGCCGGCTACGGGGAGCCCGACCCGGAGATCGCCATCAACATCGTCGCCGGTGATCCCCGACCGTACGAGCCTGCGCCAGTCCTCTCCAACTCGTTCGGCTTCGGCGGACACAACGGCTGCCTGGTCATCGGGCCAGCGGTCTGAGCATCGTTCCGCCCTCGCGTCACGGGACGCTACGATGCCGCCACGCAACGGCGCAGTGCGTGGGGCATGGGGC
>JAKAYQ010000269.1 GCA_021826725.1 Actinomycetes bacterium
CACGAGCTCCCCGAGGCCGAGCACCTGGCCGACGAGGTGGTGATCGTGGCAGGCGGGCGAGCCATCGCCCGCGGAACACCAGCCGAGCTGGCCGCTGCAGCCGGCGGTCAGGCCGTCCGGTTCACCGCACCACCGGGCCTCGAGCTCGCCGAGCTGGCCACGGCGACCGGCGTGCCGCTGTCCGAGGTGGACGAGGCACTCCCCGGCCAGTACGCGGTGCGCGGGCCGGTCACACCCGCCACGGTGGCGGCGGTTGCGGGCTGGCTGGGCGCACGCGACCTCCCCGTACAGGGCCTGCGCACGACGGCGGCGACGCTCGAGGAGGCCTACATGCGCCTGGTGACTGCCAACGATCCCACCGCCCGGGGCTCCGCAGGCAGCGGCCCCGCCGCCGGGGAACCCACCATCGAACCCGACCAGACCGCAGGGCACGGGTCCGGCCGGGACGGTCGACGATGATCCGGCGCTGGGCGGCGCAGACGGCCGCCGAGCTGTCGATGAGCCTGCGGCGCGGCGAGTCGCTGCTACTCACGCTCGGCATCCCCGTCGTGCTGCTCGTGTTCCTCACCGAGGTGCACATCCTGCCGACAGGCCCCGGACATCCTGTCGGCTTCCTGGCGCCGGGCATGATGGCGCTGGCCATCATGAGCACGGCGATGGTGAACCTGAGCATCGCCACCGGCTTCGAGCGCGGCTACGGCGTCCTCAAGCGGCTCGGCGCCACCCCCCTGGGCCGGCCGGCGCTGCTCGCAGCCAAGATCACCGCCGTCATGGTCATCGAGGTCATCCAAGCCGCCGTGCTGGTCCTGGTGGCCGTGGCCCTGGGCTGGCGGCCGAGCGGGTCCGGGGCCGCCGCAGCGGTCGCCGTGGTCCTCCTCGCCACCGCCGGGTTCGGCGGGATCGGCCTGATCCTGGCCGGCTCGCTCCGCCCCGAGGTCAATCTGGCTGCCTCCAACGGCCTGTGGCTGGTGCTGCTCCTGGTGAGCGGCATGCTGGCACCGCTGGCGAAGCTTCCGGCCGCCCTGGCGGATATCGCTCGGGTGCTGCCGGCCGCGGCGCTGGCCGACTCGCTCCACCGGTCGCTCACCGGCGGGCTCGGGGTCGCCTGGTGGGCCTGGGTGGTGCTGGCGGCCTGGGCGGTCGGCGGACCCGTGGTTGCAGCCATGATCTTCCGCTGGGAGTGACCCCCGGACATGTCCCGCCCGGGGTGACGTCCACCGGCCGCCTCCCCGAGTGTGCTTCGCCGGGGTAGCAGTGCGGCGGACGCGTGCTGCCACGGGCACGCCGGCAGGGCCGCCGGTCAGCCCGACCTCCCGCAGTGCCGCGACCCGATCAGCCCGATGCCGCGACGACGGCGTTCGCCGGAGCTACCGCCGCCACGGCCCGCTCGAGCTGCGCGGCATCGACGACACCCGAGAACCGCTGCACCACCCGACCGGCAGCGTCGACCACCACCGTGTCGGGCAGGCCGGTCAGGCCGACCTGCCGGGCAACCTGCTCGGTCTCGTCCGACGCTACGGGGAAGCGCACGCCCGTGGCCCGCGCGAACGCCCAGCCCGCGGTGGCCGGGTCATTGCCGTCGATGCCGATGAACACCGTCGCGTTGCCGGAACGCCGCTCAGCTGCCGCCACGCGCGCCACGACCGGCAGGTCGGTCCGGCAGAGCACGCACCACGACGCGAAGAAGGCCAGGACGACGGGTCGGCCGGCGCCGGCCCCCACCACCGGGTACTGGACGGGGTCGGCCCCGCTCGCCCCCGACGGTCCGAGCCGCGGCAGCGTAAAGGCCGCCAGGCGCTCGGGCGGCGCCCCTCCGGCTCCAACGGTCAGCACCAGCCCCAGAACGAGCGCCCCGACCAGGGAGACGAGCACCGCCAGCACCATGCGCTGGCGGCCGCCGGCCCACCGGAGCGGGCGGGCGAGCAACAGGCCCATCAGTGTGCCCGGAGGACGACGTCCACGGCCATAGCGCAGAAGAGCACCGCCAGGTAGCTGATCGAAAAGTGGAAGACGCGCATGGCCACCTTGGGCGACGGAGCCAGGAGCAGGCGGATGGCATGCACGCAGAACAACGCGCCGGTCACCACAGCCACCACCCAGTAGATGGGACCCATGTGCCCCACCACGCCGAACACCATGCTGACAGCGACGAGCACCACGGTGTAGGCCAGGATCCGGGCGGCAGTGAACCGCATGGAGGCGACCGCCGGGAGCATCGGCACGTGGGCAGCGCGGTAGTCGTCGCGGTACCGGATGGCGAGCGCCCAGAAGTGTGGCGGGGTCCAGATGAAGACCATGGCGAACAGCACCACCGGGGCCCACGCCAGGTGACCGGTGACCGAGGTCCAGCCGACCAGGACCGGCACCGCACCCGCGGCCCCACCAATCACGATGTTCTGCGTGGATGTCCGCTTCAGCCACAGGGTGTAGACGAACACGTAGAAGGCGGTGGCCGACACGGCCAGCACGGCGGACAGCAGGTTCACCGATGTCCACAGCTCGGCGAACGCCACGGCCTCCAGCGTGACGGCAAAGACCATGGCGGCCGTCGGCGTGACCACCTCGGTGACCAACGGGCGCCCCTGGGTGCGCCGCATCACCCGGTCAATGTCGCGGTCGACCACCATGTTGATGGCGTTGGCGCCACCAGCGGCCAGGGCTCCGCCAACCAGCGTCGCCACCATCAGGCCGATCGGCGGTATGCCGCGGCGCGCCACGAACATGGTGGGGAGCGTGGTCACCAGCAGCAACTCGATGATGCGTGGCTTGGTGAGGGCCACGTAGCCGCGGATCTTCGCCCCCCGCGTCGAGACGCCCTGCAGCGCAGGGGAGAGCGAGGTCATCGGGCGTCAGCCTACGGTGATCGTGCCCGCCCGACAAAGCGGGTCCCCGAAACCGTCGACCCGGCCGGCTGGAACAAGCCATGAGCAGCCCCGCTCGACCCCGTGTGACCAGCCACGCTGCCTTGCCCCGCCGACCCCGCCGACCCCGCCGACCCCGCCGACCCCGCCGACCCCGCCGACCCCGCCGACCCCGCCCATACCAGCCAAACCAGGATTGGCACCCTGAGCCTGCATCCACCAACTGACCGGTCCGCCCCGGCCGCAACGTGGCCGGGGCGGCGACGAGTGCCGCTGCGCCTGCCTTCGATACGATCGGACCACCGTGCTGCCCCGCATCCGCCCCCGTGCGTTCCTCCGGATGAGCCAGGTCACTGCTGCCCTGGTGGTGCTGAACATCGCCTCGGGCGCGGCGGTGCGGCTGACCGGGTCGGGGCTGGGCTGCCCAGACTGGCCGACATGCTCACGCCGCCACGTCACGCCAGCCCTTTCCTTCCACCCCCTCATGGAGTTCTCCAACCGGATGGTGGTGGTCGGCCTGGTGGTGGTCATCGGCGCCACCGCCGTGGCCTCGCTCTTGGGGACCGAGCGGCGCCGGGACCTGGTATGGCTGTCGTGGGGTCTGGTCGGCGGGGTCCTGGCCGAGGCAGTCGCCGGCGGCATCGTCGTCTACACCAAGCTGAACCCGTACGTCGTCATGGGGCATTTCATGGTGGGGATCGGTTTGCTGGCCGTCGCCGTCGTCCTGGCCCTGCGGGCCGGTAGCCCCGGCGGGTCCGGGGTGCCCAAAGTGGGACATACCGATCGGCGCCTGGCCTGGACCATGGTCGGGGTGCTGGCCGTGGCCCTGGCCGCGGGCACAGCCACCACCGGTGCCGGCCCCGACGGGGGAAGCCCCACCGCCGTCCGCCTGCCCGTCCCGCT
>JAKAYQ010000043.1 GCA_021826725.1 Actinomycetes bacterium
CCGGTCAGGGACACCAGGTGGTAACCGTCGCCGCCGAAGAGCTTGTTGGCGATGCCCGGCACCCGAGTGATCTGGAAGGCGATCGAGTCCTGGAACACGCCGACATGCCCGGGGTGCACGAGCAGCGACTGGCCGGGCACGAGGTCGTAGCTCACGATCTCGCCGGCGAGCTCGACCCACGCGGTGCCCTGCCCCTCGAGCTTCTCGAGTACGAACCCGTCCCCGCCCCACATGCCGCCGCGAAACGTCTGCTGCAGTCCCACGCTCGGGACAACTCCGGGGGTGCCGCACAACCAGCCGTGCCGGTGGACCAGGTAGCCCCCGCTCGGCCCGATCTCCACCGGGAAGATGCGACCCGGCATCTTCGCCGCGAACGCCACGGTCCCCTGGCCCTGGCCGGCCCGGTAGCGGGTGACGAACAGGCCGCCGCCACCGGCCATCCGCTTGAGCCCGGCCATCAGGCCCCGGCCACCACCGCCCGTGCCGGTCGACTGGGACATCTCGACGTTCGGGGTCATCCACGACAGCTCCCCGTGGGTCGAGATGACTTCGTCCCCCGCGTCCAGCGTCACCTGCAGCACCGGCAGGGTGGTTCCCTGTACCTCGGCGTTCATCGGGGCTCCTACGCTCTGGCCGGCACGGCTCGGGCACCGCCGGATGGACCAAGCCTAAGCGCGGCGCCGTTCACCTCTCTGGACGGCATGCAAGCCACCGGGTCCCGGGCGTGGTGCCTGGTGCTGCATGTCCGATCGCAGCCGCTTCCACGCTTTCCCGTCGAGCCCGCCGATCCGGTCGGGAAGCCGGCGCAGGCGCCGCCCCATCTCGCGCCGGGTGCGCTCCGCCACTGTTCCCATGACGAACAGCGCACCGGGCGACAGCGCCGTGCCACCCGTGTCGGCGATCGTCCGGAGCCGGTCGCACAGTGCCGCGGCGTCCTGCACCGTGCCCAGGCGATCCTGCACCCGCGCCACGCGTGCCGCCGCCGCCGGTGCCGTCTTCGGGTACAGGTCGGCGACGAGCTCCAAGGTGTACCGGAGCTGCTTGGAGCGGATGCGCAGGCGGTGAAAGTCCCTGGGCGACCCGCGACGGCGCGCCCGGACCACCGCCCGGAGGGCCCGGCGGTGCGCGGCATCAACCCGATCCGGGACGGCCAGCAACGCGGGCACCTGCCCGCCGGGCACCGGCCGGGGCTGCCCGGGGTCCACCAGCAGCGACAGCCCGTGCACCAGCGCCAGGTACCGGTCGGACGCCAGGGTGATGAGGAGCTGTCGCCGAGCTTCGCTGCGCTCTGCCTCCAGCAGGGCGGCGAGCTCCGCCAGCGCGGCACCGTCGGCCACCGGCAGGTCCCGCTGCCAGCGGAGCACATACCCGAGTTGCACGTCGAGGTCCCGCACCGTACCGAGCACGTTCCCGAGCCAGTCCAGTTCGGCTCGAAGCCGCCCGGCACGGCCGGGCAGCGCTCCGCTGAAGACCGTGAGCGCGGCACGCAGGCGGCGCGTGGCCACCCGCATGTCGTGCAGCTCCTCGGGGTCCTCACCCGCCCGCGCCCCGGGCTCGTGGTCGAGCAGAGCCGCAAGGTCCCGGCGGACGATCCCCACCGCCAGCTCGCCGACCGTGCCGCCGCGGCAGCGAGCGCCAGGTGCGCTCCCCGGGACGACGATCGGCTCCTCGGGCATGGCGCCTCGCTCGGACTGGTGTCGCGACCCGGTACCCACGGCCGAGCCTCGTACCCAGGCTACCGGCCGGCCCGGTGCCGTTCTGTGGCGGCCGCCGGCACCGGGACCTGCCCGTCCTGACCTGGCCGCGGGCTTCGGATCCCACCTGCCATCCCAGGACCCGGCCACGCCACGCCACGCCACGCCACGCCGCGCCACGCCACGCCGCGCCGCGCCGCGCCGCGCCACAGGATGCGAACACCGGTCCGACCCGTGGGGCCGCGGCGTGTCCCACCGAGGGCCTCGAGCGCGAGCTCCTGTCAGGCAGCAGCCCGTTCCAGGATGTGGACGCCGCACGCGGATCCCAGCCCGATCACGTGCGCCAGGCCGACCCGGGCACCGTCGATCTGCCGCTGGCCGGCCTCGCCCCGGAGGTGGTGGCAGACCTCCCAGACGTTGGCGATACCGGTGGCGGCGATGGGGTGCCCCTTGGACTGCAAGCCACCGGACACGTTCACCGGCATCCGGCCGTCGCGCCACGGGGCCCCCGACGCAAAGAAGTCGACGGCCCCACCCTCCTCGCACAGCATCAGGTTGTCGTAGTGCACCAGCTCCGCTGTGGCGAAGCAGTCGTGCAGCTCGACCAGGTCGAGGTCCCCGGGTCCAACCCCCGCCGCCTCGTAGGCCTGGCGCGCCGCGTTGCGCGTCAGCGTGTTGACATCGGGCAGGACCTGGCAGGCCTCCTCCCACGGGTCCGTCGTGAGCACGGACGCCGCGACCTTGACCGCCCGCCGGCGCTGCTCGGCCGGCAAGGTCCGAAGCCTGCTCCCCGACACGAGCACCGCGGCGGCAGCCCCGTCGCAGTTGGCGGAGCACATCGGCCGAGTGTTGGGGTAGGCGATCATCACGTCGCCCATGATCTGCTCCAACGTCAGACGCTTGGAATATGCCGCCAGCGGGTTCAAGGTGGAGTGGGCGTGGTTCTTCTCGCTGATCCGGGCGAAGAGCGCAAAGGTCGCGCCGCCGTAGCGGTGCCCGTACTCCAGACCGACCTGCGCGAACACACCGGGCATGGTCTCGGTCCCGATCCGGCCGTCGATCGGGGCCACCGCGCCGAACCGGCCGCTCGGCGTCCACGTGTCATCGTCCCCGGCACGGCGCCCGCCGGCCAGCAGCCCGGCGCCGGCCAGCTTTTCGACGCCGACGGCCAGGCCCATGTCGCACTCGCCGGCCTTGATGGCCATCACCACCGTCCGCAGGGCTGTCGCCCCCGTCGCGCAGGCGTTGGCCACGTTGTAGACAGGGATGCCGGTCTGGCCGATCTGCTTCTGCACCTCCTGGCCGATGCCGAGCCCGCCACCCAGCAGGTTCCCCGCCGCTATCACCCCGATATCCCGCATGGTGACGCCGCCGTCGGCCAACGCGGCGAGCACCGCCTCGCACGCCAAGTCCACGGTGTCTGTATCGGGATGCTTGCCGAACTTCGTCATGTGGATCCCGAGGATCCAGACGTCATCTGCCATCAGACCACCTCCACGGGAGTTGTGCCTACCGTCTCGGGGGCCTCCGCTCCACCTGACCCCGCTCCACCTGACCCCGTTCCGCCAGGCCCCGCTCCGCCAGGCCCCGCACCATCAGGCCCCGCACCACCAACCCCGGGGCGAGCCGGCAACGGCTCGGTTCCCACCGGTTCGAACCCGAACCCCACGGCCTCCGTCCCCGCCGCGTCGACCCCGACCGGCACGGTGACCAACCGCACTCGCATGCCGGTGCGCACGTGCTCAGGGTCGGCCGGAACGTGCACGAGGTTCGCCCGCACGCTGGTGCCGCCACACGCAACCACCGCTGCCACGAACGGAACGGGGATGCCGGGCGCCGCCATCGACACGATGGTGAAGGTCCGCACCTCCCCCTCGGTGGGCAACGGCACCGAACCGAACGACCGGGCGCCGCACGCCGCGCATGCCACCCGCCGGTCGAAGAACCGTGCGCCGCACGCCGAGCACTCGCTCACCACCAGGTGAGGAGACTCCCCCAGCACGAGGTACGACACCAACGGAACCTGCGAACCCATCGCCACCATCCCGGAGCTCGTACTGCCCATCGGGCCGCCGCCAACCCCATCCCAAAGCCACGGCGCCGCACACTGTACCGGCCGTCCGAGACAGCCGACGTCCCAGGCAGTGCGCTTCACCCCAGGGGGTGAGCAACTCCGGATCTCTCGCACCTCCGGCACAGCCAGGCGGCGTGCCGACAGGGGAGGCCCGGCCGGACGCTCGCTCCGACACCGCTGCTCCCGGCACCCGTGACCCGGCCCCGCCCCGTCGCGTGCGTCTCCCCGCTGCACCACCACGCCCGCCGGCCGTCCGAGGGCGACCTCAGAGACCAGCCGTCAGGATCTCCACCACCCGCTCGGTATCGGTGAGGTCCGCCAGCACGGCGTCGGCACCGGCACCGCGGAGCTCGTCCACCGGGTAGCGCCCCGTGGCTACCAGCAGGCACCGCGTCCCCCCGGCTCGGGCGCAAGCCAGGTCGTCGGGCGTGTCCCCGACGACCCAGACGTCCTGCGCCGCCACGTCCCGCCCGCGCATCTCACGTTGGCGGGCCAGGGCCACGCCCACCAGCGCCCGGCGATCAGCGTCGTCGCTCCCGAACGCGCCTGCCTCGACGTCGAGCCAGCGTTCGAGCCCGAACGCCGCCAGCTTGACCACCGCGTTAGCTGCCACGTTTCCCGTCAGGACCGACTGCACCACCCGATCGTCGGCGGCCAAGCGTTCGAGCACGGCGGCAGCGCCGTCGCATGAGCTCCCCTCAGCAGCCAGGCGGTGCCGGTCGGCAGCGAGCTCCCATTCGAGCCGGTGCAGGATCTCCGGTACCGACCCGGGCTCGTCCACCTCCATGAGGTCCAGGTACTCGTGGACGATCTGCGGATCGGTCTTGCCGCTCATGCGGATCCGCTCGTTCGGGGCGCGGCCAAGGACGGCGAGCAAGGCCCGGTCGAAGACGGCCGCGCCGAGGTCACCGGCCCGAACGAGCGTGCCGTCGATGTCCCAGAGCACCAGTCGTCGGACCACGAGACGACCATACCGGGGGCCGTGCTCGGTAGGCTCCGCTCCATGCCCGATGCTTCAGCCGGCCATCGCGAACCGGCGGTCGACCGGGGTCCGGACCGCTCTCCTGTTCCGAGCAGCAACCCCGCTCCGGACCGGGGCTTCGCTTCGGACAGCCGTCCTCCTCGGAACAGCGACGTCGCTCCAGACAGCGACAACAACCCGAACAGCGGATCGGAGCCGTGTGCCCCGGCGTACGACGCCGTGCTGGTGCTGTCCTTCGGCGGGCCCGAGGGCCCCGAAGACGTCGACCCGTTCCTCCGCTCCATCCTGCAGGGCCGCGACGTGCCCGAGGCGCGCATCGCCGAGGTGGCCGCGCATTACCACCACTTCGGGGGGGTGTCACCCATCAACGGGCAGAACCGGGCGCTCGTCGCCGCGTTGGCCGACGAGCTGACCAACGCCGACATCGCGTTGCCGGTTTACTGGGGCAACCGGAATTGGGCACCGACTCTGGTCGACGAGGTACGCCGGATGCGTGACGACGGCATCCGGCGGGTCCTGGCTTTCGTCACGTCCGCCTATGCCTCGCACAGCGGCTGCCGCCAATACCTCGACGACATCGATGCCGCCCGCGCCCAGGTGGGTGCCGGAGCACCGGTCATCGACAAGCTCCGGCTCTTCTTCAACCACCCTGGATTCATCGAGACCTGGGTGGGCTCGCTGCGCCGGGCACTCACCGAGGCTGCAGGAGCCCAGCAACCGGCGGGGGCTGCAGGAGCCCGGCAAGCAGCGGAACCCACCAGAGGAAGACAGCCCACGGGACCCACCCAGACCCGGCAACTGGCGGGGCTCGCCTCGACCGCTGGCGTTGGAAAGCCAACGGATCCCTTCCAGACAACCAGTGCTCCAGCCGCACCACCATCCGAACCGGCCGTCCTGTTCTGCGCGCACAGCATCCCAATGTCGATGGCGGCAACATGCTCCTACGTCGAGCAGCTGACTGAGACGGCTCGCCTCGTCGCCGCCGGCGCTGGCGTGCCCGACGAGCGCTGGCAGCTCGTGTGGCAGAGCCGGTCCGGACCCCCGAACCAGCCGTGGCTCACCCCCGACGTCGTCGACGCCATGGCCGCGCTCCCGGAAGGACCAGCCGCGGTGGTGCTGGCGCCGATCGGGTTCGTCTCCGACCACATGGAGGTCGTCTACGACCTCGACCTGGTGGCTGCGGACGCTGGGCGAACCCGAGGGCTGCAGGTCGTTCGTGCCGCGACACCAGGAACCGACCCCCGGTTCGTCACCATGATCCGCGAGCTGGTGACCGAACGCCTCGATCCCGCGGCGCCCCGGCTGGCCGTCGGACGGCTCACGCCGGCGCCGGACCGCTGCGCCACCGGCTGCTGCCCGGCGCCGGCCCGCAGGTCCTGACCTCCAGAGTCGGTGGTGGATGTCGGCCTTCTCCGCGAGGCGAGCTCGACCACACCGGTCATCGAGCTCGACTCTCCGTCGACGACACTCTCCGTTGATGGCGAGCCCGGCCCTGGAATCCGGGGTCGGTAGGGCGGTCGTCTCGCAACGCAACCCACATCTACCCAGGCGAACGAGCGCGTTCCGCTTCACTCTCACCTCGCCGCCACGGCACGATCACCCAACCGCCCCCCGGAAGAGCAGGCCCGCACCCGCAGCCGCACCCACGGCTGCTCCGGGTCCGGGCCCAGCCGGTGCTCATCGCTTCCGGCCGCGTACCCGCCGTCGTGCCATGAGGACGAACACGACGCGGTGAACCGGCCAGAGGAGCCGCCAGTACGCCAGCCCGAGCGCCCCACGAGGCCGGAATGCAGCCACCTGCAGGAGCGCATCGGGACGTGCCAAGCCGGTGCCGGCGGTCACCCGGTACCCGAGCCAGGCGTCGCCAAAGGTCCATGCCTTCGTCGACAGGACCACGCTGTCGGCGTCGACGTGCACGACCGTCCACCAGTCGACCGTGGCGCCCGCGGACAGCTGCGGCGGGCGGTGCAGTGCCAGGTGCTCGCCGAAGATCTTGCCGGCAGCCAGGCGCAGCCGCCACGCGCCGGCGACCCCGTACCACGACAGGTCCCCACCGATGTCGAGCAGGCCCTGACGCACCGCTTCAGCGCCGCCGGGCGTGATCGTGGCCACTGTCCGAACGACAAAGACGCCGTCAGTGAGACCTTCGTCGACGTCGAACAGTCGCTGCTCCAGAGCGGCGCCTTGCTCGTCGAGCGCGGCCTGGATGGCGTCCGCCACCGGCATCGGATCGACCCCGAAGACCGCTGCCGCTCCGGGCCGCCGAACGACAACCTCCGTCGCCAAGCTCTCGATCAGGGCGTGGCTGATCCGGCGGTCAACAGGGGTCACGGCGTCGACCCAGTGCGCGGAGAGCGACGGGGTGAGCAGTGGCACCTTGACGATCCGTCGCGGCGGCAACCCGCGGATCGCCGCGTACCGCTGCATCATCTGCTGGTATGTCGTGACGTCCGGCGTGCCGATCTCGTAGATCCCGCCGGGAACGTCCGGTGCCCGAACCAGGTACTCGAGCAAGTCCCGCTCGGCTATCGGCTGCAAGCGGGTGTCGACCCAGCGGGGACACACCATGGCCGGCAGGCGCTCGGTCAGGTACCGCAGCATTTCGAACGAGATGCTGCCGGCGCCGAGCACGACGGCGGCTTGCAGTTCGACGACCGGGATCCCCGATCCCCGGAGCAGGTCGCCGACCTCGTGCCGGCTCGACAGGTGCCGGGACATGGCGCCCGGATCGCCGCCAGCGCCATGGTCATCCGCACCGCCGCCGCCGAGCCCGCCCAGGTACACCACCCGGCGCACACCCGCATCCCGTGCCGCAGTCGCGAACGACCTCGCCGCCGTGCGGTCACGTTCGGCGAAGTCAGGCCCCCCAGCCAGAGCGTGCACGAGGTAGTAGGCGGTGGAGACACCCGCCAAGGCCTGGGCCACAGCAGCCGTGTCGGCGACGTCGACGGCACGGCGATCGACGCCGACCGCCACCGGGCCCTGCTCGACGGACCTGGCGATGGCGACCACCCGATGCCCGAGCTGCGTGAGCCGACCGACGAGCAGGCGACCCACATAGCCTGATGCGCCCACGACGGCTACCGCCATCGCCGCATCCTCACCTGGGGCATCCCGGTGCACCGCGTCCCCAGCGGTGACGTCCCCGGGATCCTCGCGTGCGGGCCCCACCGCTCAGCCCCACCGGTCGGCGCACATGCCGGCCACGATCCGGTCGGCAATCCAGCAGGCCATCGCGACCTGCTGTGCGCTGCCGCGTGCGGCGACGGCCCACAGCCCCGGCAGGGTGTCGTCGGTGGCGGAGCAACCGCTGCCGGCGGTGGCCTTGATCGCGATCTCGTCGGTCGGGCGACGCATGCCGTTCTCCGCCAAGATGCACGCAGAGCACCGGGATGCGGCGGCCGTGATAGGGCACCCGACCGCCCATCCGACCGGGTCGTAACGGGCGAACATCCACACCATGGAGCGGACCCCGGTCCCACGCCCACGCCCACGCCCACGCCCACACGCGTGACCGAGGCTGTGCCCAGGTCCCACCTCGCGCCGGTAGGCGCGCAAACCGGGCGCCGGGAGGCCGCTGCTTCCCGGCGCCGCCCGACCGCAGGACCGACGGAGCGAACCCATCCGGCATATCTTCGCGCTCGGCTCCCGGAACCACCCCGATGCACGAGGACCGACACACCCCGTCGCTAGTCTTCGCCCGTGCTCCACCTGACTCGTGCCGGCTCGATCGGCCTGCTCGCCGACGCGCTCGCAGAGGTTCTTGCCGATCCGCTGCCGGACCCACTCACCTCGGAGTGGGTGGCGGTGCCGACCGGCGCCATGCAGCGGTGGCTGGCGCTGGAGCTGGCCCGGTCGCTCGGCGCCAGCCGCGGCGCCGTCGACAGGAGCGTTCTCGACAGGAGCGACCGCGGCAACGGTGGTTCCGACAACGACGGTCTCGGCAAGGGATGCCCCGCCGGCGACGGCATCAGCGCCAACGTGACCTTTGCCTTTCCAGGCTCGCTTCGCTCCGCCGTGCTCGACGCCGGACGGCCCCGCGACACAACCGATCCCTGGCGGGTCGAGCACCTCGTCTGGGTCCTGCTCGACGTCCTGAGCACCGGATCACACGATCCTGATCTCGGCCCGCTCACCCGGCTCCCCGAAGGGGCCACCAGCTTCGGCCGCGCCCGCCGCCTGGCCGACCTGTTCGACCGGTACGCAGCGCGCCGGCCCGACATGGTTCTCCAGTGGCATGCCGGCACCGACGTGGACGCGGCCGGGCAGCCGCTCGCGCCCCACGACCAGTGGCAGCCACACGTCTGGCGGCTCGTTCGTCGCCACATCGGCTCGCCGAGCCCGCCGGAACGCCTACCGAAGCTCCTGGCTCGGCTGCGTTCGGGAAGTCTGGACGTGGACCTGCCCCCACGCCTGGCCGTGTTCGGCATCACCACCCTGCCGGGAGGGGCCCCGTTCGTGGACCTGATGGAGGCAGTAGCCGTGCACCGGGACCTGCACGTGCTCCTGCTCGACCCGTCCCCGGCCGCCACGCGGGCCGTGCGCGACGCCACACTGGCGGCACCGCCGGCACCGGACCTGCTGCGCGGCGGTGACCGTTCCGGGACTGCTGTGCGCCACCCACTGCTGCGGTCGTGGGCCAGGGCCTGGCGGGAACGCACGGTCCTCCTCGCCATCGCGGGGCTGCCGGCCCCCGATCCCATCGAAGCCGAAAGCGCCGAGCCTCTCACCCTCGATCCCGCCGGATCCGCAGGCACCGAACCTCGCACCTCCGGACCCGCAGGCACCGCAGGCACCGCACCTCTCGCCCCCGAGCCGGTCAAAGCCATCGGGGCCGTACCGGGCCGGATCGGCTCCCTGAACAGTGCGCGTTCGCCCGGGGGGCCCGCCACCCTGCTCGCCTGCATCCAGGGGGACCTGCGTGCGGACCGACCACCCGCCGGGGACGTCGACCCCGCTCCCGACGACCGCTCGGTCCAGCTGCATTCGTGCCACGGCGCGGCACGGCAGGTCGAGGTGCTGCGCGACGCCATCCTCCACCTGCTCGCCGACGATCCCACCCTGCGCGAGGACGACATCGTCGTGCTGTGCCCCGACATCAGCCAGTTCGCCCCGCTCGTCGAGGGTGGCTTCGGGCCATCTGCAGAGGAGCCGGGCGAGGCGCCGCCGGGCTCGCCCCCCCGGCTCCGCTACCGGGTCGCCGACCGGTCCCTTCGCGAGGCATCGCCGGTGCTCAGCGCGCTCGACACCCTGCTGGCGCTGCTGTCGGGTCGCTGCACCGCCACCGAGGTCATGGCCTTCGCCGCGCTGCCGCCCGTACGCAGGCGCTTCGGTTTGGACGACGACGCGCTCGCAGCGCTGACCACCTGGGTGGACGCCACCAACGTGCGCTGGGGCTTCGACGGCCGCCACCGGGCCGCGTGGGGCCTCCCCGCCGATCTCGACGGCAACACGTGGAAGGCAGCGCTCGACCGCGTGCTCCTGGGCGTGGCCGTCGGCGACGACGGCCTGGGCCTCGCCATCGGGGACGTGGCGCCGCTCGGCGTCGAGGACGGCGACATGGTGGCAGCGGGGCGGATCGCGGATCTGACCGCTCGCTTGGCCGCGCTGGTCGACGACGTCGCCCGGCCACGCCCCGTCGCCCAGTGGTGCCGGACATTGGGTCGCGCCAGCCAGGAGCTGCTGGCCGTCGACGCCGGCGACCGCTGGCAGACCGAGCAGCTCGAGCGGCTGCTCGCACAGATCGAGGACGAGGCCGTCGGAGCCGGCGCCGCGGCGACCACCGAGCTCACGCTCGCCGACATGCGGCGGCTGCTCGCCGATCGGCTCCAAGGCACGCCGAAACGGTCGGACTTCTTCAGAGGCGGCATCACCGTGACCTCGCTCGCCCCGCTGCGCGGGTTGCCGTTCCGGGTCGTGGGCATCCTCGGGTTTGACGACGCCGGCACCGCCGGAGGACCCAGCCGTGCCGATGGCGACGACCTGGCCGCGGCCGCTGCTCGGATCGGCGACCACGACGCCCGCTCCGAGACCCGCCAGGCCCTGTTGGATGCCGTGCTCGCCGCCGGCGACCACCTGGTCGTCACCCGGACCGGGCACGACATCCGGACCAACCAGGACGTACCCCCGGCCGTCGCCTACGCCGAGCTCCGCGACACCATCCTGGACACGCTTACCCCGACCGCCCGGGAGGCCTTCGGACAGCGGTTCGAGACGGTCCACCCCCGCCAGGCATTCGACGAGCGGGCATTCGCGCCCGGAGCGCTGTGCCGGCCGGGTCCGTGGAGCTTCGACCCCGGAGCGCTCGCCGGCGCCCGGGCCCGGGCTCACCGCTGGCAGCAACCCAAGGCCGCTGCGCTTCCCGCGACATCGACATCGGCATCGGCATCGACATCGGCATCGGCATCGGCATCGACATCGGCATCGGCATCGGCATCGGCATCGGCATCGGCATCGGCATCGGCATCGGCATCGGCATCGGCATCGGGCGATGTGGTCACCCTGGGCGAGCTGGTCTCCTTTTTGGAGCACCCGGTCCGGTCGTTCTTGCGGGACGAGCTCGGCCTCCACCTGACGTTCGAGGACCGGACACCGCCCGACGACCTTCCCACCGAGCTCACCGCTCTCGAACGCTGGTCGGTCGCCAACCGCCTCCTCACCGCCCGGTCAGCCGGGTCGTCCGCCGACGAGTGGGAGCGCCACGAGCGCTCCATGGGCAGCCTGCCCCCAGGACGTCTCGGCCATGCCACCCTGGTCACAGCCCGAGCCCAGGTCGACAGCCTGCTCGCCGCCGCCGCCGCTCTCGGGGTCGCGACAGACACTTACGGCTCGCTGGCGAAGCCGTACGCGGTCGACGTCACGCTCCCCGACAGCACCCGCATCGTCGGGGAGGTGCCCGGGCGCTGCCCCCCGCCGGATCCCGGTCCCGCTCTGGTCACCTGCAGCGCGGCGCGTCCGAGCCAGCACCTCGCCGCATGGCTCCGGCTGCTCGCCCTCACGGTCACCGACCCGGGCGTCGCCTGGCGCAGTGTCGTTGTCCGGCCACGATCGGTCGGTGCCGGAACCGACACACTCGACCTGGTGGTGCGCGGCGCCACTGGCAGCGAACGAGCCGCGCACGCCCTCGCCGGACTCGAGGTCGCCGTCGACTTGTGGCGCCGGGGCCGGCGCGAGCCGATCCCGCTGTTCCCCAAGCTCTCCGCCGCCCTCTACGCTGGCGAGACCGGCGCTGACGTATGGACCCCGTACGGCGGAGGTGGAGACGGCAGCGACGAGGCGACCATCATCGCCTTCGGTCGGCTCTCCCTCGACGAGGTGCGGGCGCTGCCCATCCGGGTCGACGATCCACCTGGGACAGCTCGCGACCGGGCCACCCGCTATGCCAACCACCTGTGGGGAATTGTCCACGCCACCGCAGGAAGTCGCACGTGAGCTCGCTGAAGCCGTTCTCCCTCACCGGACCGCTCCCCACCGGCCGTGCCGCCATCGAGGCCAGCGCCGGCACAGGCAAGACCTTCACCCTCGCCAGTCTCGTCCTGCGCTCCGTCGCCGAGGCCGCCGTCCCCGTCGACCAACTGCTGGTCGTCAGCTTCACCCGCGCCGCCGCCGCCGAGCTGCGCGACCGAGTCCGCACCCGACTGACCGACGCCGTCGCTGCCCTCAGGCACCCCGGCAGTGCCCCTGCGGACGACGATCTGCTCACCCTGCTGGCCGCCACCGACCGGGAGCGCCGGCTGGAACGTCTGGAGCGCGCCGTCGGCGACTTCGACGCCGCCACCGTCACCACGATCCACAGCTTCGCCCAGCAGGTGCTCGCCACCCTCGGGTCCGCCGCCCCCGGCGACCTGGACGCCACCCTCGTCGAGGACACCCGTGCCGTCGTCGCCTCGGTCTGCACCGACCTGATCGCCGCTCTCGCCACCGCCGGCCTGGACAGTGCCGGCCCCGACAGCGCAGGCCAGCTCCCGACAGTCGCCGACCTCGCCACCACCGTCACCACCGTGCTCGGCAACCCGGGCATCCGCCTTGTCCCCGACCTCGACGACGACACGGCAACGCCCGGAGCGATCCTGCGGCGGCAGCTCGTCGACCAGGCCGTCGCACACGTCCACCGGCGCCGCCGCCTCGCGGGCACCGTGTCGTTCGACGACCTGCTCACCCAGCTCTTGGCCGCTTTGCGCGCCAGCGCGGCTGCGGTCACCGCCCTGCGCCGCCGCTACCGCGTCGCGCTCGTCGACGAGTTCCAGGACACCGACCCGGTGCAGTGGGCGCTGTTCTCCACGCTGTTCGGCGCGCCCGGGACCGGCACGACCCTCGTCCTCGTCGCCGACCCCAAGCAGGCCATCTACGGCTTCCGCGGCGCCGACGTCCACACCTACCTGCGTGCGGCCGGCACGCCCGGCACCGACCGAAGCAGCCTCGGCGTCAACTGGCGCTCCGACCCGGCCCTGCTCGGCGCCCTCGGCCGGCTGTTCGACGGAGTCACCTTCGGGCATCCCGACATCACCTTCGTGCCGGTCCACGCCGCCCCGTGCAACGACGGTCGCCGGCTGCGCACCGCCAGCGGGGCCACGCTCCCCGCACTGTCGGTGCGTGCCGCCGTCGGTCCCGACCTCGAACGCGGCAAGACCGGCTTGGTCGTGACGGAGAAGGCCGAGCGAGCCGTCGCCGCCGACCTCGCCGGCCACGTCCTCGACCTGCTGGACCACGCGCAGATTCCTCCCCGCCACGGCGGCAGCGGGTCGCGCCCGCTGCGACCCGGGGATGTGGCCGTGCTGATCGGCCGGCACGCCGAAGCCAGGGCCGTCCAACGGGCCCTGCGGGACCGGGGCATCCCTGCCGTGGTCGCACGCGGCGAGAACGTCCTCGACTCCGACGCCGCACGCCACTGGCGGTGGCTGCTCGGCGCACTTGCCCGACCTGCCGACCCGACCCGGGCCCGTACCGCAACCCAATCGTGCTTCTTCGGCTGGAGCCTGGCCGACGTCGCCACGGCCGACGACGCCACGCTCGGCGCCGTCCAGGACGACCTGGCCCGGTGGGCCGACATCCTCGCCACCCGCGGCACCGTCGAGCTGTGCGCCCATCTGTGGGTCGAAAGCGGCGTCGCCACCCGCGTCCTGGCCACAGCGGACGGCGACCGCATGATCACCGACCTCGGCCACATCGCCGCGCTTCTGCACAACGTCCCCGCCGGGCGCCGCCCGACCCCCGGCAGCCTGCTGGCAGCCTTGGACCACCTGCGCGACCAGCCCGGCGCCGGCACCGATCAGGACGTCACGACCCAACGTGTCGAGTCCGAAGCCGAAGCCGTCCAGATCATGACCGTCCACGCAGCCAAGGGGCTGGAGTTCCCCGTCGTGTGCGTCCCCACCATGTGGCGTGGCAGCTCCCTCGACGTCAAGCAGGTCCTGTACGAGGACAGCGACACCGAGACCCGGACGTTCGACGTCGCCGACGGCGAGGCGTGGCCCACCGCCAAGGAGGCCCGCAACCGCAAGAGCCGCGCCGCTGCCGACATCGTCGGGGAGAACCTCCGGCTGCTCTACGTCGCACTGACGCGAGCCCGGCACCACACCGCCGTGTGGTGGAGCAGCGCGTCCAAGAGCAACGCCACGGGCCTTGCCCGTGTGCTCTTCGCCCGCGACGGCACGGTCATCGACCCGGACCTGTTCACCGCCAAGACGGTCCCCCTGCCGGCCGACGGCGACATCGTGCCGACGCTCGCCGCTGCGTTTGACGCCGGGGACGGCATCGTCGACGTCGTCCTCAGCCCGGCGCCCGGCGGGCGCGCCGCGACATGGGCCGACACGAGCAGCGCGGCCACAACCGGTCCGCTGCAACTCGCCACGCTCGAGGTGCCACCACCGCGCCTCGCTCGCCGCTGGTCGTTCACCGCCATCGCCGACCACGACACGCGCACCGACGGCGCCGAACCCGCGTCCACCTTCGACGCCGACGACGACAGCCTCGGCGACGCCAGGGCCGCCGACGAGCGCTCCCGATACGACATGTTTCCCGACGACGCACCATCGGGACTCGACGCGCAAGGAGCCGCGAGCCCATATACCCCTGATGCCAGCACCTTTGATGCCGGTGCCCCCGATGCCGGTGCCCCCGATGCCAATGCCCCCGATGCCAGCGCTCCTGGCACCGGCTCCGGCGCTTTCGACGCCGACCTGCCGCTCGGCGCGATCCCCGGCAGCGCCCGGTTCGGCGAGCTCGTCCACGGTGTCCTGGAGCGCGTGGACTTCACCGCCGCTGACCTCGACGGGGAGCTGCTCGCCACCGTCTCCGACCGCCTGCGATGGAGCCCGTGGCCAGTCGACCCCCCTTCCCTGGCCGCAGGGCTGCGCGCCACCATCGAGACCCCGCTCGGCCCACTGGCCGCCGGCCGCCGTTTGCGGGACATGGCACCCGGCGACTGCCTACGGGAGCTGCGGTTCGAGCTGCTGCTGGGATCCGGCAGCAGACAGGCCACCGACCGCGACATCGGTGCCCTGGTCGCCGCGCACCTGCCCGACGACCACCCGTTGCGTCCCTGGGCGGAGCGCCTCGCCACCGGGCCGTTCGGTGTCGACCTGGCCGGCCACCTCACCGGGTCCATCGACGTCGTCTTGCGCGTTCGCGATCCGGCGAACCCCCACGCCGAACCACGCTTCGTCGTCGCCGACTACAAGACCAACACCCTGGGCGAGCCGGGACGAGCACCCCGGTCCGACGACTACCGCCCTGACCGCCTGGCGACTGCCATGGCCGACCACCACTACCCGTTGCAGGCGCTGCTCTACGCCGTCGCGCTGCACCGCTACCTGCGTTGGCGGCTCCCCGGCTACGACCCCGCCGTCCACCTCGGGGGTGCCGCCTACCTGTTCGTGCGGGGCATGGCCGGGCCCGCCACGCCGGTCGACGATGGGCATCCCCTCGGCGTGTTCAGCTGGGACATCGGTGCGGCGCTCGTCACCGACACGAGCGACCTGCTTGCCGGCCGGCTGGCGGCGCGATGAGGTCGGACAGCTCGCGGAGGCCCCGATGATGCCTGGCGGCCTGCGGAGAACCCGATGAGGCCCGGCCCCCCGCTGCTGCAGGCCCGTACCGCGTCGCTGGCGCCGTTCGTGGACGCAGGTGTGCTCGACGCCACCGCCGTCCACGTCGCCGACGCCATCGCCCGCGCCGCCGGCGGGTTGGACGATGCCGTGCTCCTGGGTGCCGCCCTCGCAGCGCGGGCCCCGCTGCACGGGCACGTCTGCGTGGTCCTGCACGACGTCGCCACCAGCGTCGTCACCGACGACGTGGGGACCGTCGGCAACACCGGCGTCGATGCCCGTTCGCTCCTGTCGTGGCCCGACCCCGAAGGCTGGGCCGAGGCGCTGCGCGCCAGCCCCGCCGTCGCCAGCCCCGCCGTCGCCTGGCCCGGGGCGGCTCCGGACCACCGCATCCGCCCGCTCGTCTGGGACGGCACCCGGCTGTACCTGGAGCGCTACTGGCGCTACGAGGAGCAGGTAGCCGCCGACCTGCGCCGGCGCGCCGCCGCCGGCGGTGGCATCGCCGAGGGCTCGCACGCGCTCGCCGCGCTCCTCGACGCCCTGTTCGGGCCCGTCCGCCCCGACGAGCCCGACCACCAGCGCACGGCCGCCGAACGCGCCCTGACCCGCCGCCTCGCCGTTGTGGCCGGCGGCCCCGGCACCGGCAAGACCCGGACCGTCGCCCGCCTGCTCGCCGCCGCGCTGCAGCTCACCCCCTCCGGGCGGTCCCCACTGCAAGTTGCGCTCGCCGCTCCCACCGGCAAGGCAGCGGCCCGCATGGCCGACGCGGTGCACCGCGAGATCGGCGCCACCGAGGTTCCCGAGCACGTCGCCGAGGCCCTCCGGGGCACCGAGGCGACCACCGTGCACCGGCTGATCGGGCTGTCCGGGCGGAGGCCACCCCGCCGCAACCGCACCGACCCCCTGCCGCACGACCTCGTCGTCGTCGACGAGACCTCGATGGTGGGCCTGCCGCTCATGGCTTACCTCCTCGACGCGGTGCGGCCCGACGCCACGCTCGTGCTCGTCGGCGACCCCATGCAGCTCGCCAGCGTCGAGGCCGGCGCAGTCCTCGGCGAGATCGTCAGCCGTGGCACGCCGCCGACATCCACCTCCCTGCCGCCGGCCACGGGCACGCCACCGCAGGCCACGGGCACCCCACCGCAGGCCGCCGCCATCCCACCGCAGGCCACCACGGCACCGCCACCCACGCCCGTCGTGGTCCTCGAGCGCGTGCACCGGTTCGCCACCGACTCCGCCATCGCGGCGCTGGCCGACGCCATACGAGCCGGCGACGCCGACCGGGCCGTCGACCTGCTCCGCCATGCGCCCACCGGCGAGCTGCGCTGGATCGACGGAGACGACCGCGCCGCCGTCGGCGAGCTCGAACACCGGGCGGCAGCGGCGGCGCGTGCCGTCGTCGACGACGCCCGGTCCGGCGACGCCGCTGCCGGCCTCGCCCGCCTCGCCGACCTGAAAGTGCTGTGCGCGCTGCGCGACGGACCGACCGGCGTCCGCCACTGGACCGACCGCACCCAGGCGCTCGCCACCGCCGATCTCGACCGCAGCGGCACCGGCCGCTGGTATGTCGGACGGCCCGTCGTCGTCAGCACCAACGACTATCGCAACCATCTCTTCAACGGCGATGTCGGCCTCACCGTCCCCGGCGACCGCCAGCCCGTCGTCGCCTTCGACAGCGCCGGCGACATCCGCCTGCTGGCCACCTCACGGCTCGGCGACGTCGAGACCTGGTGGGCGACCACCATCCACAAGAGCCAGGGGTCCGAGTTCGGCCACGTCGTCGTGACCCTCCCCCCACCCCCGTCCCCCGTCCTCACCCGGGAGCTCCTCTACACCGCGGTCACCCGCGCCCGCCGGCAGGCGACCATCGTCGCCACCGAAGCGTCGTTGCGCGCCGCCATCGCACGGCCCGTCAGCCGGGCATCGGGCCTCGGCCCCAAGCTCTGGGGCTGACCCGGCAGGTCACAGCAAGCCCACGCGCACCCCTCCGGTCAGTCCGGGCGCACCCGCCGCTGCCGCAGCAGACCACCGAGATCGCCGGCCAGCGCGGTCGCCTCCGGTGGCTCCAGCGTCGCGTGCGCGATGCGGATGCCCGGTCCCGAGACCAGCCGGAACCGCTCGTTGGGCACGGCGACCACCTCTGCCTGCACGGCGCGCTGGCCAACGACGCCCTTCGCTCGGCCGTCCTGAACGAGACGGAGCGCGTCACCATCACGCTCGTGGACGCCGTGGTCCTGGCCCGCTCGGCGTTCCACCACTCGCTCAGCTACCGCTCGGTCGTGGCGTTCGGAACGGCCACCGCGGTCACCGACCCTGCCGACAAGCGCCGGGCCCTCCTGCGCCTCGTCGACCACGTCGTCCCGGGCCGCACAAGCGACGCTCGCACCCCGAGCGACGCCGAGCTGCGCGCCACGCGGGTCGTCCGCGTCGCCGTCGACGAGGCCTCGGCCAAGTTCCGGACCGGCGGCCCGAAC
>JAKAYQ010000044.1 GCA_021826725.1 Actinomycetes bacterium
GCCGGCCCAACGCCGAGGCGGTCAGGCCCTTGCCGAGCGACGACGAGACACCGCCGGTGACGAACACATACTTGGTCACGAGCACCATCTTGGCCGCACCCCGACACGGTAGATCACCGCCCCACCGTACCGGGGGACCGCGTAGCCCGTGGCAACCGACCGCATGGCCCGGAGCGGGGACGACCGCCGAACGCAGCGCGGAGCAGCGCTTGAACGCCCGACCGGTTCGCCGGCGCACCACAAGTCAGACCACACCGTCGACCAGGACACCATCACATCGGCCACCCCGCCGGCCAGGACACCATCACATCGGCCACCCCGCCGGCCTGGACACCATCACATCGGCCACCCCGCCGGCCTGGACACCATCCCGCGGAGCAGGACACCACCTGGATCTCCTGCCCGCCGATCCCCCCGGGTCAGGCGATAGCGTGCGCCTGCTCCAGGAGCTCCGCAGCGTGGCGCCGAGCGGTGGTCGAGCCAGGCTGCCCCGACAGCATCCGTGCCAGCTCCACCAGGCGATCGTCGCCGTTCACCGGCCGCACCCGGGCCACCGTCCGATCGCCTGCTGTCTCCTTCCCCACCGTCAGATGCCGGTCGGCGAAGGCCGCCACCTGCGGAAGGTGCGTCACCACCAGAACCTGGTGGCGGCGGCCCAGCTCCCACAGTGCCCGACCCACCGCAATCGCCGCCGTCCCACCGATGCCGGCGTCCACCTCGTCGAACACCATCGTCGGAGGCGCCTCGGACAACACCAGGCGAAGCGCCAGCATGACGCGGGCGAGCTCGCCACCTGAAGCCACCTTCGCCAGGGGCAGGACCGCCTCGCCTGGGTTCGCGCAGAAGCGGAGCTCGACGTCGTCGCCGGGGTCGACGTCGCCCACGTGCACCTGCAACAGCGCTCGGGGCATCCCCAGGGAGCGCAACCGCTCCTCGACCGCCGCCGCCAACCTCGGCGCCGTCTGGCGGCGAACCTCCCCGACGACATGCTCGGCCGCGGCGACCTCGGCCTGCAGCCCCGCCAGGCGCCGGGCTGCCGCTTCGGCAGTGGCTTCGGCGTCCGCCAGTTCCTGCAGCTCGCGACGCGTCGCTTCGGCGTGGGCCAGCGCCGCTGCGAGGTCGCCCCCGTACTTGCGGGCGAGGACCCGCAGGAGCTGACGCCGGGAACGCACCTCGGCCAAGCGGTCCGGGTCCTCCTCCCATGTCTCACCGACAGTCCGCAGCTCGCCGGCGACGTCTTCGAGCTCCGCGTGGACCGCAGCCAGCCGGTCGGCCAGCGCGGCCAGCGGGGACGGGGCGGCTAACAGCGCCCGAGCCCGCCCGATGCCGTCAGCAGCCCCTCCGCCGTCGAGGCCGACCAGCAGCGCCTGCGCGTGCCCGGCCGCCTCGCGATGCGACGCCATCTCGGCCAGACGGTCCTCCTCGTCGGCGAGGCGCTGGTCCTCGTCGTCGTCCTCGATGGCGGCTGCGTCGATCTCGTCCACCTGGAAGCGCAGCAGCTCGACGTGCCGGGCCCGGATGCTGCTGTCCCCTCCCATCCGCTCGAGCGCGGCCGTGGCCTGGCGGACCGCGGCGCGCACCCGGCCGAGCGGACCGAGATCCACCGCAGCGAAGGCGTCCAGGGCCCGACGCTGCGCCACCGGGTCGACCAGCGCACGGTGGGCATGCTGGCCGTGCAGCTCGACCAGGCCGGACCCGCGTTCTGCCAAAGCGGACAGCGGAGCCATTCGCGCGTCGATCCATGCGCGCGACCGTCCCCGGGCCGCCACTGTCCGGGAGACGACGAGCTCGTCGGACCCGTCGGCGAGGAGGAACCGTCCTTCGACAACTGCTTCGTCGGCCCCGGGTCGCACCACTGTCGGGTCGCCGCGGCCACCCACGAGCAGCGCCAGAGCACCGACGACGAGGGTCTTGCCGGCACCGGTCTCACCGGTCAGCACCGTCATCCCCGAGCCCAACTCGATCCGGGCCGATTCGATGACTCCCAGGTCCCTGACGGTCAGGTCGACGAGCATCGCGGTCAGCGGTCGCTCAGCTTGAACCGAGACCGCACGATGGCGTGGAAATCCCGGCGGCCGAACACGACGAGCAGCGCGTCGTGCGGTGCCGCCCGGCACGCCACGTGGTCCCCGGGCTCGAGCAAGCCGGCCGACACGCCGTCGACCACAAGTGCGGCGGCCAGCGGACCGGCGACGGTCAGGCCGAGCAGCTCGTCGGGTTCGAGCACCAGTGGGCGATCGAACAGCATGTGCGCGGCGATCGGGGTCACCACCATCGCCCGCAGGCGCGGGCTCAGGATCGGGCCCCGAACCGACAGGTTGTAGGCCGTCGATCCGGTCGGTGTGGCCACCAGCAGGCCGTCTGCCGCATACGTCACGAACGGCCGATCAGCGATGGACGTAGCCAGGCGCACCGTGTGGCCCGGAACCTCCTTCTCCACCACTGCCTCGTTCAGTGCCAGGTGGTGCACGGGCGATTCCCCTCCGGCCACGCGGTGCACGGCGATGTCGAGCATCATGCGGCGCTCCACCGTGTACCCGCCGCTGACGAAGCGCTCCAAGGCCCATTCCAGGCTGGATGGCTCCACCTCGGTCAAGTAGCCCAGCCGGCCCAGGTTCACACCGAGCACGGGCACGCCACGTGGAGCGGCCCACGCCACAGTGCGGAGCATGGTGCCGTCGCCACCCAGGCTCACGGCCAGATCGACCGAGCGCCCATCGTCTGGCCCTCCGGCACCTCCGACAACAAAAGTGGCACCAGGATCAGCATCCCCCAGGACCACCGCGTCGTGCTGACGGCCGACCAACCACGACCGCGCTCGCTCGACCAGTGCCGTGGCCTCGGGTCGGTGCGAATGGAGCACGAAGGCGACGGTGGCCATCGATCAGTCCCCGACGACGCCGGCACCGGCGTCATCGGCTCCGGCGTGATCGGCTCCTGCATCACGATCGCCGGCGTCAGGCGGTCCAGCGTCACCGGCTCGTGCGTCATGTGCGCCGGCGTCATCGCCCCCGGCGACGGCGGCCACTCCGGCGTCAGGTGCCTCGGCAACCGCTGCGGACAGCATGGGCTCAAGCGCCTGCAGCCGTGCCGCCTTCGTCTCGTCGTCCACGTCCCTGACCGTCGTCCGCTCAACCACGCTCGACCCGACGACGCCCCGCACGAAGACCTCGGCGTTGCCGGCCGGGCCCAGCACCGGAGACGCGGTGGCCCCCACGACATCGACCCCGACGTCCACGAGGGCTGCGGCCACGCGCCGGACTGCCTGCAGCCGCACACCCCCGTCGCGCACGACGCCCGCTCCCCGGGCAACCACCGCGCGCCCCGCCTCGAACTGCGGCTTCACCAGCACGATGATCTCACTGCCCGGGCCGCTCGCGCACCGGACCAGTTCCGGCACAAGCGTCGTGAGCGAGATGAAGGACACGTCGGCCACGATCACGTCTGCCGAACCGACCAGCTCCGGATGCTCCTGGCACAGCGAGCGGGCGTTGGTTCGCTCCAGGCTCACCACCCGTTCGTCACCTCGGATCCGGGGGTGCAGCTGCCCATGACCGGCGTCGACCGCAACCACCCGGGCCGCATGACGCCGGAGCAAGCAGTCGGTGAAGCCTCCCGTCGATGCCCCCACGTCCAGGCAGGTCCGCCCGGCCACGTCCACCGCGAACCAACCGAGGGCGTGGTCGAGCTTCTCACCACCGCGCGAGACGAAGCGCGCCGGCGGCCCCGATACCGCTACCGCCTGACCTGGTGCCACCAGGCGAGCGCACTTGGCCGCGACGGCCCCATCCACCAGGACCCTGCCTTCTGCCACCAGGTGCTCGGCCTGCTGGCGGGACGGCACAAGCCCGCGCCGCACCATCTCAACGTCGAGACGGCGACGGAGCACCGTGCTCAACCGTTGTCGCTGCGACCTGCGCCACGGGCCGAACGAGCCGACGTGCCGGCACGGGGAGCGGAACGCACCGCTGCCTTCCTGGCGACGCCCGCCTTCTTCGCCGGCGCCCGCTTCGCCACGGCCGCCGTCCCCGCAGCCTTCTTCGCAGCGGTCCGCTTGGCGGCAGTCGCCGTCCCCGCAGCCTTCTTCGCAACGGTCCGCTTGGCGGCAGTCGCCGTCCCCGCAGCCTTCTTCGCAACGGTCCGCTTGGCGGCAGTCGCCGTCCCCGCAGCCTTCTTCGCAACGGTCCGCTTGGCGGCAGTCGCCGTCCCCGCGGCCTTCTTCGCAACGGTCCGCTTGGCGGCAGTCGCCGTCCCCGCTGGAGAACCCCACTTCCCGGGTGCCGCCGCGGTCGAGCCCCGGCGTGAACCCGGTGTCCGCTCCGGCTGGCCCGTGGCGGCCCTCCCCGCTGCTGCAGCGGCAGCCAGCAGGTCGGCAACCCTGGCGGCGATGTCCTCGACTGTCGCCATGCCCATGTCGTGCAGCTGGCCGTCCACCTCGTCGCGGATCGTCTGCACGAGCGCCTCGGACCGCTCGCGGCTCCGGCGCACCAGGTCGTCCACACGCTCCTGTGCGCGACCCCGCTCCATCTCCCCGCTCCGGACAAGCTCCCGCACGAGCTCCTGGGCCCGCGCCCGGGTGATCTGCGTCAACGTCATCCCCGCGTCGATGTACCGGCGCCACCCCTCGTCGTTCGTCATGGCCTGAACCGTAGGCGAGGATGCGGCGCCGGGCAACGACACGGGGCCGATGACCTGCGCTCGCGCTCAGGGACCGACAACGGCGTCCACCAACGCGGCAAGGTCCACGTAGTCGAATTCCGCATCGGAACCGGCAGGATCCCCGGACCGGACCACGCCGCTTCGGACGAGCGCGTACGGCACCCCGAGCCGTTGCGCCAGCACGCCGTCTGTCGCCGGGCGATCCCCGACCACGACGGTCACGTCCACGGCGCGAGCCCGAACGAGCTCGGCCATGGGCTGGTACGGCTTTCCGGCAAGCTCGGGGACGACCTCGGCTGCGGTCGCCACCGCAGCCACGAGCGCTCCGGACCCGGGCAGCAGCCCCTGGGGTGTCGGGTGAGTGGGGTCGTCGTTCGTGCCGATCAGCCGAGCGCCGCGGCGGACGGCCGTCGCTGCCACACGCAGTACGTCATAGGTGAAATCGTGGGTCAGCCCCACGACCACGGCATCCGGGACACCGGCGTCGTCGCGTGCAGACAGGACGCGGACGCCGCGACTTCGGAGCGCCTCGTGCACGCCGGGGCCTCCGACGGACATGGCCGTCGAACCCGGCGCGAGCATCGCTGCCGCCGCATGGGCCGACGTCACAAGATCGTCGGCGCCAGCGGTCACCCCCGCCCGAGCCAGCCGACCCCAAAGCTCGGCGTCGGTGGGCTCCGCGTTGTTGGTGGCGAAAAGCACGCGGACCCCGGCACGCTGCAGGCGCCCCACCGCCGCTCCCGCTCCCTCGATGGGATCCCCGGCGAGCCAGATCACTCCGTCGAGGTCGACCACCCAGGTGCCCACTGCCAGCGACCCCGCCCCGCCATGAGATCCGGTCGCTCCCGCACCCGCTCCCGATGCCGCACCCGCTCCCGCTCCCGATGCCGCTCCCGATGCCGCTCCCGATGCCGATGCCGATGCCGATGCCATCGGCTCATGCTGGCAGATCCCGGTCATCACCTCCGCACCCGACGGCAGGTCCTCACTCCGTGCGGTGCTCCTCGGCCCGCACAGCCGTGAACGTGCAGCGTCCGCCGACCCGCATTCCTGTCCGTCCGCGGTGGTCCTCGGCCCGCACAGCGATGAACGTGCGGCGTTTGTCGACACCGCTCCTTGCGGTCCTTCGTTCCTCAAGACCCGCCGGCAGCGCGCCGACAATCTTGTCGGGCACGCAACAAACGAGATCGGGTGCACGGATACGCCGGGCACCCCCGACCAAGGGCTGCCGGGCACCCCGAGCGGGCGACCGCAGGCAGTCCGGATCCTGGGGTGGGACATGGTCGATGGAGGAGACAGCCTCGATGCCGTAGGTGCGGTGTCCTGCACGAACTACCGACGGGCATCCAGGGTCTACCGACCCGGAAGGATCTGCACCGAACCGGGGTGCGAGACCGTCCTGTCCATCTACAACCCGGAGGACCACTGCTCTCGTCACGCCATCGTGGCCACTGCCACTCGCCGGCGACGGCCGAGAGCGCTTCCTCAAGCGTCCTGATCGCAGGAACCGATCCAGGACACGTCGGCACGTCACCTTGGTGCTTGGGCGCCTGGACCGGGAAGGTTGGTCACTGCATCAGCGGACCACTCCGGTCGCTCCACCGATCCGGGCCGCTCCCCGGGCGAACGAGACCGGCAGCTCAGCGGGGATGGTGCACGATGGCGCGCCACGGCCCGGCCAGCGGAACGGTCGCAAGCAGTCGCCCAGCTGCCATCAGCCACGCCACCACCTCCGCCGGTGGCGTCCCGACTGGCAGTTCGACCACCAGGCCGCGCCGCGCGTTGTCCTGGCGCCACCGCCACCCGGCAGGCAGCGGACAACCGCCCTCGGCCAGGCGCCCGAGCACACGGCTCCCGAGGCCATGCTGCACGCCGATCTGGTCGGGTGCGGGACCTCGCCTGCCCATGGCACCCGGTACCCACGTGCACACCGGCACGGGCGGACCGGGCGCGCCGAGGAAGATTGCCAGACCCCTCGCCGGCGGAGGGGCGTCCTCGTCGCGCATCGCTGGCTGCAAGTTCACCCAACCGCCGTGGGCGCCGGCCAGGTCCCCCATCCGCTCGAGCAGCGGCCCTGGATCGTCAGGCTGGACCACGATCTCCTCAACCTGCCCCCGTGCCACCCGTCGCACCCCGGCTCAGCCGACCCACTCGGACCCGGCCACACCGGTTGGTGCAGCAACGGGCGGTCCGTCGCACCGGTCCACGGTGGCGAACGCGTCGACCGGTGCGCGCACCAAACGGGTAGGCCGGTGTTCGGGCCATCCAAGCGCCACCATGGCGGCCACACTCAAGTCCGGGGGCGCGTGCAGGAGCCGTCGCACCTCGGACTCGCGCCGCACGACCATCGTGGTGAGCACGCCGCCCAGTCCTTCGGCCCGAGCGGCCAGCAGAATGCTCCACACGAACGGGTAGATCGACGCCCCTCCGACCATCGTGTACCCGGGAACGTCGCGATCGACCGCCGCCAGACGTCGAAGGTCGGCGAACACGACGAGGAGCACCGGCACCTCGTCGAGGTGCTCAGCGAACCCGCCAGGCCCTGCCGCCGATGTCGCCGCCAGCTCCGGCGCCAAGACCGCCGCACGGGCCTCGGCCTCGCGATCGGTCACCGGGGCCCAGGGGGTCAGGCCGGCACCGGACATGGCCAGGTACTCGTACCATCCTGGCAAGTACAGGTCCCGTAGGGAACGCCGGACAACCGGGTCCTTCACGACCACGACCCGCCATGCCTGCCGATTGCCGCCGTTCGGAGCGAAGCGGGCCGTATCGAGCACACGAGCCATCACGCCATCGGGAACGGGGTCGGGCGTGAAGGCGCGCACCGCCCCGGTCGTACGAAGTGCTTCCGCCAAATCCATCCGATCCACGGTAGCGGCTGCCTGCCGCGGACGCCCACCGGCGCCGCAGGCAGCCCTCACCCGCCGCGGGCAGCCCTCACCCGCCGCAGGCAGCGCCCAGAGCCTCGCACGACCACCGATCCGACGACCACGGCCGCCACCAGGGGCAACGGTCCGAGCTCCATCCGGAAGCGGTTGTTCTCCCCCAGCTCGACAAGCGACGTGAGTGCAAAGGCATACACGACAGTGCACCAGACGAAGGCCAGGCCCGCTGCGCGCACGGCGTCCCGCCGCCACCAGCCCCAGACGACGATCGGTGCGCCGGCGATCGCCAGGACGGTGAGGAGGATCGCCGACCACGACACTTGCGCTGCCGACGGGCCGCGGTGGGTGCGCACGGCGGTCAGCCCGGCCTGGAGATCGGGGTGCGCCTGCCATCCCACCACCACGTCCCACAGGTGAGCGTAGCCAGCGATGGGAGCCCGCACGCCGGCCACAAAGGGATAGTCGTCCCCAGGCACCGACCACACCGCCATGGCTCGACCGACGACGGCGAGGTACCGGCCCGGGTCGGCCCGGACGAAGCGGAGATCCTGGGACAGGTAAGCCTCGGAAACCGCCACGTAGGCCAGGTTGTCGAAATTGCTCGAACCCGCTGCTCCGATGCGCCGATCGAGCGCGGCAACCCCCGTGTGCGGAGGCTTGGCGACGAACCTCGGCACGTAGGCAGCCACGGGTTCGAAGGGCGGCATCTCGGCCAGCGGCGACAGGACCCGCCGGCGCACGAGCGACGAGATCACACCCGGCGGCTGAGCCGCCACCGTCGCCCTGGCCAGGTTCATGCCCAGCCAGCTGCTTGTGGTGGCCGTACCGAAGAGCACGGCATCCTTCACGTACCAGGTCCCGACCACCAACGCCGGCAGGACGGCGGCGCTCACGACCGTCCGCCACCGATGCCGCAGCGCGGTTGCAATTGGAGCTGCCGCCGCCACCCACCACACCCACTGGTAGCTGCTGTTGAGCAGCACGACCGCGCCGCCGGCCGAAAAGAACGCCGAACCCCAGGCCAGCCGCTCGGTCCGCAGGAACCGAACGCCGCAGAACATGGCCACGGCCAGCAGCGACGCCGTCGGCTCCGCGTAGAAGAGCCACCGCTCGTACACAGCCACGTCCGGGCTTGCAACCAGCAACAGGCCGGCGGCCACAGCCACGCCGCGGCGCACACCGAGGTCGACAAGGGTGCCATAGGTGCACAGGACCATGACCAGGCCGAGCCCTGCCATGGCCAATGCCGCCACCGGTACCTGCGCACCAACCGGGAGGCGCAGCAGCCCCGCCACGGCCAGGTTGTACAGCGGCGGTTGGCTTGCCAGGTGCCACAGGCTGGTCGCCAACTGGTGGCGGAGCAGCGTCGGGGCCAGGAGCTGCCACTGCGCCTGGAGAACCGTGCGGGGATGCAGCCCGACAGCGGTGAACCCCATGCCTGCCGCCCACATGGCCAGCCTGGAGACCACGAAGGCGGCCGTCAGGCCCACCAAGGCCGGCCGGTGTGCTGTGAGCCCGAGCCCGGGCTCGACCACGTCCACAGCCCCGGACCGGCCTGGTTGCGGCATGTCCGCTGTCGCGGACGCCTCTCCAGCCAGCACCCGGTCAGGCTAACGGGGATCGACAGCGCTCGGCCACCGCGCCCGGGCTCGGCCACCGCGCCCGGGCTCGGCCACCGCTCCCGGGCTCGGCCACCGCTCCCGGGCTCGGGCGGCACTCGGCAATCCTCCCAGGCTGGGGAGCCGCTCGGCCGGAGCCCGTGTCGGGTCGAACGGGCGTCGCTTCGGAGTGAGCGCTCCGACGGTGTCAGCGCTCCGACGGTGGCAGGTAAGGCGTCACGTCACTCCACGAGAACGCCAGGTTCGAAGCGCCTTGGGCCTCCACGAGCAGCTCGGCCCACGCGGGATAGCCCTTCCAGCCCGTCGGGTCGAAGGCGGTGCCCATCACGCAGTCCTGGCACGAGAGGGCGACGAGCACGTTGTCACGATGGCCCCAACAGCCCGCTGCGCCGGCAGACGGGCAGTCCACGTTGGCCGACCCTACGCCGTCATCGTACATCCACAGGTAGACGGTCTCGAGCGGGCTGCCCAGTGCTCCTCCCCAGTTCGACGCCCATACTTTGTACGGGTAGCCCGCCGGCGGCGACGGGTCGGCACTCTCGGATGCTCCGGCTGCCGCCGCCTGGTCGAGGGAGACGTCCATGCCGCGCAGTGCCGGCAGCCCCCGGACCGTCCGCTCCAGGTTCGTCACGGTGAAGAGCTGCTCGGCCGGGGTCAGCGAGGACCAGTCCGACGGGAGCTCCATCGCCGGCAGTCCTTCCGCCGCCCGGGCGTTATCGATCGCCTGCAGTGCAGCCTGCTGGCACCCGGCCGACGGGTCCGGCGAGGTACCCGAGCAGATGTTCAGGAAATTCGGGCTCGGCGGGATATTGGCAGGCGGGTTGTTCGGGGGGACGATGCCACGAAGTGCGGAGGGTGCCGGTCCCGAAGCTACGGGTGGAGCAGCCGCTGCGGGCGGTGCGGGCGCCGGCGCGGAGGCGGGCGGCGAGGCAACGACAGGCGGGGCCGCAGCGGCGGGTGCCGTCGGCAGTGCTGCCGTGCCGGAAGCTGGCTGCCTCGACGCTCGAGGTGAGCCGGCAACTGCGCTCGAACCGAAGTGCTCGGGTACCGGACTTGCCACTCGCCCACCAGCAGCCGTCCCCGCACCGCCGACGGGACGATGCCCGGCTGCCGCAACCGGGTTGTCCTGAACCGCTCCCGAAACGTGCTGACGGATGGCCGCCGGGCGCAAACCGACAGTTGCCGCTCCGGCTCCGGAGATCGCCCAAGCCCCGACCGCGCCGGCCGCCATGGCCAGAACCGCCGCTCCGACGGCCCCACTCAGCCGGTGCCACCGACCCTCGCGCCACGGAACGCTGCGCGCTTGGGTGTCGGCGGGCGATGCCAACAGCACGATGGACATGTCTCAGCCATCGACCGGCGCTTGCGCCTCTATGAGTGCGCAGCGTGGTGTTTTGTGCAAACAATGGGCACGGATCGCAGTTATTCACAACGCGTGGTCAACGGATCGTCGGGATCTCGTTCCCGACCGGGGCCTTCGGCCAGACCACCCGATGACGCCAGAGCCTCGACCGCCACCCCGCTCCCACGGTTGCAGTCCCTCGGCCGTTCCGACGGATCCAAGACCACAACGCAGGCGCTGCGGAGATGCTGCGCTGGTCCTGCGGTCACCTGGCCGGAGCGGCTGGCGAGTCAGCTGATCGAGACCGCTTCCATCCCGGCGATGAGGAAGTCGGTGACGACCTCGACCGCTGCGACACGTTCCATCTGGCCGGCCAGCACGGCGTCGGCGACGGCGACGAGAAAGCCCAGGGCTCCCGCCGTCACGACCATAAGGGTGTCGGACGCTGTGCCGTAGCTGGCGAGCGGACCGGCCAGGTCGCCCGAGAGCGTGACCATGACCTCCACACCGCGCCGCACGACCTGCGGGTCGCCCGAACCCCATGGCTCGCGGAACAACAGCCGAAAGGCATCAGGCCGTTCGCTGAAGTACGACAGGAAGACTTCGACGAACCCGCCGAGCCGGCGCTGGGCGTCGTACGGTGCCGCCAACGCGGCCCGGGTGCTTGCGGTGAGCTCGGTGACGAGGTCGTCCATGACCGCCGTGAACAGCTCGGGACGGCCCTCCGCGTAGTAGTGGTAGAGCAGTGTCTTCGAGACCTTGGCACGATCTGCGATCTCGGCCAGCCCGCTCGACGCGTACCCCCGCTCGGCGAAGACCCGGCGCGCCGCAGCACGCAGGTGCGCCTTGCGCTGCTCCGGTGCCATCCGGGTCCGGCCCTCGATCGCCGTTTCAGCCATCACAGGTCTCCGACCGCTTGCATGTGGACATCCATCCGCCGCCCTGGGGCCCGCTCCGCGGTCCCCCTCCGTGTCCTGTCCCGGTACCGAACTGTCGCCGCACTACCCGCCGCCGGGCTCGATGCCAGACCTCGATCTGCTGATCGCCCGTTGTCTGCCCTCGCACTGTAGCGCCCCGCTGCCATCGCCGGGCTCACGGGCCGACACCGAAGCGGCGGCGGGAGATGCACCGCCCCGTCTTTCTCGTCACGGCCGGCGGCCCGAAGCCCGCCACCGCGCACTCCCTGGTGCCGCTGTTCCCGGGCATCAGGCACGGGCTCCGAGCAGCGCACTCGTGCGCGCTCCCCCCCCCAGGCAGCGATTCCACCTCCACGGTGCCGCGGCCGAGGTCGGCGAACAACTGCAGGGTGGTGAGCCAGGGCGCATCGCTGGACGACAGCAAGTCCGTGCCGACGGCGTCGTCGACGACGACCAGCCGCAACCCGCCGCCCTCGGCCTCGAGCCTCACGTGCACCTTGCTCACCGGCGCCCGCCGGTAGGCGTTGTACAGGGCCTCGGCCACGATCTGGTAGACGATCATCGACGTCATCCAGTCGAGGCGCAGGTCCGATGCGATGTCCACCTCGACGTGGGGCACCCGGGTCCCCATAAAGGTGCTCGCGGTCGATGCCGCGATGGCGGTGGCCAGGGTTTCGGTGGTGATGCCCCCGATCGTGCGCTCGTCGGGCCGAACCGCATGCATCAGGCGCCGCAAGGTCTCGGCCCGGGCGTTCACGTCCGCGTAGATGCGGTCGAGGGCGCCGACCACCACCGGCTCTCCACCCCCACTCGACGACCGCGCCACCCGCACCACGGCGCCGATGGCCCCCATCATCTCCACCGCCAGCTCGTGGAGCTGAGCCAACACCCGGTGCCGGTCGTGCTCGACCGATCGGACCAGATCGCCGAGTATGCGGCGCCGCTGCTCGGCCTGGCCAGCGAGGAGCCCATACAGCCGACGGGTCTCGGCGACGACGAGCAGGTGCCGGCCCGTCATGATGAAGGCGAGGGCCCCGAGCACCGCGACGACCACCGGGACAGTCCAGGACGCTGCCGGCGAAGCCGTCGCCGCTTCGACTGCAAGCGCAGGTACACCAACCGCGACGAACAGCGGGATGGGGCTGCGCCGGCGCACCTGCGCCTCGGGACCCAGGCGGTCGAGCCCCTCGGGGTAGCTGCGATGCGCGTTCAGTGCCACCATCAGCACCAGCCACTGGGTGAGGGCCTGCACCAGCAGCAGCGGGCCAGCCAACAGGCGGAACCCGTGCACGGCATCGGCCAAGAGCAGAACGGCGTCGACCTCACCCACCACCGCGGCGAACACCCCGAAGACCTCCGGCGCTCGCTGACGAGCCGGCAGGCGGACACACAGGACCAGGGTCATGACCGCCACCAGCGGCAACGCCGCCGCTGCCACGGTGCCGGGGACGATGAACCACTGGGCGCGGGCGTGCGCGAGAGACGGCTCCGCTGCCACCAGGACCGGGGCCACCACGGCCAGGCCGGCCGCCAGGATCTCCAGCCCGTCGACCAGCAGCACCCGGGCACCGTCCGTGCGGCCGACGAGATAGGCGATGCCCACGCCCCACACCAGGCCGCCGGCGAGGATCCCCACGGCGCCAACCAAGTGCATCGAATCGGGCGCCAGCGGTTCCAGCAGCATGGCAAGCCCGAGCAGCGCTCCGCCGCAGAGGGCGGCCAACCAGGCCAGCCAGAACACCTTGGACAGCCGGTCGACCCGCCGGATCACCACAACCGATGTGATCAGCGTGGGCACGAAGAACACCGCCCCGGCCGCCGCCCAGGCGCGAAGGTAGTCGACGCTGCCCACCACCTGCCACCCCAGGATCGTGATCGCCGCGATCCCGATCGGGCCGGCGACCCACGCGGCACGAACGAACCGTTGGGAGAACACGGGAGCGACCACGCCAGGTCCCAGCCCGGCCGGTCGAGCCTCGGTGCCACCGGTCACCTGGTGGTCCTGGCGCCCGATGGGAACCACCACCGCGTCACCAGCCGACGGCTCTGGCGCCGGCTCCGACGCTTCCCCTGCGTCGGTTGCGCGGTGGCGCCGACGGACGATGTCGAGCGACGGTGGACCACCGCGGCCATGCTTCGACCGGTCGCGTTCGGACCTGGTGCCACCGGCACCCGACCCCGTCGACCCGGCACCCACCGTACGTATCGGTGTCGGCACGAACCCCCCCTGCCGCACCCGGTAGCGTCGCCGCCGGGCTGGCCCCTCCATCTTATCCGACCACGACCTGCGCTGACGTTGCCGCTCCCCGCCGACTCCCGCCACGCCACAGTCCGCCCCGGCGCACAGCGAGTGGGCTCGTCCGGCATGCCACCAGCACGCCCCGGCGCACAGTGAGTGGGCTCATCCGGCATGCCACCAGGCCGCGGCCGCCACCACGATGTACAGACCCATCAGGCACAGGCCTTCGAGCCAGGTCGACTCGCCGTCGACCACGACCGCGACGGTCACCACCGAACCCACGGCGAGCCCGATGAGCAGAAGTGTGGGCAGCGCCAACGTGAGCCCCCCGCCGAGAACGGGACCGAGCAGCACCAGGAGCGGGAAGACGCCGAGCACCACCTGGATCGGGCTCTGCAGGATCACGGCGAGTGCATGGTCCGTCCGGTCCTTGGCCGCGAACACGACGCCGCCGACGTGCTCGACGGCATTGCCAGCGATGGCCACGACCACCACCCCGGCAAAGGTCGACGACATGCCCAGGATGTGGATCGCCGGGCGGAGATCGGCCACCAACCACTCCGACACGAGTGTCGCCACACCAGCTCCAGCGACGAGCATCCCGAGTGCCAGCGACGCCGGCCAGGCACCCTCCGGGGCCGATCGTGGCCCAGATCCGCCGCTCGAGCGCAAGCTGGCAACCAGTGCTGCGGCGTACGCCACCAACAAGACCACCGACGCGACGTCGGACAGCGCGTGCTCGTGCGCAGCAGCTGGCGTGTGGGCCAGCGCCGTCACCGAGGGCACGGCCACCACCGAGACAGCTACCAGCAGCAGCACCGCACTGGTCCGGGCGTCCGCTGCGACGAACCGCTGCGTGCCATGGCGCAACCCGCCGACGGTGAACGACAGGCCAAGGACGAGCAGGACGTTGGCGAGCACCGAGCCGACGAGCGCGGCCTGGACAACCGAGGTAAGGCCAGCTCTGAGAGCGAATATGCCGAACAGCAGCTCCGGAAGGTTTCCCACCGTGGCCTGGACGATCCCGGTGGCCGCTGGCGACCAGCGCAGACCGAGCTGCTCGACCGTCCGGCTGACGAGAGCAGCCAGACAGGCCAGGGCCGTTGCCTGCACGACGAAGCCACCGACGGCGTCCATGCCGGCAACCGTGGCCCCCGTGGCAGCGACAGAGGCGGCGACGGCGGCCACCAGGGCGACCGTGTCCCCGCGGCGCCATCCGGTCGCTGATCGCCCGGTGCCACTTGGAGCGGCGACGCCTTTGGCCCGATCATGCCCGGGGCCATTGCCGTGCTCCGCACGCCCCGGTTCGCCGGCCACGACGAGCGATGCTACCGCCGAGTCGTCCAGGTGGGCCGGTTCCGCTGTCCGTGGTGACTGTGCTGGCCTGGTGACTGTGCTGGCCTGGGTACCGGGAGCCCGAGCCGTCCGCGCGCTTCCGGCGCTGTTCGCGCTTCCGGTGCTGTCCGGTCGACCAGCCCCGGCGGGGGGCACCTCCCGCCGAGACCGGTCAACCAGGTCATGGTGCCCATGCCGGCTCGCACTGCACCCGGCAGGCACGGCGCGCCCGCTCTCCCTCAGCTGACGCGCACGATCCCCGTGCTCCCGGTGCTCGGCTCACTGCAGCGAGCCGAGCACCGGCGCTTCCCCCTCCGACTTCCGCCGGTTCCGGACGGGAGCCCCCCGACTCCCGTCCTACTCCGGCGCCGACCGGCGCGAACGCCGGCACACCACGTTCCCCTGTCGCCGTCGAGCCCCTGCGCTCCCCCTTTGGCAACACTTGAAACCTGGTGGTCCGGCGGGCTGGCGCAAACCGCCATGGCGGATCGTGCCTGCGCCCACCTGACGGTCATTGTCTACTGACATACCAGTAACTTGTCAACCCTCGCCCTGTGGCGGCACCCTCCGTGCGATCACGTGCACGTCAACCTCGGCCGCGGCGGCGAAGCGCAGGACCCGCTGGACAACGGAACCACGCACGGCCTGATGCCACCGGCTCTGGTTCGTCGATCCCAACACGATCTGGGTGATCTGGTGCTCCTGCGCATACGCCACGAGCGCCAGGGCCGGATCGTCGGCGGTCAGCTCCGTCCACCGCCCCCCCACGTCTTCGGCCAGGCGGCGCAGGTCTCGCAGGATCTGCCCACCGTCGCCTGCCACCTTCTCGCCAACGGCCACGTGCACGACGTGCAGATCGGCCTTGGCCCGTGCCGAGATCCGGGCTGCCCTGCGCACCACAGCCCCGGTCCCCGGCGCCCCGGTGACGGCCACCAGGATCCGCTCCGCCGTGTCGAACGGCGCCGCAGGCACCGCCCCGGGGAAGCTCGCCAGCAGCTCCTCCTCGGTCTCGTCCGCCACGAAGCGCAACGCCAGCTCTCGCAGGGCGACGAGGTTCGTCGTGCGAAAAAAGCCGTTGAGCGCATCGGGGACCTTCGCCGCGGCGTAGATGTTGCCATGCACCATCCGGCGGCGGAGCTGGTCGGCCGACGAGTCCACCAGCTCGATCTGGTCGGCCCGCCGCACCACCCAGTCCGGCACGCGCTCTCGCACGGGCACGGAGGTGATGCGCTCGACGGCGTCGGCCAACGACTCGAGGTGCTGCACGTTCACCGTCGTGATCACCGCTATGCCAGCATCGAGGAGGCTCAGCACGTCCTCCCATCGCTTTTCGTGGGGACCGGACCCAGGCACGTTGGTGTGCGCAAGCTCGTCGACAAGCGCAACCTGGGGCCGGCGGGCGAGGACGGCGTTGAGGTCCATCTCGCCGAACGTGACACCACGGTGGACGATCTCCCGACGCGGAACGACCTCGAGCCCGGCAAGGCGCTGCTCGGTGAACGGCCGCCCATGTGTCTCTACGAAGCCGACCACTACGTCGGTGCCACGCTGGCGGCGGCGCTGGCCTTCGTCCAACATGGCACAGGTCTTTCCCACACCGGCGACCGCTCCGAGGTAGACGCGGAAGCGGCCCGCAGGGGTCACGTCCAGGTCGCTCGGCGGGCCTGCGCCAGCTCCTTGGACCAGAGCACCGTCATCGGGCTCGGGCATCGTCGCCTCCTGGCTGTTCGGAACTGCTCGATAGGATCGGCTGCACCGGCAGGGCTTGGCCCAGCCGCGTCGACCGGGAGCATCCATGCGTCTGGACCGCCGGACCATTCTGGGCACCATCCTGGCCGTCGGCCTGGTCGCAGGCCTGTCCGCCGGCATGGTGCCCCTGCGCGATCACCTGAGCGTCGCATCGGCAGGGCTCGTCCTCGTCGTGCCGGTGGTCACCGGCGTGGTCGTCGGGGGCCTCACTGCGGGCGTGGTCGCCGTGGGCGCCGGCTTCGTCGCCTACGACCTGGTCTTCATCCCGCCCTACGGCACCCTCGCCGTCGGGGCCGCGCAGAACTGGGTCGCACTGGTCGTCTACGTCGTCGTCCTCGTGCTGGTGGCCGCCGTCGTCGCCGACCAGCGCCATGCCCGAGCGGAAGCCCGCCGCCGCGAGCACCAGACCCGCCGGCTCTTCGAGCTCTCCGAGGCCCTGAGCGCCGACCAGCCAGATCTCGCCCAGCGCATCGTCGACACGGTGGTCCGCGCGTTCCATCCCCGATGGGTGGCCCTGCTCGTCCCCGGGGACGACGGCCTGCAGGTCGCGGCGACGGCAGGAACCGAAGTGTCGCTCTCCGAGGTCGCAGCGGTCGCCGGAGATGCCGGCACGCCCGTGCACCTCCTCGACGAACCCGGTGGGTCCAGCCATCCGCAACAGCCGGTCGCCGTTGCGCTGGTGACCGGGGACATCCCAGCGGGCATGCTGGCCATCGCTCCAGCCCCCGCCGACCGCCATGACCGACAGCTTCTCGCCACCTTCGCCAACCAAGCTGCGGTTGCTGTCGAACGGGCTCGCCTTCACCACCAGGCGCTGCGAGCGGAGGTCCTGGAGGTCGAGGACCAGGCGCGCCGGGCGCTCCTGCGAACCGTCTCCCACGACCTCCGGACGCCGCTCGCCACCATCAAGGCATCCCTGTCGGAGCTGCGGGAGTCGGGCGAGCATCTGTCTGGCGAGGATCGGGTCGAGCTCCTCGGCCTGGCCGAGGACCAAGCCGACCGGCTCGACCGCCTGGTGGCGAACCTGCTCGACATCAACCGCATCGAAGCCGGCACCCTTGCCGTCCACCGAGATGCCGTGCCGGTCCACGACCTGCTCGCCGAGGCCCTGGCCACGCTCGGAAACCCACCGGTGACGACAGACGTCGCAGCTGACGTACGTCCGGTGGACGCCGACCACACGCTCATCGGACAGGTCCTCGTCAACCTCCTCGACAATGCGCTGCGCTATTCGCCCGGAGCAGTGGAGGTGCACGCCCGGGCGCAGGGCGACGACGTCGTGGTCTCCGTCGTCGACCGGGGACCCGGTGTCGCTCGAGGAACACGTCTCGACGCGTTCCGCCTGCGCACCCCCGCCGGACCTGAGCCCGCAGGGGCCACAGGCACAGGCACAGGCACAGGCACAGGCACAGGCACAGGCACAGGCACAGGCACAGGCACAGGCACAGGCACAGGCACAGGCACAGGCACAGGCACAGGCACAGGCACAGGCACAGGCACAGGCACAGGC
>JAKAYQ010000270.1 GCA_021826725.1 Actinomycetes bacterium
TCTAGCGATCGGGAGATTTCTGTCCCCCCGCCGTGGCATGTCCTCAGGCGCAAGCGATACGGCAGTACGCTCGTCACCGTGGCCGCCCGTTCGCCGTCCGCCGATGGAGCGGGTCTCGCCGGCACGACCGGCTCGGGACCGGTCCCCGAACGGCCGGTGGCGTGCGGTGACCCTGGTCGGGGGGATCCAGAAGGAGGCATCGGTTGAGCAGCGCACTCTTCCCGGGGTCCTTCGACCCCTTCCATAACGGGCATCTCGAGGTCGTCGAGCGGGCCGGGCGCCTGTTCGACGAGGTCGTGGTGGCAGTGCTGCGGAACCCGCAGAAGGCCGAACCCCTGTTCAGCGCCGCCGAACGCGAGGAGATGCTCACCGAGGCCGTGGCGCACCTGCACAACGTGCGGATCGTGTCGGTGTCGACGCTGGTGGTCGCGGTTGCCAAGGACGTCGGCGCCACTGCGATCGTGAAGGGCCTTCGGGCGGTGTCCGACTTCGAGAACGAGTTGCAAATGGCTCAGATGAACCGGCAGCTTTCCGGGGTGGAGACCTTGTTCATCCCGACGAGCTCCGCGTACTCGTTCATCGCTTCGCGACTGCTGCGCGAGGTCGCCCGCTACGGCGGGGACGTGTCGTCGTTCGTGCCCAAGGCGGTCCTGGCGCGTCTGGACAAACGGTTCCCACGGTGACCGCCCGTACGCACGCCGGTCCCGGGAGCGACCCGTCCCCCGGCGACACGTTCGACGACCCGTTCGCAGATGGGGCGGTTGAAGCGGCTGGCTATGGCGGTGCTGCCGGGCCGGAGCCCGAGATCGGAGGCGGAGCAGACGGGGTCGAGGGTCTGCTGCGCCAGGCGGCGGACATGGTCGCCTCCGCTCGCCGCGCTCCGCTGTCGTCGTCGGTCCTCGTCCAGCGCGAGGAGTTGCTGGAGGTGATCCAGCACGCCCTCGACCGGCTCCCCGACGAGCTCCGTCAGGCCAGGTGGCTGCTGCGCGAGCGTGAGGAGTTCATGGAGCAGCGCCAGCGCGAGGCCGATGCCCTTTTGGATCAGGTGCGCGCCCAGGCCGAACGGATGGTGCAGCGCACCGAGATCGCCCGCCAGGCCGACCGCATGGCGAAGCGTCTGGTGGCGGAGGCGCGGGAAGATGCCCGTCGGCTCCGCCACGAGGCGGAGGACTTCTGCGACCAGCATCTTGCCAAGTTCGAGATCGTGCTCGACCGCACCATGCGGACCGTCCGAGCCGGTCGCGACCGGCTGTCGGCGCCGTCGGAGCCGGTCGATGGGACCACAACCGCCGGCGGTGCGGAGCAGGCGAGCGAACCGGGGTCCTCCTCGGTGTCAGCAGCGTCCGTACACGCGGGAGCCGGCCTGGCGGCGGCCGGAGGAGCTGCAGACCCGCTGTTCGACCAGGACCATCCGTGACGACGGGTCGCTCTCCGGCTCGACCGTCTACACCGTTCACTGTCGACGTCCGTCGTCTGCGCAGAGCGGTCGGCACGCGCTGGGAGCGGCAGGTGTCGGAGACGATCGAGGACCTGGCGGTGTCCGGCAGCGCCGTGCCGCCCGGTGCGCTGGTCGAGGCGGATCTGGTGCTCGAAGGGGTGTTCGGGGGGGTGTCGATCACCGGAACGGTGGGGGCGCCGTGGTCGGGCTCCTGCCGGCGTTGCCTTGGCGTTGCCGGAGGTGTCCTGGCGGTGCCCGTGCGGGAGCTGTTCACTCCCAGTGGTGACGGCGAGGACACCTACCCACTCGACGGCGATGTGGTCGACCTCGAACCGCTGATGCGCGATGCCGTCCTGCTGGAGTTGCCGGTGGCGCCGTTGTGCCGGCCTGACTGCCAGGGGCTCTGTCCCATCTGCGGGGCGGACCGCAACCTTGCCAGGTGCGCATGTGAGCCGCCGCGCGACGAGCGGTGGGCGGCGCTCGACGTGCTTCGGCATGCCGATACCGCCCAGTCCGGGTCGGCAGGCGCCCAGTCCGGGTCGGCAGGCGCCATATGGGCGTCGGGAGGTGCCGGGCAGGACCGTGGCGGCGTGCCTGCTCGGTCGGCGGGCCGGGACGATGCTGACACCGGCGGGACCGGTACCTGACCACGTCGGTCGGGGCGGTGGGGCACGCGAGGGGCCGGCATCCGTAACGTATGGTGGTCTGCCGGTTCCCCACAGCTTGGGTGGTTGCCGTTCTCCTCGGAGCACGGACGGGTGGAGTGGGTGACCGGTGCAGGAGCCAGGATGGGATGCTGGTCCCGGGGGGTCGCCGGTGCGGCTAACGTATCCGGGGTCCCTTGACGAGGTGAGCGACAATGGCCGTCCCGAAGAAGAAGACATCGAAGGCGAAGAGCAGGAGCCGTCGCGCCAGTAACTGGGTGCTGCGGCCACCGGCCCGGAGCGTCTGCCCGCACTGCCACCAGACGAAGCTCCCGCACGTGGTGTGCCCCATGTGCGGGTGGTACAAGGGCCGCCAGGCGCTGCTCGACGTCGACTGACGGTGAGCCGGGAAATAAGCGCCGCAGCTCGTAGCGGTCTTCCCGTTGTGGTGGACGCCGTCGGCGGAGACCGAGCGCCCGGCGAGATCGTCGCCGGGGCCCGGCGTGCGGTCGATGAGCTGGGCGTGCCTGTGGTCCTGATCGGGCCGCCCGAGCAGGTCGGGGACACGCTCGGGCTCGAGCTGTGGCCATGTACCGAGGTCGTGGCCATGGACGAGGACGCGGGCAAGGCCGTTCGGACGAAGAAGGACTCGTCGCTGGTTCGTGCTGCCGAGGCGGTGCGTGACGGCAGGGCCTCGGCCATGGTCAGCGCGGGGAACACCGGAGCCACCATGGCCAGTGCCTTGTTGCGCATGGGCCGGGTGCGTGGCATCGCCCGCCCCGCCATCGCCACGCCGATCCCGCGGCCGGGGTCGGTCCCCTCGTTGCTGCTCGACGCCGGGGCCAATGCCGAGTGCACGCCCGCCATGCTCGTGCAGTTCGCCCAGATGGGAGCGGCATGTGCCACTGCTCGCTACGGGGTGGTCGACCCGGCGGTGGCGCTGCTATCGATCGGCGAGGAGCCGACGAAGGGAAATTCCCTGGTGAAGGAGGTCCACGAGCTGCTCGCCCACCTCGACGGGCTGCGGTTTGTCGGCAACGTCGAGGGTAGGGACTTGCTGGGCGGTGCCGCCGACGTGGTGGTGACCGATGGCTTCACCGGAAACGTCGTCCTCAAGACCCTCGAGGGGTCGCTGCGGTTCTTTTTGCACGCGGTGCTCGACGCCTTTGGCGCCGACGACGAGGCGAAGCGGGCCGGCGAAGTGTTGCTGCCCCGGCTTGCACCGCTCGCGGCGGAGTTCGACCCCGACAATACCGGCGGTGCCGTCCTGCTCGGTGTGGACGGCATCTGCGTGATCAGCCATGGGTCGTCGTCGAGCCAGGCCATCGTCTCTGCTGTCCGAGTTGCCGCCGAGGCGGTGGACGCCGGGCTTGTCGAGCGAATCCGCCTCGTCGGGGCCTGAGACGGTGCTCGCTCCTGCCTGAAGCAGCACGTGCCCGAGGCCGCACCTGCTCCAGGGGGTGAGACAGCCGGGCAACGCAGTAGGATGGCGCCAATATCGACGGCAGGTTGGACGTCCTGCCGGTCTGGTGTTCGGCCCCGGACCGCTTCTGTTCGGGTCGGGGGTGGGCTGCGCGACCACGGCGAGCTGCCAGGGCCGCGACGTCGACAGGACCCGCCCGCCGGCGGCTCCAGATC
>JAKAYQ010000271.1 GCA_021826725.1 Actinomycetes bacterium
CCGGCGGGTCCGGGGTGCCCAAAGTGGGACGTACCGATCGGCGCCTGGCCTGGACCATGGTCGGGGTGCTGGCCGTGGCCCTGGCCGCGGGCACAGCCACCACCGGTGCCGGCCCCGACGGGGGAAGCCCCACCGCCGTCCGCCTGCCCGTCCCGCTCGACGACATGGCCCGGACCCACTCGCTCATCGTCATCGCCTTTGGCTGCGTGCTGCTCGTCGCCCTCTACCGCCTGTACCGTGATCGCGCTCCCGAGTCGGTCCAGCGCCGGGGCCACGTGTTGCTGGGGGCCCTGGTGGTGCAGGGCCTGATCGGCTACACGCAGTTCTTCACTCATCTGCCGCCCGGCCTGGTCGAGATACACGAGGTCGGCGCCGCCATCGTGGTGGTGGCCCTGCTGCAGTTCGTCGACAGCCTCTACCACCGCGGTGGCCCGGTGCCGTCCGTCGGGAACGCACCGGCAGGGCACAGCACGGCAACCTGGCCACCGCAAGGCGAGATGGCGGCGGCCCCTGCCATCCCCGGCGGTCCGGACCGAGCGCCCGAGCCGGTTCGATGACGACGCCTGGCACCACGACCACCACCGACACCCCGGTCGCCCCGGAGCGCTCCTGGGAGCCGTCCAACCAGACCGACGAGCGACCCGACCGGCCCTGGCTGGTCGTGGTGTGGAACGACCCGGTCAACCTGATGTCGTACGTCACGTTCGTCTTCCAAAAGCTGTTCGGGTTCAGCCAGGCCAAGGCGACTCGCCTGATGCTCGACGTGCACCACAAGGGTCGGGCCGTGGTGTCGTCCGGGCCGCGCGAGCGAGCCGAGCTCGACGTGTTCCGCCTGCACGAGCACGGTTTGTGGGCCACGCTCGAGCAGGCGAGCTGAGCGGGCTGTGCTCCGGCGGCGCCGGTTCGCTCCTGACGGCCGCGGCCGGTTTCGGGTTCAGTTGCGGGTGTCGGAGCGCCAGCTGCTCGGCCGGTTGCCGACCGAGGCCTTGGCGCTCGTCGACGTCGACAATCCGGCTGGGCGCCGGCTCTTCCCTGTCGCATACCCGCAGGACGAGGCGGCAGAAGCCGAGTACAGGCTGACCGTGGGGTCGGAGCTGGTCCGCTCACGGCGAGCCGCCCTCCAGACCATGGCCGACACCGCGGGACAGCCATCGATCGACCAGGGTGAGTTGGAGCAGTGGCTCGTCGCACTCGAGACGTTGCGGCTGCTGCTCGGCACGCAGCTCGACGTGACCGAGGACATGGCGCTCCCCCGCACCGGAGATCCCCGAGCCGTGCCCGTGGCGCTCTACCACTACCTGAGCGGCCTGCAGGACGACGCCGTGCAGACCCTGTCGGCGCTGCTCCCACCGGGGACCGACGACGATTTTCCGGACGGTGACGACTGGGGCGGTCCTGGCTCCGGTTGGGCCGGTCCCGGCGGCACCTGGCCCGGCGGCGTCCCCGACCACCCACCCGGGGGCGGTCCTGACCATTCACCTGGCAGCGGTCCTGGCTCCGGTTGGGCCGGTCCCGGCGGCACCTGGCCCGGCGGCGTCCCCGACCACCCACCCGGGCCCGACGCCGACGACCCGGGAAAGGAACGATGACGGCGCGGGTGCTCGCCATCATGGGCTCCGGCGAGACCGCACCCACCATGGTGAAGGTCCACCGTGCCGTCGTCAGCCGGGTCCCGGCCGAGCCGGCCGGGATCGTGCTGGACACGCCGTTTGGGTTCCAGATGAACGCCGACGAGCTGGCGGCGCGGACGCTCACCTATTTCGCCGACAGCGTGGGGGTGGTGCTGGAGGTCGCCGGTCTGCGCAGCGCCCAAGACCTGCACGGACCTGCCGGCGACGCCATCATCGCCCGCCTGGCTGCGACTCCGTTCGTCTTCTCCGGACCCGGCAGTCCCACCTATGCACTGCGCAACTGGAAGGGGACGCTGGTGCCGGCGCTGCTCCGCGAAAAGCTGGCGCTTGGTGGCGCTGTCACCTTCTCGTCGGCCGCTGCGCTGACCTTGGGCGCGTTCACTGTGCCGGTCTACGAGATCTACAAGGTCGGCGAGGCTCCGCGCTGGGAGGCGGGGATCGACCTGCTGCAGAGCGTCGACCACCGCCTGCACACCGCGGTCGTCCCCCATTTCGACAACGCCGAGGGCGGGACCCACGACACCCGCTTCTGCTACCTAGGCGAGCTGCGGCTCGCTCAGCTCGAGCGGGAGCTCCCCGACGACACGTTCGTCCTCGGGGTCGACGAGCACACCGCTCTCGTGGTCGACCTCGACGCCGGGGAGTCGAGCGTCGCCGGGCTCGGTGGGGTCACCATCCGGGTCCGCGGGCGATCGAGCGTCCTGCCGTCGGGTAGCACAGCCTCGATCACCGAGGTCCTCCACGTCGCCGACGACCTGCGGCGCCACCGGGTCGGCATTGGCCGCCCCGGCGACCACACCACGGTCGGCCTGACCGATCCGGATGGGGACGGGGCCGACAGAGCTTCCGGTCATCGGACCAGCGACAACCTGAGCGTCCGCGGCACGACGACCGGCGGCACCCACGGGCCAGGGACCCGGGACCCTGCCGAGGAGGGCGGCCCAGGTGCGGCTGGCGCATCAGCGGGACCGAGCCCTGCGGTGCCAGGAGCGGGCAACCCCCTCCTGCGGGCGGCTCGGTCCCTCCAGGAGCAGTTCCGGCAGGCCCGAGCCGCCGGTGACGCACCAGCCATGGTCGCTGCCATCACCGATCTCGAGTCCGAGCTCTGGGGCTGGCGATCGGATCCGACCCAGTCCGACGAACAGGACCGCGTTCGAGCCACTCTCCGCAGCATGGTGACAGAGTTGGGTGAGGTGGCCAACGAGGGGACCCGCAACCCAGCCGAGGTCGTCGGCCCCTACATCGATTTGGCCTTGCTGCTCCGGGCCACAGCACGGACCGACCGGCGCTTCGCCGACGCCGACGCCATCCGGGAAAGGCTGGTGGCGCTGGGCGTGGAGGTGCGTGACACCGCAGACGGTGCCACCTGGGTCCTTCCGAGCAGCCCGAGCACACCACAGCCCGGCGATCCGAGCCGACCCTGGTGAGCCCAGCCACCCGGGTGGACCCCAGTGGACCCGGCTGACCCGGGGGGACCCTGGCGCTCCCGGCGAGCCCCGCCAACACCGGTGAACCCGGTGAACCCGGTGAACCCGGTGAACCCAGCCGACCCCGATGAGCCCGTCGGGAGTGCCGCAGGAAACTGCTAACCTGCGAAGGCTCTGGTCACGTCCGGCCCCCATCGTCTAGTGGCCAAGGACGCCGCCAGATCGGAGCGGTAACACGGGTTCGAATCCCGTTGGGGGTGCCGCGACGGGGCCAGGACACCGAGGTCCTGTGGTGCAGTTTGGAGTGCACGCCGGCCTGTCAAGCCGGAGGTCGCGGGTTCAAATCCCGTCAGGACCGCAGGCTCCGGATCTCCGGAGCCGACCCGGTCGGGTAGCTCAGTTGGCAGAGCGCGCGCCTGAAAAGCGCGAGGTCACCGGATCGACGCCGGTCCCGACCACCGAGAAGGTGCAGGTCAGCGGGGGTGTGGACCTGATTGATGCCTCCGTGAGTGACCGCCGTGCCCTCCACGTGCCCTAGCCCAGCCTCTTCACGGCTCCATTCGAGGCCGACATGCGCCCGTGGATTCGAGGACCGGAGCGGGTCGGCCGGCGATGTCGGGCTCTCGGGACCCGGACCGGCTGGCATCGAGCGATCCTGAA
>JAKAYQ010000272.1 GCA_021826725.1 Actinomycetes bacterium
GGAGCATCCGATGACGGCGATGTGGGCTCTGGTTGCTCGCATGGGGGAGCTGCGGGTGAGGGTGGCGAGGGGGCGGCTGTCCCACGCGGCGCGTAGCACCGGCGAGAGGGTGTTGATGTCACGTCCGGTGGCTTTGAGCACCGAGACGAACTCGGCTTCGACGACGAGCAGGCGGGGGTCGGGGTTGCCGGGGTCGGTGCCGTCGGGGTCGCGGGCGGCCCAGATGAGCCCTTCGCCGGTCGACAGGCCGCTGCGGGTCCTGGCGGCGAAGCCGGGGTCGGCTCGGGCCAGGACGGCCTCGACGTGGTCCCAGGAGGACCCTTTGCGGGCCTTGGCCGAGTCGCCGACGAGGACGGCGAACTCGTTGGGGTGATGGCGGGTGGCCTCGACGGTCACCCACGCGCCGCGCCCGATGACCGCCCCGGCGCCGATGAGCAGCTGGGCCAGGATGGCGACGGGGTCGGCCTCGGTGGCGGGGGCGATGGTCTCGGCGATCGCCCCGGCCATGCCGGCCCACGCGGCAGGTCCGGCTGGGGCCGGCCAGCCGGGCGGTGCGGGCAGGGGCCGCCCGCCGGCCACGTGGAGTGAAGCGGACGCCGCGGGTTCATTCACCGTTGACCTCGACCACAGCCATCTTCGCTGCGTCCTGGTCGACGATGGCCTTGTCGGCGGCGAAGGTCGCCACGAGTGCTTGGAGGGCCAGGTTGTTGACCGCCCGGGGCAGGCCTCGGCTGGCATGGGCGATCACCGCCACCGCGTCGTCGGAGAACAACGGGTCGGTGCGCCCCGAAAGGCTCAGGTGATGGCGCACATAGGCCAAGGTCTCGGCCAGGTCCATGCCGTCCATGTGGACCCGCAAGGTGATGCGCTGGTCCAACGCGGCCATCGTCCCTTGGTGCAGCCGCCTTCGCAGGGTTGGTTGTCCTATGAGGATCACCGCGGCCGGGGAGCGGCTGTCCATCTCGGCGTTGGTGATCATCCGGAGGTCCTCGAGCTGGTCGGGATCGAGCAGGTGCCCTTCGTCGATGATGAGCAGCACCCGCCGTCCCCGCTCGGCCTCCGCGGTCGCCAGCGCCTCGGCGGCTTGGGGGACCAGGCCAGCGCGGTGGAACCGGGGTGTGGCACCCAAAGCGGCGACCACCAACGACAAGATCCCCCGGCCGCCGACGGTCGGGTTGGGGCAGTAGATGACCTGGGTCCGCGACGCATCGAGGGTGGCAACGGTTGCCCTGGCGGCGACGGTCTTGCCGCAGCCGACCTCTCCGGTGAGAGTGGCGAGCCCCCGCTCGGCCACGCACCAGCTCAGCCGGGCCACGGCCTCGCAGTGCGCCCCGGAGTGGAACAGCGACCCGGGTGCCAGGTCGCGGCCGAATGGCATGCGGGTGAAGCCGTAGTAGCTGCAGAGCCTGTCGACGCTCATCGCTCGATCCCCTCGTCGTTGTTGTCGTGACTGTCGTCGTTGCTGCTGCCGGGATCGTCGCCGTCGCTGTTGTGTACGTCGCTGTTGTGTCCGTCGCTGCCGGCCGGCACCGGCGAGCCCATCTCTGCGTACGCGATGCGCCGGGCGGACTCCGCCGCGACGCGTTGTGCCACCAGACCCAGGTAGTCGATCCCCGACGGCTTCGGTGGTGGTGGCGTGTCGGGCCGCGCCTGGGGATGGGTGTGGTGGCGGATCCGCCGGGGAACGGCGGCGCCCATCGGGCGGCCCTGATAGCGGACCTCGATGTCGGTCAGGTCGAACGGGTCGAAGACCAGCTCGACCTTGACCTGGGCCAAGGCGGCGTCGATCTCGTAGTGGTTGCCGAAGAGGCTGACAGCGGCGGTCTTGTCCGCCGTTCGTGTCGCCGACCACAAGAACGCCTCGTGCAGCTCGGCGGGGCTCGGGCGGCGCAGCGCCTTGGCCCGCATCAGCCGTTCGAGTGGGCTCTCGCCGGTCTCGGAATGCCGGGCCCGGTGATAGACGCCTTCGAGCCAGGCGCCGAACAGCTCGTTGAGCTCGGCCAGGCTGGCCGCACCGCCCCGGGCGGCCAGCTCGACGAGGAACTGTGTGCGCACGGTGGCGAAGAAACGCTCGACCTTGCCCCGCGAGGCCGGCTGGCCCGGTTTGGAGTGGGCGATGGCGATGCCGAGCACCGCGAGGGTCCGGTTGAACGGGGCGGAGATGAACGCGCTGCCGTTGTCGACGAAGCACTTGCGCGGGACCCCCCGCGACTCCAGTCCCCGTCGCAGGGCGGCCTCCAAGCGCACGGTGTCCTCGGAGTGACCCCACCGCCATCCCGGCACAGCCCGTGACCAATCGTCGATGAACGCGCACAGAACCGTCTTGCGCCCGGCCACCGCCGGGCCGTGCAGTCCGTCTCCGGTCCAAAGATCGCCGAACTCGGCCGCCTCGAAACGACCGAACGCCCGGGGCGGGGACCCGTCAGGGGAGCGGTTCAGCCCGGCTCGGGCGAAGTGGCGCTGCAAGGTGCGTGCCGAGACGACACCCTCCCCCGCCTCGGCCAAGGCCCGGGCGACCTGGGCGGCGGTCCGTCCCGGCGCCTCTCGTTTGAGCACCACCGCCCGGTCGAGGATCTCCGCGGGAGTGCGCGTCGGCTGAGCGCGCACGGCGGGGACCAGCCCGGCGAAACCCCCGGCGCGCCATGCCCGCAGCCAGCGGCGCATGCTGGTGGCGGAGACCTCGACCCGGGCGCCGTCGGGGCCGACATGGTCCACGCTCACCGCGGCGCGCACCAACGCTCCGCGCTCAGCAGCACCGAGACCGGGCTCGGCCAACGGCCGGATCAGCGAGTAGCGGAACAGTCCCACCGCCTGGCGGTGCCCGTCGATGTCCACCTGTGGCCCTCCTCGTCGTGCCCATTCCGGGTCACTCACAGCTTGAGGGCTTCAGCTCCCCGCCGGCAGAGGGCAACTCGTGTTGGACAACAGCAACCCGCCCGACGCCCCGGCCACGAAACCCCACAACGGTCCCGGGCCCAGCCGCCGAGCCGCAGCGGCGGCCGCCACCCCGATCGCTTCCAACGCATCCACCGGCGGCGAGCCACGCGCCTCGATCGCCCCCAAGCTGGCGTCGAAGTGGTGCGCCCAGGTGCTGAAGACCACCCGGATCTCCGGCGCCCTCGCGGCGAAGCGACGCAACCAGCCCCGGACGGTCGCGGGAAGCACCCCAGCGCCGGCGGCCACAGCCGTCCGGCTCTGACCCTCGACGAAACAAGCCCTCAACGCCTCGCCGATCACCTCGGCCAGATCACGGCGGCGGAGCAACGCCACGGTCGGCAACAACACATGGGTGACCAGGCACGAACCGCAGCGGGCCCTGCGCGGCCGGACCATCAGCTCTCTGCCCCTGTCGCGCAGCGTTCGTAGTCGGGCGAACCCCCAAGGCCGCAGCCGGCCCTGTCCACAAGCGCCACAGCCGAACTCGCCAGCAACCAGCCTCGCCTCGACCCGCTCCACGTCAGGCTCTACCATCATCATGCGAGCTACACCTCGCAGCATCACACGGGCCCCGCCGCCATTCCGGCAAAAAGACAGCGGCGGGGCTCGTTCGCGACAGGACGCCCACCACGCTGACCGCCCGCACCCCGACGCCGCAACCGGCGGCCCCCCGCTACCCCCCGGCGGTCAGAACGAATGGCGCTTCACGCCGCTTCATGACCAAAACGAGTGGCGCTCAACAGACCCGACGCTGTCTCATG
>JAKAYQ010000273.1 GCA_021826725.1 Actinomycetes bacterium
ACCATCGTTCCGCATCGAAATGAACGTATAGTCACTAGCTCAAGGTGAGGTACTGTCGTAACGTGAACGCGCTCGCACCGGCTCGCCAGCTCCGCGCCTCTGACCGGACCTCCGGCGGCGGTCGCGGTTCGGAGGCGTGGTCCGCGCCCGAGGCCCAACGTGGGGTCCGGCGATGACGAGCTCTTCGGGCGGCGGCGTATGGCCGCAGATCATCCAGGGCGGCATGGGTGTGGGTGTCTCAGGGTGGCAGCTGGCCCGGGCGGTCGCCGTGACCGGCCAGCTCGGAGTGGTGTCGGGGGTGGCGTTGGACACCCTGATGATCCGCCGCATGCAATTGGGAGACCCTGGGGGGCACATCCGCCGGGCGCTCGCCAGCTTCCCTGACGCGGCCATCGCCGAGCGGATCGTGGACCGCTACTACGTCGCCGGCGGCATCGGCCCCAAGCAGCCGTTCCGGCTGGCGACGCGCCCGTCGCTGCACCCCAGCCCGCGCACGACCGAGCTCGTCGTCGCGGCCAACTTCGTGGAAGTGTTCCTCGCCAAGGACGCACACGACGGGAAGGTCGGGGTCAACTACCTCGAAAAGCTCCAGATGATCACGCCGGCAGCGGTCTACGGCGCCATGCTCGCCGGCGTCGACTACGTGCTCGTCGGGGCGGGCATCCCCGCCGCGTTCCCCGCCCTTCTCGATGCCTTGGCGGCTGGCCGCACGGGTACGATCGCCGTCGACGTGGCCGGTGCCGACGTGGCCGGCAGCGTGTCGGGTCCTGCCAGCGTCGAGATCCACCCCGAGCTGATCTCCGGCGTGGCCACCGAGGTCGGCCGCCCGACGTTCCTCGCCATCGTCGCCTCGCACGTGCTGTCCACGTACCTTGCCCGCGATCCTCGGACCCGGCCTGATGGGTTCGTCGTGGAGGGACCCATCGCAGGAGGTCACAGTGCTCCGCCTCGGGGGCCGCTCACCGTGGACGACGACGGGCAGCCGATCTACGGACCGCGCGACGTGGCCGACTTGGAGAAGGTTGCCTCCTTCGGACTGCCCTACTGGCTGGCGGGCGCCTACGCGAGCCCGGAGATGCTCCAGGCCGCCCGCAGCGTCGGGGCCGCCGGGATCCAGGTCGGATCAGCATTCGCCCTGAGCGAGGAGTCGGGGTTCGATCCCCTGCTCAAGCAGGCGATCATCGACCGTGCCCGCTCCGGCGTCCTGCGCGTGCGAGCCGATCCCCTGGCATCGCCCACCGGGTTCCCGTTCAAGGTGGCCGAGCTCCCGGGGACCATCACCGACGCCACGGTGTACGCCGGTCGTCAGCGCGTGTGCGACACCGGCTACCTGCGGGTCCCGTTTCGGGCGCCCGACGGCGAGATCGGGTACCGCTGCCCGGCCGAGCCGGTCCGCGCCTATGTGCGCAAGGGCGGCAAGGAGAGCGACACGGTGGGGCGCCACTGCCTGTGCAACGGCTTGATCGCGGCGATCGGGCTCGGTCAACGCCACCGAGACGCCACGGTGGAGCCGGCGCTCGTGACCATGGGGCCGGACCTGTCGTTCCTTTCGAGGCTGCCGGCCGCCGACGACGGCAGCACCTACCGGGCAGCCGATGTCGTTGCCTATCTCCTGCAGCACGCCGACGACTCGAGCGGTTGTTCCGTATCTGCATGCCTGCTGGCGACACCGCCGGGCGTGGCTGCCTCGCGATAGCGCGGTGCCCTGGAGGGCCGTCGATCGACGGCCCGGCGGGTCCTGACCACGCGTCGCACAGCGGCAGCAGGGGCTGGCGTGCCACGCCCGACCGGCCTACGGCGGTGCGGCCACAGCCGACCCATGCGTGGTGGTGAAGAGGGTCGCAGCCGACCGGTCTTCGGAGCGCAGCCACAGCCGACACGCGTGTGGTGGTGAGGCGGGGCACGACCCGGAGCGCTGCCGCTCGTGCCGCACCCCGCCACCGAACTTCTGAGCACCCGTCGGGGAGACGGGATTTGAACCCGCGACCTCCTGCTCCCAAAGCAGGTGCGCTACCACTGCGCCACTCCCCGGTGTTTCGTGAACCGCTGACCCCGTACGCACGCCACTCGGGCGAGCACGGAACCGACGACGTCGACCGGTGCACCTTTGTGCGGTGATCGATCCTGCCCGGGCGTCCGGGCTTTCATGACGACGTTGGAGCCGTTCGGAGTCCGACCCAGCCTAGGCCGTCACGCACGGCCTGTCGGCCACCGGCTCCCAGGCCGCCTTGCCGAGCGGACAGACCGGCGGGACCTCTCGATGCTCGTGTCAGGGCTGCAGCGCAGGGTCGGGGTGCAACCACGACGAAGTGCTCGCCGGCAATTCCGGCAGCTGGTCGCTGCGGTTGATGTCGGGGACGTCGACGGGGGTGGCGGTGGTGGTGGTGGTGCCGACGCCGCTGTCGACGAGCCAGATGCCGTGGCCAAGCTCGAACTGGAGCGTGCGCACTACCACCTCGTGGCCGCTCGCGCGCTGCTGTGATGGTGGCGCTTGCTCGTCAGTGCGTGGCCGCGTCGGCGGCCGCTGTGGTGTGCCACGCCAGTGCGCAAGGAGATTCCCGGCGTCGCCTGCTCGCCGACCGTGTGGGGACCGGCGCCATACCCCCAGATCACGACACCGCCGTGGCACGCAAACGGTCCAGCACCGCCGTCGAGCCCGATGCTCTCGCCTGCCGCTCGGCCGCTTCGGCCGCCTCGGTCGCTTCGGCCGCCATGGCGGCACCACCGTGCCGGGCCAGGACGTTGGAGAGCCCGGCCAGCGCCCATGGGCCGGGATGAGACGGCAGCGGTGTTCGCAGCGTCGTGCGGACGGCGTGCCGGAACCAGTGTTCCGCTTCGTCGAGGCGACCGAGCACCCGGTTGAGCGCGCCGAGGTAGTAGGACACCGGGGCAAGGGCGATCACACCCGGGACCGTGGCGCGCTGCCCAGCGAACGGCTGCAGGACGCGGTGCAGCTCGGTAGCCGCAGGAACGTCGTCGATCGCGTCGACCACGTCGACCAGCAACCCCACGTTGCAGAACCACATCTGATCGAGCGGGAGCCGGCGGCACCCGTCGGTCGCCAGCGTTCGCAGCATCCGGCGGGCCTCGTCGAGGTCTCCGAGCCAGCAGGAGATCACGGCCTCCAGCGGCTGCCAGGTCGGCTGGCCAGGTCGGCCGGGCGACCGCTCCCGCAGGACGTGGCGCATGGCCCTGAGCTCGGCGAGGTCGCGGCGGTTGTAGTGGACGACGGCCATCTGCAGCAGGTGCGCCGTCCACGAGAATCCGTGGTCGCCCATGCGCTGCCCGGCGCGCAGCGTGGCGGACGAGGACGCCAGCGCGCCGATCCAGTCGTCGTCCACGAGGGTCAGCATCGACCTCGTCACAGCGACGCGATGCGACAGCATGGGGTGGGAGCCGACCAGGGTGGCGGCCAGGTCGACGTGCGCCCGGGCCGCGTCGACCTCGTCTCGTTGCACCAGACATTCGGCTCGGTGCTGGTGGACGAAGCCAGCCAGCCGGTTGTCGGCAAGTGCAGCGGCCACCACCGCCAGCCTGTCGACCACGGCCTGGCGTTCCGCCAGGTCTTCGGGATGGAACAGGACGGTCGACCGGCACAGCAGCACTTCCGCCAGGCATCGGGCGTCGCCTGCCTCCCCGGCCAGGCGCAGCGCCGCCAGGCTCATCCGGCG
>JAKAYQ010000274.1 GCA_021826725.1 Actinomycetes bacterium
CGGCCAGGTAGCCACGCGAGCTGTCGGCCTGCTGTTCGGGCTGCAGTGCACGCTGCACCCGTTCATGGCCAACCCCGTCTTCCGGGAGATCGCCACGCTCGCGCCCGCCGACCAGGCCCGAATCATGGCCGATCCGAGCTTCAAGTCCCGGGTGCTCGATGCCAACAGCAGTGAAGGCGTGCGCGACAAGATCGGCGGAACGGTTATCAGCCGGTTCAAGTTCATGTTCGAGTTGGGCGACCCGCCCGACTACGAGCCGGCCCTGTCCGACAGTGTCGCGGCGCGCGCCGAGCGCGCCGGGCGGGTGGCCGACGACTTCGTCTACGACCTCCTGATCGCTGATGAAGGCAGGACGCTGCTGTACATGCCTACGCTCAACTACATGCCGACCCTCAATGTCGGCGGCGGCAACCTCGACGCCGTCGGCGACATGCTGGCCCACCCCTACACCGTCCCTGGCCTCGGCGACGGCGGCGCCCACGTGGGCACCATCTGCGACGGCAGCTTCCCAACCACGATGCTCACCATGTGGGGCCGAGACCGGGACCACGGGCGGCTGCCCGTCGAGTTCCTCGTCCAGCGCCACTCCCGCGACACCGCCCGCACGGTTCGCCTCTACGACCGAGGAGTGCTGCGGCCCGGCTACCGGGCCGACATCAATGTCATCGACTTCGAGGGCCTGATGGCCCGGCGTCCCGAGGTCTGCTACGACCTGCCCGCCGGCGGCCGCCGGCTCCTCCAGCGGGCCGACGGCTACGTGCACACCTTCGTGCGGGGTGTCGAGACCTACACCTCGGGTACAGCCACGGGCGAAGCACCCGGCCGGCTGGTGCGCGGGCCCCAGCCGGCCCCGGCTGGCTGAGCGCAGCATGCAGGCGCGCGAGTGCGAGGCTGGCGCCCGACCACGACAGGGCGAAGGCCTTTGTGCGCCGCTCCATGGGCTGCTCTCCGCAAATATGACGTCGCGCGGCGCGGCGTTTAGCCTCATGCCACCCGTGCTCTCGGGAGCTCATCGTGCTAAGCTCCGCGACACCATCGAGCGCGGCTGAGGAGCTCAACGTGCTCTGCCACCAGGGCGTGGAACCGGTCCATGCCTTCCACGCCCTCGGCCAGTCGGGCCCGGCCCAGCCAGCGGCCCTCGCCATCGCGGATCTCGACGTCGTGATGTTCCTCGGCCCAGTCAGGGCCAACGAACACTTGCACTCTCGCTTGCCTCCTCTCGATCGACCACAACAACTGCGACGAGCCCGAGGCGACCAGCAGCTCCCTTATGGTTCAGTGCTCTACATGGTGAATCGGCCCGGGATCGGTGACCACTAAGCCCTACCTGACAGGCCATCGCCATCAGGCCGAGGACCGATCACCAACCGCGAGGTGGAACCATGACCAGCCCGGCAGTGAAGCGTGACTCGAGGGACCATGCCCTCCTGGTCGTCGCAGCGATGCTCACCCTGACGGCTGTTCTGTGGACGGCAGGCGTCGCCTCCGCTGTGATCGCAGGCGATGCGGTTCCACATCACCATCTGTTCGCTGGGTTGACCTCGTTCGCTCATGTCGGCGACCCGTCAGCGGCCTGGCACCACCCTGTGGGGCCAGCGGCTCTCTACTGGGCCAGCACGGCGGTGGTGCTGCTGGTCGCCTTTTCGATCGCGTGGCTCCTCTGGCGTGCTGCGTTGTCGCACAGGGCCCCGCATCGACATGCACGCGACGGGATAGCCAAGCGCCACGAGGTCAAGGCATCCGCCGGCAGCCGAGTACTGATCAAGCGAGCCTCCACCCTTCGCCCCTCCCTGTCGCAGCCGGCGTGCCGCGAGGTGGGCTACCGGCTGGGACGGAGCCGGGGAGTGAACTGCTGGGCGTCGGTGGAGGACTCGATCCTGCTGTTGGGGCCACCCCGTTCCGGGAAGGGCACCTCGGTTGTAATCCCCATGATTCTCGACGCCCCCGGAGCTGTGGTGACGACCAGCACCCGGCCCGACAACCTGGCCGTGACCCTCGCTTCCCGCCAGAAGAACGGCCCGGCCGCAGTCTTCGACCCCCAAGGCCTGGGCAGGGCTCCCGGGGCGATGCCCTCGCTGCGGTGGTCTCTGGTGCAGGGGTGCCGGCGGCCACAGACGGCGATGCTGCGGGCCGAGACGCTCGTTCCGTCCAGCGGCCGCTCCGGGATGGAGAACGGCACCTTCTGGCGCCAGCAGGCGCTCACGGTGGTCCGTTGCCTGCTTCATGCCGCCGCACTCGACGACCGGCCCCCCGTCCATCTGTACCGCTGGTCCCACGCCGCCGGCGGAGCCAAGGAGGCCGTTGCGGTCCTGGCCGACGACCCCGCAGCGGCACCGGGCTGGGACCGGGCCCTCGACGCTGTCCTCTCCGCTGACCAGCGCACCCGGGATTCGGTGTGGGCACTGGTGGCCAACACCTTCGCCTCGCTGGCCGACCCCGACGTCCTCGCAGCCGTCAGCCCGGCGCCCGGCGACAAGTTCGACCCGGCGACGTTCCTGCGTGAAAAAGGCACCATCTACCTGCTGGGCAGCGCCTCGGGAGCCTCTGCCACCGCGTCGCTGGTGGCCGCCCTGATCGAAGACGTGGTCGACACGGCCAAGCGCCACGCCGCCTCCTCGACCGGAGCCCGGCTCGACCCCCCGCTGGCGCTCCTGCTCGACGAAGCCTCCAACTACCCCCTCCCTTCTCTACCCTCTCTGATGTCGGAGGGCGGCGGGAGCGGCATCACCACCCTGGCCGTGCTGCAGTCCCTGGCCCAGGCCCGCGACCGGTGGGGAACCGAAGCCGCAGGAGCTATATGGGACTCGGCCATCGCCAAGATCGTGCTCGGCGGGTCCACCAACGCCGACGACCTGGCCGACATCTCCCGGCTGATCGGTGACCGAGAGGTCCAGGAGATGACCCGAACCCACGGACACCGGACGGGAGAAGGCAGTGTGTCGGTGTCGGTACGCCGCCACCCGATCCTGGAACCGTCCGACATCCGCCAGATCCCAGTCGGCCAGGGTCTGCTCCTGCTCCGCTCCGCCCCGCCGATCATGCTCGACCTGCAGCCCTGGACCGACCGCCCTGACGGCGCCGAGCTCCGCCGTGCCCGGGAGGTCTACGAGGCCGCCATGCGGATACCGACCGATGCGTGACCCTCGGCCGGGAGCGGCGTGGTCGCATCGTCGAGTCCTTCGCCGCAGAGCCTATGGCTGCTGGATGGCCAGCCCCCAATGGCTGGAGATTCGTCGCCACTGGTACGGGGAGTGGGTCAGCCGGTACGGAGCCGAGCCGTCCTGCGTGGTCTGCGGCGGGGCGTGGCATCTCGACTGCGGAGACCTGCACCACCGCAGCTACCGCAACCTCGGCCAGGAACGCTTCGAGGACCTCCTGCCCGTGGACCGGGCCTGCCACGACCGGGTCCACGCCGTATGGGACACCAACCCGGCCTGGAGACGGATCGACCGGGCGCTGGCGAACGACCTGATCATCGGATCCCTGCGCAGGACCCACCTCGAGAACGGGGCTACATGACAGACGCCGGTCCCCGTGACGGCCACCTGGACACCGAACGGCTCTTCGAGGCCATGGGGCTGCCGACCAAGGGAATGCCGTCAATCGACGACATCCCTTCCGCCACCCACTGGCCGAGATCGG
>JAKAYQ010000045.1 GCA_021826725.1 Actinomycetes bacterium
CGGCCGGCCTCCCCGCTGGCCCTCGGGTCCGACACCGGAGGATCCATCCGCCAGCCTGCCGCCCTTTGCGGGGTCGTCGGGATGAAGCCGACGTACGGCACCGTGTCGCGCTATGGCCTGATTGCCTTTGCCAGCTCGCTCGACCAGGTCGGGCCCATTGCCCGCTCCGTGGCGGACGTTGCCGCGCTGTACGACGTCATCGCCGGCCATGACCCCCGGGACTCCACCTCGCTGGTCGACGTGCCGCCGGCCTGTGGTCCTGCCGTCAGTGCAGGGGTCCAGGGCCTGCGCGTCGGGCTCGTCACGGAACTGACCGACGCCCAGGGCGTCGACGCAGACGTGCGGAGCCGGGTGGCCGAGGCGGCCGACGCCCTGGCTGTCGCCGGCGCCACGGTGGACAGCGTGCCCATCCCGGAGCTGCGCTTCGCCTTGCCGGCCTATTATCTGCTGGCGCCGGCCGAGGCGTCGTCCAACCTGTCCCGCTACGACGGCGTCCGGTACGGCCTGCGGGTCGACGGTGACGACGTGGCCGACATGAACGCCCGGACCCGGGCTGCCGGCTTCGGTCCCGAGGTGAAGCGCCGGATACTCCTCGGTACCTACGCCCTGTCTGCCGGGTACTACGACGCGTACTACGCGCAGGCCCAACGGGTCCGGACCGTGATCATCGAGGCGTTCGCCCGTGCCTACGAGCGCTTCGACGTGCTCCTGGCCGCCACCACACCGGGCACTGCCTTCCGGCTGGGGGAGAAGGTCGACGACCCGCTGGCCATGTACCTGAGCGACGTGTGCACCATTCCCACCAACCTGGCCGGCCACCCGGCCATCAGCGTGCCGTTCGGGACCGATGGCGCAGGCCTGCCAATAGGCGTGCAGATCTTGGCTCCGGCGCTCGGCGAAGCGGCCATGGTCGCGGCGGCTGCCGTGCTCGAGCGGGCTGCCCCGTCGACCCCGGTCCCCCGGGTCGCAGCTTCGACGCTGGCCACGGCCGGCATGCCGGCCGTGGGCGGTGCACGGTGAGCGCCCCTGCCGGCTGGGAGGCCGTGATCGGCCTCGAGGTGCACTGCGAGCTCCGCACCGCGACCAAGCTGTTCTGCGGCTGTCGCAACGAGTTCGGTGCGGAGCCCAACACCCACGTGTGCCCGGTCTGCCTCGGCTTGCCGGGGTCGTTGCCGGTGCTGAACACAGCGGCGGTGGAGCTGGCGATGCGGATCGGTCTGGCGCTGCACTGCGAGGTGCACCCGTCGGTCTTCCACCGCAAGAACTACTTCTATCCCGACATGCCGAAGGACTACCAGGTCAGCCAGTACGACGAGCCGATCAACGTCGCGGGCTACCTCGACCTGCCCGACGGCTCGCGGGTGGGGGTGGAGCGGGCTCACATCGAGGAGGACACCGGAAAGACCTCCCATGTCGGCGACACGGGCCGGATCCATGGTGCGGGCTACGCGCTGGTGGACTACAACCGCGCCGGGGTGCCACTGGTGGAGATCGTGTCCGAGCCGGCGATCACGTCGGCGACCCAGGCCCGCCTGTACGCCTCGGAGCTGCGAGCGATCCTGGTGGCGTCGGGTGCGTCTGACGGGCGCATGGAGGAGGGCTCCATGCGGGTCGACGCCAACGTGTCGGTCCGGCGGATCGGGGATCTGGAGCTGGGGACACGCTGCGAGGTGAAGAACCTCAATTCCTTGCGCTCGCTGTCGCGGGCCGTCGACCACGAGATCGAGCGGCAGGTGGTCATCGTCGAAGGCGGTGGCCGAGTGGAGCAGCAGACCCGGCACTGGGACGAGGGCCGCGGGTGCACGGTGGCGCTTCGTTCCAAGGAGGAGGCGTACGACTACCGGTACTTCCCTGAGCCCGACCTGGTGCCCCTGGCTCCCGATGCGGCCTGGGTCGAGGACGTGCGGTCGTCGCTCGGGCCGATGCCCGCCGATCGTCGGCGTGCGGTCGTCGCCGTGTTCGGCGTCGGGGGCGCGTCCGATGCGCGGGCCGACCAGGTGGCCACCGTGGTGGAGCTCGGGCTCGACCACCTGGTAGTCGCAGCAGCCGGAGCGGGGGTCGAGCCCGCGCTGGCACTGGCCCGCACGGCCAACGAGGCTGCGGCCGACGCAGCGGCAGCCCGCGAAGTCGACCCCGCCGCCTACACGGCGCTGTTGCAGATGGAGCAGCGTCAGGAGCTGTCCGCCACCCAGGCCAAAGCGGTCCTGGCCGAGCTGGTGACCGGTGGCGGTGCGCCGGTGGAGATCGCCCGGCGGATGGGGTTCGAGGCGCTGGCTGCCGGCTCGCTTACCGAGGTGGTGGCCGCCGTGGTGGCCGAGCATCCCGACGAGTGGGAGCGGTTCTGCGGTGGTGAGGCCAAGTTGGCCGGCTTCTTCACCGGGCATGTCATGCGCCGGACCGAGGGCAAGGCCAACGGCAAGGCCGTGGCCGCTGAGCTGGCAAAGCTCCAGGGCTGATCGCCGGCTGGGGGAGGAACGGCCGGGAACGCACGGCAGAGCCTGCCTGGCGAACCAGCGGCGAGATGACCCGGACCGTTCAGGGAATTGGCAGCAGGATGCATCCGTCGGCGTCGATGAACCCGGCGGCGGCAGCGAGGGTGTCGAGCGGCGACAGGGAGACTGGCGTACGAGACGGGTGGATGACGGCGAAGCAGAGCATCGCGATGCGTTGATCATCGGGAAACGCCACCGTGTACCGCACGCATGTTGCTGCCAGTGCCGCGGTGCCTGACGGTGTGGCGGTGCCTGGCGGTGCCTGGCGGTGCCGGCTGGGCGGTCGCGCCGAGCGGATGGGGTGGCGCCCGGGCCTGTCAAGGCGGTGGTCCATTGGCTCCGCGCGGCGGTGCCCGCCAGGGGGAGCCGGACCATCGTGCTCCGGCCAGCATCGGTGTCGCCGTCGATGTGCGCATCGCCGACGGTGCCGCCGTCAAGGGATCGATTGCTGCTCGGTGCGGCGAAGATCGCCCCAGGGAAGGTCCGCGGCGGGAGCACGCAGACGGGGGCACCGGCTGGGGGCGTGTTGCCTTCGATGTCGGTAGGGACGGGCCCGGACGCCCACAACCCCTCCCGGTTCGTGCGGCGACCCACACCGCCGAAATTGCCGACCGTGGCGTGGATCAACCAGCCTCAGGAGGCACTGGTGCAGAACGATTGAACGACACCCGTCTCAAAGTGGTTGACAGCTTCCGCCCGGCAACCCAGCGACTCGGCAACCCAGCGACTCGGCAACCCAGCGACTCGGCAACCCAGCGACTCGGCAACCCAGCGACTCGGCAACCCAGCGATCCAGCTCCCCTTGTGCTTCAGGCGGTCGGGGTGGTGACCTGCGGCCGGGGTCCTCGCTCGTTCGGCGGTAGGCGTCACCACGCCTCGGCAGTGGTCGAGGACTGTGCCGCGGTCCTGCCTGCATCACGTGGGATCGCACCGCCCGGGACCACACCGTATTGTCGGGGCATGCCTGACGCAGGACACGAACTCGCATCCCCTGAGCGCCCCGATCTGAAGATCCGCAGCCGGGACGTCACCGATGGACCCACCCGGGCTCCGGCTCGCGCCATGCTCCGGGCCATCGGCATGACCGACGACGACTGGGAGAAGCCCCAGGTCGGTGTGGCGTCGTCGTGGAACGAGGTGACGCCATGCAACCTGCCGCTTGACGGCCTGGCCAAGCGGGCCAAGGAGGGCGTGCACGCTGCCGGCGGCTTTCCGATCGAGTTCGTGACGATCGCCGTCTCCGACGGCATCTCGATGGGGCACGAGGGGATGCGGGCCTCGCTCGTGTCGCGCGAGGTGATCGCCGACTCGGTGGAGACGGTCATGCACGCGGAGCGCTTCGACGCACTCGTCACCTTCGCCGGCTGCGACAAGTCGCTGCCGGGCATGCTCATGGCCGCCGCCCGCCTCGACTTGCCGTCGGTGTTCCTGTATGGCGGGTCGATCCTGCCGGGCCGGGTGCGCGACCAGGCTCTCGACATCGTCAGTGTCTTCGAAGCCGTGGGCGCCCATTCGACCGGCGCGCTGTCGGACGCCGAGCTGTCGCTGATCGAGCACAACGCGTGCCCGACGGCCGGTTCGTGTGCCGGGATGTTCACAGCGAACACCATGGCGTCGGTGGCCGAGGCGCTCGGAATGTCGCTCCCCGGCTCGGCATCCCCGCCCGCAGTGGACCGCCGACGGTCCGACCTCGCGTTCGAGAGCGGGCGGGCCGTGGTCCACCTGCTGGAGCTCGGGATCCGTCCGCGCCAGATCATGACGAAGGACGCATTTGAGAACGCCATCGCCGTGGTGATGGCGCTGGGAGGCTCCACGAACGCGGTGCTCCACCTTATGGCCATCGCCCACGAAGCCCGCGTCGACCTTGCCCTCGACGACTTCAACCGGATCGCAGCACGCGTGCCCCACATCGCCGACACCAAGCCGCATGGCAAGTTCCACATGTCCGACATCGACCGGATCGGCGGCGTCGCCGTGGTCATGCGCGAGCTGCTCGACGCCGGGCTGCTGCACGGCGACTGCCTGACGGTCACCGGGCGGACCATCGCGGACAACCTGGCCGAGCTCGACCCGCCAGCGGCCGACGGTGTGGTCGTCCACCCGCTGTCCGACCCGATCCATGCCAGCGGCGGGATCGCCATCCTGTCGGGCAGCCTGGCGCCCAAGGGGTCGGTGGTGAAGGTGGCCGGCCTGGACGTGGAGCACTTCGACGGCACCGCCCGGGTGTTCGACGGAGAGCAGGGCGCTCTCGACGCCATCCTGGCCGGCGAGATCCAGCCGGGGACGGTGGTGGTCATCCGCTACGAGGGGCCGAAGGGTGGCCCCGGCATGCGCGAGATGCTGGCGGTCACCGGCGCCATGAAGGGAGCGGGGCGCGGCGGCGACTGCGCGCTTGTGACCGACGGACGGTTCTCCGGTGGCACCCACGGTTTCTGCGTCGGTCACGTCGCGCCCGAGTCCGTCGACGGGGGGCCCATCGCGTTGGTGGCCGACGGCGACCGGATCGTCATCGACGTCCCCGGCCACCAGATCGACCTGATGGTCGACGACGCCGAGCTGGAGCGCCGCCGCCAGCAGCTGGTGATGCCAGCACCGCGCTACACCACCGGCGTGCTGGCCAAGTACGCCAGGCTGGTCACCGGCGCCGAGCGCGGGGCTGTCACCGAGCCTTGACCATCACGCGGGTCAACGAGCGGGCGAACGGAGCACTGCCGGGTCCGCGGGCACGGCGAACGGAGCACTGCCGGGTCCGCGGGCACGGCGAACGGAGCACTGCCGGGTCCGCGGGCACGGCGAACGGAGCACTGCCGGGTCCGCGGGCACGGCCCTGGGGACCGTGGTGTCGAGGGTCGCCCGGCCCACGGCTTGGTGTTCGCTGGGTGCGGGCCCACCGAACCAGACGCGCGAACCAGCCGATCGCCCCGGACGACCTCACGCCGGGTGGAGGTGGGCGGTGGTGCTTGCCAGGACCGGCTCGGCGTGGCAAACTGGCGGGCGTATGAGCACGTTCGTTTCGACCTTCCGACTGGTACGCCTGGCCTAGCGCACGCAGACCTGTCGTTTCGCGTGCGCCCCCCGACCTCCCGATCCGGGAGGTCGTTGCAATTCCGGGGCTCGGTGCGGACCCGGAGGTGTGGCGACAGGGGGGTGCTCGGGCAGGGACCGCCGACGCTCAGGCCGGTAACGGACCCGAACCACCGATCGACCGCCTGCACCGGCGGGCGCTCGCACCTCATCCGACGACCACCCATCCCGCCGGGGCTCCGCTCCGGCACGATCAGGACGGCACACAATGCGACTCACCGGCGCCCAGGCGCTCATCAAGAGCCTCGAGATGCAGCAGGTCGAGACCATCTTCGGCCTGCCCGGCGGAGCGATCCTGCCGGTCTACGACCCGTTGCTCGACTCGTCGATCCGCCACATCCTCGTCCGCCACGAGCAAGGTGCCGGGCACGCTGCCGAGGGCTACGCGCACGTCACCGGCCGGCCCGGGGTGGCCATGGTCACGAGCGGCCCTGGCGCCACCAACATCGTCACGCCGCTCATGGACGCCATGATGGACTCGATCCCGCTGGTGGTGGTGTCCGGGCAGGTGGCGACCGGCTCGATCGGCACCGACGCCTTCCAGGAGACGGCCATCACCAGCATCACCATGGGCATCACCAAGCACAACTGGCTGGTGACCGATGCGGCAGACATCCCCCGGGTGGTCGCCGAGGCGTTCCACGTCGCCACCACGGGCCGGCCCGGCCCGGTGCTCATCGACGTGCCCAAAGACATCTCCAACGCCACCATGGACTGGTACTGGCCGTCGGCCGACGACCTCGACCTGCCCGGCTTTCACCCGGTGACCGAGGGTGACCCGGCGCTCGTGCGCCGGGCGGCGGAGCTGATCCTCGGCGCGCAGCGCCCCGTCATCTACGCCGGCGGCGGCATCCTGAAGGCTCGGGCCGCCCAGGCGCTTCGTGCCCTGGCCGAGCGGACCGGGATCCCTGTCGTCACCACCCTCATGGCCCGCGGCGCGTTCCCGGACTCCCATCCTCTCAACCTCGGCATGCCGGGCATGCACGGCAACTACACGGCAGTGACCGCCATGCAGCAGGCCGATCTCCTCCTGGCGCTGGGCAGCCGGTTCGACGACCGGGTGACCGGCAGGATCTCGGCGTTCGCTCCGGGCGCAAAGGTGGTCCACGTCGACATCGACCCGGCTGAGCTCGGCAAGGTGCGCAGGCCTGACGTGGCCATCGCCGGGGACTGCCGTGTGGTGATCGAGGAGCTCCTCACCGCCTTGGACCAGCTCGGCCTGGATGGGGAGGGGGTGGCGGCGCCCAGCTCCCCGGCAGCGCAGCGCCCCGACTCCGCCCCGTGGATAGCGCAGGTGCGGCAGTGGCAGCAGGAGCATCCGCTGCGCTACCGGCAGGAAGAAGGCGGTCCGCTGAAGCCGCAGTTCGTGGTCGAGGCACTGCGTGACATGACCCCGGACGACACCATCGTGGCGGCAGGCGTCGGCCAGCACCAGATGTGGGCATCCCAGTACTGGCGGTTCGACCACCCCTATACCTGGGTCAATTCCGGTGGTGCTGGCACCATGGGATTCGCCGTGCCCGCGGCGATCGGGGCCAAGGTGGGCCGGCCCGGATCGATGGTGTGGGCCATCGACGGCGACGGGTGCTTCCAGATGACGGCCCAGGAGCTGGTGACGGCCACCGCCGAGCGGATCCCGGTGAAGATCGCCATCCTCAACAACGCCTATCTCGGCATGGTGCGCCAGTGGCAGGAGCTGTTCTACGAGGAGCGATATTCGGAGGTGTACCTGTCGCCCGACCTGCCCGACTACGTCAAGTGGGCGGAGGCCATGGGCTGCGTCGGGATGCGGGTGGAGACGCCCGAGGACGTCGCCCCGGCGATCGACAAGGCGAACGCCATCGACGACCGCCCGGTCGTCATCGACTTTCGGACCGATGCCTTCGAAAAGGTGTACCCGATGGTCCCCGCCGGTGCGTCCAACGACGACATCATCGAGGGCCCTGCAGAAGGGGAGGGCGGGCGATGAGCGCGTCAACGACCTCACGCCACCACATCCTGTCGGTGCTGGTGGAGAACAAGGCCGGGGTGCTGGCCCGGGTGGCGAGCTTGTTCAGCCGCCGGGGGTACAACATCTTCTCCCTGGCGGTGGCCCCCACAGACGACGAGCGCTTCAGCCGCATCACCATCGTGGTCGACGTCGAGTCTGCGCCGCTTGAGCAGATCGTGCAGCAGCTCGACAAGCTCGTCAACGTGGTGAGCATCTCGGAGCTTGCCCCCGAACGGGCCATCGAGCGTGAGCTGCTGCTGGCAACCGTCGAAGCGGGGCCCGAGCAGCGGGTCGAGGTGGCCGCTTTGGCCGGCATCTTCCACGGAACCGTCATCGACGTCGCGTCCGACCGGGTCACCGTGGCAGTCACCGGCACGCCCGACGCGCTCGACGGGGTAGAAGACCTGCTCTCCCCGTTCGGCATCGTCGAGCTGCAGCGGACGGGTCGTGTCGCCCTCCCCAAGCTGGGGAGCCGTCGACGGCTGCAACCAGTCGCCGACCGGGCAGGCTGACCGCCCCGGCGGCCGATCCTGGCTGCCGTGGCGCTCGGCAGGAGGAGCCCAAGCCGACGAGGCACCGGCCGACGTGGCAACATCGGGCAGTTGCACCTTCGGGCCGGCACTGCACCACCGGACCGGCCACGGCCGGCACTGCACCACCGGACCGGCCACGGCCGGCACAGCACCACCGGACCGGCCACGGCCGGCACAGCACCACCGGACCGGCCACGGCCGGCACGGCACCACCGGACCGGCTACGGCCGGCACGGCACCACCGGACCGGCCACGGCCGGAAGGAACCACGCGCCGGCACCACGCCGGCCCCGAACGACACGAGGCAGGACGAGATGGCCAAGCTCTACTACGAGAAGGACGCCGACGCAGCCCTGGTCCAGGGCCGCAAGGTGGCCGTGCTGGGCTACGGCTCCCAGGGGCACGCCCACGCGCTCAACCTGGCCGAGTCCGGTGTGGACGTACGCGTCGGTCTGCGCGACGGGTCGTCGTCGCGCCGCAAGGCCGAGGAAGCCGGCCTGCGGGTGCTGTCGACCGCTGAGGCCGCCGACGAGGCCGACCTGATCATGATCCTGCTGCCCGACACCGAGCAGAAGGCGGTGTACGACGCGGAGATCGGGCCCCACCTGCGTGAGGGTGACGCCATCTTCTTCGCCCATGGCTTCAACATCCGCTTCGGTCAGATCGCACCTCCGGCGGGTGTGGATGTGGCCATGGTGGCGCCCAAGGGCCCCGGCCACCTGGTGCGGCGCACCTACACCGAGGGCGGTGGTGTGCCGTCGCTGGTGGCGGTGGCGCAGGACGCCTCGGGGAAGGCCCACGACCTGGCGCTCTCCTACGCGCACGCCATCGGGGCAACACGCGCCGGTGTGCTCGACACCACCTTCGACGAAGAGACCGAGACCGACCTGTTCGGCGAGCAGGTCGTGCTGTGCGGCGGCCTGACCGCGCTGGTGCAGGCCGGTTTCGACACGCTGGTGGAGGCCGGCTACCAGCCCGAGTCGGCATACTTCGAGTGCCTGCACGAGCTGAAGCTGATCGTCGACCTGATGTACGAGCAGGGGATCGCCGGTATGCGCTACTCGATCTCCGACACCGCCGAGTACGGCGACCTGACGCGCGGGCCGCGGGTGGTCGACGACCACGTGCGGGCCACCATGCGGACCATCCTGGGCGAGATCCGCTCGGGTGCCTTCGCCGAGGAGTGGATCGCGGAGAACCGCGCCGGCCGCGGCAGGTTCGAGGAGCTGCGCCGGGCCGGCGCCGCACACCCCATCGAGAAGATCGGCGAGGAGCTGCGCGGGATGATGCCGTTCATCGCCGCCGGTCGCCAGCGCATCCAGGACGTGTCGGGGGGCTGAGAGCCCCATGGGCCGGTCCCAGGTGGCCTCGCCCCGTGCCGAGATCGACCATTGGAGGAGCCGTTCTGCGACCCTGGCGCATTCCCTCGTCCCAGCGTGTCCCGATTGCCGTTCGGGCAGTGGCGGCGGTCATCGCTGCCGCCGTAGCCGTGGCGGCCGCGGCCGGCGTGCCGCCCGGAGCGCGGCGCTGGGCCCATCCCCGTCTGGCGCTCGCCGCCGCCGTCGCGCCGGCCAACCCGGGTGCCAACGCGTCGTTGCCTGGCGGCCTTGCCGCCTACGCAGCGGGGTGCACCACCACCGTCCACGTCCCGTCGCTGGCCGCACCGGTGGTGGCGGCCGCGGTCGCTCCGAGTGGCGGTGGCTACTGGATCGTCGGAGCGGACGGCGGCGTCTTCTCGTTCGGCACAGCGGACTTCGCCGGGTCGATGGGCGGGACCCGCCTGGCGGCGCCGATCGTGGCCGTTGCGACGACGCCCGACGGGAGCGGCTACTGGTTGGTGGCGGCAGACGGCGGGGTGTTCTCGTTCGGCGACGCGGCGTACCACGGTTCGGTCGCCGGCCTTCCGGTGGGTGAGCGCCCCGCATCGCCGGTGGTGGCGATCGTCCCGAGCCGTGACGGCGGAGGCTATCTGGAGGTGACGTCCACCGGCGGTGTCTACGCGTTCGGCGACGCCGCCTTTCGTGGGTCCGAGGCGGGCCTCAGCCTGGCAGCGCCGGTGGTGGCAGCGGCGGCGACACCCAGTGGCCTCGGCTACTGGCTGGTGGCGGCAGACGGCGGGGTGTTCTCGTTCGGCGACGCGGCGTACCACGGGTCGGTCGCCGCGTTTGGGGCAGCCGAGCGCCCTGCGTCGCCGGTGGTGGCGATCGTCCCGAGCCGTGACGGCGGAGGCTACCTGGAGGTGACGTCCACCGGCGGTGTGTACGCCTTCGGGGACGCCCCGTTCTTCGGGTCGGCTGCGGGGATCCGCCTGGTCGCGCCGATCGTGGCGGCATCCGCGACGCCGACCGGCGGCGGGTACCGGTTGGTGGCAGCCGACGGCGGTGTGTTCGGGTTCGGCGCTGCAACCTTCCGCGGCTCGGTTCCCGGGGCCCTGCTGGCCGAGTCGGCGCCGTCGTCGTGTGATCGCTCGTGGCTGGCCGCCATCGACGCCGCCCGGGCGGCGGAGGGCGTCGGTCCGATGGTGCTGCCGGCCAATTGGGACTTCCTGACGCCGGCGCAGCAGGTCTTCGTCGCATTGAACTTGGAGCGCACCGCTCGGGGCATGGCGCCGCTCGCGGGCATGACCGACATCGCCGCGGCGGAGGTCGACTGGGCAGCGGGTGTCGGCGGGGACCCGCAGCTGCTCGCCAGCTACGGGGGACTTTCCGTCGGCCTGCAGAGCGGCATCTGGTGGGGGAGCTCCGCCCCGACGAGCGTCCTCGAGGCGGTGTGGGCGTGGATGTACGACGACGGCGTCGGCGGCATCAACGCGCAGTGCACGCCGACCGACCCTTCCGCCTGCTGGGGCCATCGCGATGCCATCCTGGGCGCCTACACGCCGGGGAGCGCGTCCACCGCTGTCATCGACGTCGCGTACCGGGCACCGGCAGCACCGTCAGGCTGGGCGGTCTCCGTTGCGGCCTCGTTCATCGACGTCGTCGGCGCGCAACCGACGCTGACCCTCACCTGGTCCGCCGAGGCTCCGTTCCTCCGTCCTGGTGCGTGACCTGGCGACGTGGGCACGGGGGGCTTCTGCATGGCGGACACGGGCACGACGGGCCTGTGCACGGTGGGCGTGACCGGGGCGGACATGTGCACGGGGGAGATGGCGGTGGCGGGTGACGACTTCGCCCGTGGCGGCCGGAAGAGCACCCGCTGGTACAGCACGAACTTGCCCGCCCACAGCAGGCCGTAGGTGCCGAGATATGTGACAGCGACTACGGCATCGTGGATGGCACGCCCGCCGGGTACGCGAGCGGCTGCCAGCCCGGTGAGCACGCTCGCGATCGCCAGGCTGGCCACGGCGATCGCGACGTACGCGGTCACCTGGCGCCCCGCGTGGCGGCGGTCGCCCTCCGGCCAGATCCAGTGCCTGCTCATGACATACGAGGGCACTGCGCCGGCGAGGCTGGCGACGACCGCCGCTCTGGAAGCGCCCAGCATCCCCGTCGCGTAGACGACGACAATGGTGGCCTCGCTGACCGCCGTGGCGATCACCGACGTGGCGGCGTAGCGCCACAGCCGTCGGAGGTGCATGGAGACGTGCATTCGCCCCAGCCCGTCGACCCCGCTCACCGCGTCCACCGCGTCCACCGCGATGGCACGTCAGGTCGCGGGCAGCTCATGGTGCACTGGGTTCGGTCAGGGATCCGGCCGGTGCGCCGATCGAGGCGAGCGGTGGCGATGTGCGGGGGGATGACGGTGAAGCGTGGGCAGTGTGGCCTGCGGCGACACCGTTGGGGCTCAGCGAGGGAGCGGCGGTGCCCGCCGGGCTCGTAGCGATGGGGCTGGCGGTGGCGCGCCAGTTGACGGTCGGTTGCACGGCCGCCGGGTCGATCCGTTGGCGGTGACGTTCGGCCACGGCCAGCAGGCTGGTGATGGTCCGGCGTTCGAGCAGGTGCGGGGCGAGACCGAGGTCGAGCAGCTTGGTGTGGGCGGCACGGTAGTAGTGGTCCTGCTTCTCGACGCGGGGGTTCTCAATGTGCTCGACCCTGACTGCTCGCGGCGAGGCGTCAGCCACGAACTGGGCGATCTCGTCCACCGAGAACGACTCGGTGAACTGGTTGAACACCCGGTACTCGCCGGCTTGCGGCGGGTTGAGGCACGCGAGCTCGACGCAGGCGAGCGTGTCGCGGATGTCGAGCATGCCCCGCGTCTGGCTGCCCGTGCCATAGACGGTGAGGGGATGGTCCATCACGGCCTGGACGGCGAACCGGTTGAGGACGGTCCCGAACACGGCGTCGTAGTCGAAGCGCGTGGCGAGATCGGGGTGCAGCGTCGTCTCGGGGGTCTCCTGACCGTAGACGATGCCCTGGTTGAGGTCGGTGGCCCGGAGCCCCCAGGTGCGGCTGGCGAACATGATGTTGTGGCTGTCGTGGACCTTCGACAGGTGGTAGAAGGAGCCGGGCTGCTTGGGGTAGGGGAGCACGTCGGTCCGGCCCTTGTGGGTGATCTCGATGAACCCTTCCTCGATGTCGATGTCGGGCGTGCCGTACTCGCCCATGGTCCCGAGCTTGACCAGGTGGATGGACGGATCGCGCTCGGCGACGGCGTAGAGCAGGTTGAGCGTGCCGACGACGTTGTTCACCTGCGTGTAGACAGCGTGGTGCCGGTCGATCATGGAGTAGGGCGCCGAGCGCTGCTCGGCGAAGTGGACGATGGTGTCGGGCTCGAACTGCCTGAGCACCGAGTCGACGAAGGATGCGTCGGTCAGGTCGCCGACAAACGCGTCGAGCCTGTTCCCCGACACCTCGTCCCAGCGTTGGATCCGCTCGGCCAGCGGGACGATGGGGACGAGGCTGTCGACGCCCATCTCAATGTCGTAGCCGCGCCGAGCCAAGTTGTCGACGAGTGCCACGGTGTGCCCGCGACGTGACAGGTGGAGTGCCGTGGGCCAGCCGAGGTAGCCGTCGCCTCCCAGGACGATGATCCGCATGGGTGCCTCCTGTGGTCGATGGCACCTTGCAAGGGCCATTCACCCATGGTGAAGCGATCGCCCTGGCCCCTGCAGAGCCGATGGACCCCTGAAACCTGTGGAGTCTCTGGGAGTGACCTGTGGGCTTCGACCTCACGGGAGGACACGCCGTGGGCCGGGCCCGGCGGTCCAGACGGCAGCGGGGGCGGGGAGGCGGCAGTCGGTCTCTGTGTCCCGGTGGCATGCCTGCCGCAGCCCGCAGCCCGCAGCCCGCAGCCCGCAGCCCGCAAGCCCGCAAGCCCGCAGCCCGCAAGCCCGCAAGCCCGCAGCCCGCAAGCCCGCCATGTCGACCAGCGGTCGTCCCCGCCGGGTCCCGGCCACGTCAGCCGGCAAGCTCTCCTACGACGTGGTTGATGCAGGCGCACAGGGCGGCGACGTCGTCGGGCTCGATAGCGGGGAACATGGCGACGCGCAGCTGGTTGCGCCCGAGCTTGCGGTAGGGCTCGGTGTCGACGATGCCGTTGGCCCGCAGGACCTTGGCGACCGCCGAGGCGTCCACCTCGTCGACGAAGTCGATGGTGCCGACCACGTGGCTACGGTCCGCCGGCTTCGACACGAACGGTGTGGCGACGTCCGACGCCTCGGCCCAGCTGTAGAGGATGTCGGCGGACCGGTCGCACCGTCCGGCCGCCCACTCGAGCCCGCCGTTGGCGAGCATCCACTCCACCTGGTCGGCCAGCATGGCCACCGTCGCCAGCGCCGGGGTGTTGTAGGTCTGGTCCTTCGTGGAGTTGTCGATGGCCACGGTCAGGTCGAAGAAGGCGGGCACCCACCGGCCGCTGGCCGCGATGCGGGCCACTCGCTCCAGTGCTGCGGGCGACATGAGCGCCAGCCACAGGCCGCCGTCGGAGGCGAAGCACTTCTGCGGCGCGAAGTAGTAGGCGTCGAACTGGGTCGGGTCGACCCGCAGGCCGCCGGCTCCGGAGGTGGCGTCCACGGCGACGATCGGGCCGCCGTCGACCGGGGTCGAACCGTCGGGGCGGCGGATCTCCATGGCCACGCCGGTCGAGGTCTCGTTGTGGGTGAGGGCGTAGAGGTCGACGTCGTCGGTGGGTCGCACCGCGGGTCGGGTGCCGGCCGGCGCCGTGATGACCTCGGGGTCGCCCAGGTGCGGGGCCGCGGCAGCGGCGGCGGCGAACTTCGACGAGAACTCCCCGAACGACAGGTGCTGGCTCCGCTGCTCGATGAGGTGGAACGTCGCCGCGTCCCAGAAGCAGGTGCTGCCCCCGTTGCCCAGCACGACCTCGTAGCCGTCGGGGAGCGAGAACAGCTCCCGCAGGCCGGCCCGTACGCGTCCGACCATCGTCTTCACGGGCGACTGGCGGTGGCTCGTGCCGAGATAGGTGGTGGCCAGGCCGGCGAGTGCCTGGACCTGCTCGGGACGAACCTTGGAAGGGCCGCACCCGAAGCGCCCGTCGGCAGGCTTCATGGCGTCGGGGATGGTGATGGTGGGCACGCCGGCGGCCGGCGAGCTGGCGGTGTGAGCGTTCGGTGTCACGTGTGCAAGCATGGCAGGCATGGCACCCCTTGTGGAACCGTCGAGCTCCCGGGCACGGGACCGCCGGGTGTCGAAGCGCCTCGGCACGCTCGCCCCGTCGGCCACCCTCGCTGTCGACGCCCGGGCCAAGGCGTTGCGGGCCGCGGGCGAAGACGTCGTCGGGTTCGGTGCCGGCGAACCGGACTTCCCGACCCCTGCCCACATCGTGGAGGCTGCCGTCGCCGCCTGCCGGGACCCGGCCAACCACCGGTACACGCCGGCAGCGGGCCTGCCTGAGCTGCGGCAGGCGATCGCCGGATCGACGGCGCGTGGTTCGGGCGTGGCCGTGGAGCCCTCGCAGGTGCTGGTGACCAACGGGGGCAAGCACGCGATCTACAACGCGTTCGCCGCGCTGCTCGACCCGGGTGACGAGGTGCTCGTCCCCGCTCCGTACTGGACGACGTACCCCGAGTCCGCAGCGCTGGCCGGTGGCGTGCCCGTCGTGGTCCCCACCGAGGCGTCGGCCGGCTTCCACGTCACCGTCGACGCGCTCGAGGCCGCCCGGACGGACGCCACCAAAATGCTGGTGCACGTGTCGCCGTCGAATCCCACCGGAGCGGTGCTGGACGAGGACGAGACCCGGGCCATCGGTCGCTGGGCGGCCGAGCACGGCATCTGGGTGCTGTGCGACGAGATCTACGAGCACCTCGTGTACGGCGAGCACCGGTTCAGCTCGTTGCCCGGCGTCACGCCCGAGCTCGGTGACCGGTGGGTGATCGTCAACGGCGTGGCGAAGACCTACGCCATGACGGGCTGGCGGGTGGGGTGGATGGTGGGGCCGGCTGACGTGATCGGTGCTGCGTCCAACCTGCAGTCCCAGGCCACCTCCAACGTCGCCAACGTGTCGCAGCGCGCCGCGCTGGCTGCGCTCCAGGGCGACCTGAGCGCGGTCATGGCCATGCGCGAGGTGTTCGACCGCCGGCGGCGGACCATCCACCGCATGCTCAACGAGTGCCCGGGTGTCACCTGTGCCGAGCCCGAAGGGGCTTTCTACGCGTTCCCGTCGGTGGCCGGGGTGCTGGGCCGCACCATCGGCGGGCAGCGCATCGAGTCGTCGGCGGATCTGGCCGAGGTGGCAATCGACACGGCCAAGGTGGCTGTGGTCCCCGGAGAGGCGTTCGGGGCGCCGGGGTACCTCCGCCTCTCCTACGCGCTGGGCGACGACGACCTCGTCGAAGGGGTGTCGAGGCTGCAGAAGCTGCTGGCGACCGCCGAGTGACGCCGTCCCGCCGGCGACGGGACCCAGGTCGGACGCTCTTGTCGGGAAGGTGCCGGGTTGCCCAGCGCCAGCTGCCCGTGGGGTTGGTGGTGCACGCGGCATCGGGTCCGGTCGTGTGGGGCCACGTGCAGGATGCCGGCACGTCGCACGACGCCCGGCCGGACAGGGATCGAAGTCGGATGCTCGGATCGAGCGAGAGAGTGGAAGGGGACTGAGGGACGATGGCACGGGTGCTCGTCACGGAGAAGCTGGCCGAGCGCGGCCTGGAGGTGATGGCGGAGGCAGGTCACCAGGTCGACGTGCAGCTCGACCTGACACCCGAGGGGCTGCTCCAGGCAATTGTCGGAGCGCAGGCGCTGGTCATCCGTTCGGCAACGGACGTCACCGACGCGGTCCTCGCCGCGGGAACCGAGCTGGTTGTGGTCGGCCGGGCCGGCATCGGGCTCGACAACGTCGACACCGAGGCGGCCACCCGGCGCGGGGTCATGGTGGTGAACGCCCCCGAGTCGAACATCCTGTCCGCAGCCGAGCACGCCATGGGGCTGATGCTCGCACTGGCCCGCAACATCCCCCAGGCCCACGCCGCGCTGGTGGCCGGTCGGTGGGAGCGGTCCAAGTGGGAGGGCGTGGAGCTTCACGGCAAGACACTGGGCGTGGTCGGGCTGGGTCGCATCGGCGCGCTGGTGGCCCAGCGGGCGCTCGCCTTCGGCATGCGACTGTGCGCCTACGACCCGTATGTCTCCCCGGAGCGAGCCCGGACGATGGGGGTGGAGCTGCTGCCGCTAGACGAGCTGGTCGTCGAGGCGGACTTCCTGACCATCCACCTGCCCAGGACGGCGGAGACAAAGGGGCTCATCGGTCGCGACCTGTTGGCAAAGGTGCGGCCCGGGCTGCGGATCGTGAACGCGGCCCGCGGCGGCATCCTGGACGAGGAGGCACTGGCCGACGCCATCGCCTCCGGCCAGGTGGCCGGCGCCGCCCTCGACGTGTTCGCCACCGAGCCGTGCACCGACTCGCCGCTGTTCGGCCTGCCTGGCGTGGTGGTGACCCCGCATCTCGGAGCGTCGACCGCAGAGGCGCAGGACAAGGCCGGCGTGACCATCGGTGAGCAGGTGGTGCTGGCGCTGGCCGGCGATTTCGTCCCCTTTGCCGTCAACGTGGCGGCGGCCGAGGTGTCCGAGACGGTGCGCCCGTACCTCGGCCTCGCCGAGCAGCTGGGCCGGAGCCTCGCCTGTCTGAACGACGGCATGCCGGACCGGCTCGAGGTCGAGTACCAGGGCGGGCTGGCCGGAGCCAACACCGCCATCCTGACCCTCGCCGTGCTGAAGGGACTGTTCGCTGCGGGTACCGAGGAGCCCGTCTCCTACGTGAACGCCCCGCAGTTGGCGGCCGAGCGGGGCCTGGAGATCCGCGAGGTGTCCGCCTCGACGGCGCGGGACTTCGTCAACCTGGTCACCGTGCGCTCCGACCACCACGCGTTGGCGGGGACCCTCGCAGGGACCCGGGCCGAGCCGCGGTTCGTGATGGTGGACGACCACACCGTGGAGGTACCGCCGGCCGAGCACATGCTGGTGGTGCGCAACGACGACCGCCCGGGCATGATCGGGGTGGTCGGCGCCGCCCTCGGCGCCGCCGGCGTTTCCATCTCGTCGATGGCGGTCGGGCCGGCACGTACGGGCAACACCGCGCTGATGGTCCTGTCCACCGACCGGACCATCGCCGACGAGACCGTCGCCGTGCTCCAGCAGAGCGACGGCATCCTCGACGTGCACCGGATCGGCATCTGATCCCTGCCCGAGGCCGCCTGCCGGGCCGGGGTGACAGGCGGGCCGTCCCCCCATTCGGGTGCCTGAGAGGGGGGCCGGTCCGGGGACCGAGCTGCGCGGTCCTCGATCGGGTGCGTGGAATGGGTGCGTGAGAGGGGAACCCAGGCAGGCGGTCTCCCGTCGGGTGCCTGCGACGTCACCTCGAACGGCTGGGATCGCTG
>JAKAYQ010000046.1 GCA_021826725.1 Actinomycetes bacterium
GCTGGTCGCTGTCGTCGCAACAAACATGAGCAGGACCGCGGCCCCGCGGTGAGCGAGCGCCCCGGGAATGGCCGTCATCGCGCCGACGGTCGCCGTCGTCGTGATCACGGTCACCGCCGCTCGGGCCAGCGCCGTCGTGGCGGTGGCGGGAGCAGCAGGTTCCTGCCCGGCCCGAGATACCTGTGAGCCCGACCCGAAGAACAAGGTGGCCTTGTACAGGGCGTGGCCGATCAGGTGCACAACAGCGGCCAGGTAGGCACCCACAGCGCACTCGGCGACCATGAAGCCCATCTGGCCCATCGTCGAGAACACCAAGGATCCCTTGACGTCTGACTTGTGGGTCATGAGCGCAGTCGCGACGGTCGCGGTGAGCCCAGCCACGACGAGCACGCCCACCATGGCCAGCATCGAGCCACCGGTCAGCACGCCGAGGCGGACCAGCAGGATCCCACCGCCGTTCACCACCCCGGCATGCAGCAGCGCGGACGCCGGGGTCGGAGCCGACACCGTGCCGAGGAGCCATCTCCCGAGCGGGCCCTGCGCAGAGCGGGTCAGCGCAGCCACGACTACGAGGAGGGCGACTGGCATCGTCAGACCACCCAGGTGCCCCGCCGCGCCCCGAAGTGCACCCGGGGAGACCAAGTCGATGTTGCCGGCTCTTGCCCACATGAGCAGGAGGGCAACCAGCAATGCCAGGTCGCCGACCGCGAACATCCGCAACGCGCGCCGCGTAGCCGCCCGCACCCCCGGAAGGTCCGGGCGGCATCCCAGCACCACGACGAACGCTGCCCCGGCGATCACCCAGGCGCCAACCAGCAGCGTCACAGTCGCCGACGTGCACACGACCGCCATCGCTGCGACGACCACGTTCGCCGCAGCGAAGAACCTCGGGGCCGTGCGATCACCCTGCAGGTAGCGGAGCGAAAAGCTCTGCACCACAGCACCTACCGCACAGACCAGGACCATCACGGCGACGGTCAGCTGGTTCGCCCACAGGCCGAGCACCGGCTCGCCGTGCGCGCTGTCGACTGCCACGACGAACGGTCCACGCAGTGCCACCGACACCGCCGTGACGAATGCCAGCAGCGCGGACAACCAGGCGAGAGCAGTCGCCGTCCGACACCGCCGGCCCGGCACACGCCCGCCGGAAGCCGAGACAGCAGCGCCCAGCAGCGGTGCGAGGACAGCACCGGCCAGGCAGAGCTGTCCGAGCATGCTCGTCAACGTTCCTCCCCGATCGCTGCCGCCGGCCGGTGCCCCCGGTGACCGGGCCCACTACCTACGCTTTTCATATCGTGATTACTACACCGTCCTTTGGTCTCCTCGCAAGTCGCCCGGCTCCCTGCCCGTGGGCAGAGCCCGTTCTCAGTTTCACGACACGAGCTACCATTGAGCGCATGGCGCGTGCTGAAGACGATCCGAAGGAAACGGCGCGGCCGACCTGGACGTTCCTCACCAACCACGGCCACGTGCTCGTCTGCATCGCCGGTGACCCGGGCATCCGCGGCCGTGACATCGCCACCCGGGTCGGGATCACCGAACGAGCCGCCCAGGCGATCATCGCCGACCTCGTGGGAGAGGGCTACGTCAACCGGACCAGGATCGGCCGGCGCAACCACTACGAGATCAACCCCGACCAGCCGCTCCGCCACCCCGTCGAACAGCCCCACAGCGTCGGCGACCTTCTCCAGCTCGTCTCTGGGCTGGGACCTCCGCGACGGCGGAGAGCAGCTGTCTCCTGAACGAGCGCGGTCAGGTCGTCTTCGCCAGCCAGGTCGTCTACGACGGCTCGGTCTGGGGATCCTGCAGGCACGTGGCCATGGCGTGAGCACCGCCGTCCACGTGGAGCACCTCGCCGGTGATCGCCCGAGCGAGATCCGACAACAGAAAGCAGACGGCGTCAGCCACTGCAGACGTGTCCGTCGGATCCCAGGCCAGGGGCGCCTGGCGGCTCCAGCTGTCCACCAGCACCTCGAAGTCGGGGATGCCCGAGGCTGCTCGAGTCCGAAGCGGCCCGGCGGCAACCAGGTTCGCTCGTACTCCCATCACGCCAAGGTCACGGGCCAGGTACCCGTTCAGAGAACGCAGTGCGGCCTTGCACGGTCCCATCCAGTTGTACACAGGCCACGCTCTGGTGCTGTCGAAGTCCAACCCCACCAAGCTGGCACCCGAGGAGGGCGCCAGCCGGCGGAGCAGCCGCCCGAACGCGGCGTAGGTCCACACGCTCGTGCGCATCGCCACCTCCACGTCGCCGGCAGGAGCGTCCATCACGCTACCGAGCGCGCTTCGTGGTGCGAAGGCGATCGCATGCAGCGCGCCATCGAGGTGCCCCCAACGACGCCGCAGCCCGTCCTCCAAAGCCTCCAGGTCGCTCTCGTCCGTCGCGTCCACCGCCACCACTGCCGGCGGTCCGGGCAGGGCCGCCAGCGCGTCCTCCGCGGCAGGCACGTCCCTGGGGTAAGCCGCGACCAGTACCTCGGCACCGGCTCGATGGGCGCGCTCGACCACAGCGGCAGCGATGCTGTCCCTGGTCGCGACACCACTGACAAGCAACCGCTTCCCACGCAACACTCCGGATGTCTCCTCTCCGGCGGCGCCACACCTGCGAGGCCGCCGCGCCCAGCCACTTCCGTACGAACCATATTACACGAAGTGTGCTTCCTTGGTGAGCTATGCTGGAGCCATGTTGCGACGACAGCGACCAGCTGATGCGTCAGCCCCCAACGCAGACGCCGGGCCCGCTGCCAAGAGCATCCACCCTCCCCGCAGGTGGGTGGGGGCAGACCACCCCTATGCCGGGCAGGTGGCGGTGCTTGCCACCAAACATCAAAAGCTTCCCCTCATCGGCCCCCCGCTCGCGGACGCGGTCGGGCTGCGAGTCGAAGCGCTCGCAGTCGACACCGATGCGCTCGGCACCTTCACCGGCGACATCCCCCGCCAGGGGCCGCCGCTCGACACTGCCATTGCAAAGGCACGCCTGGCAATGAGCGCAGCCGGACGGCTCCTGGGCCTGGCCTCCGAGGGAAGCATCGGACCCGACCCTGCGTTGCCATTTGTCACTGCCGACCAGGAGCTCGTGGTGCTCGTCGACGACGGCAACGGGATCGTCGTCTGGGAGAGCCACTCCAGCTGGGATGTAGTTGCGGAAGCAACCACCGTGGCTGCCGACGACGACCTCGGACCGTTCCTCGCCAAGGCGCGTTTTCCCGAGCACCAACTGATCGTCCGGCCGAGCAGCGGAACCCCGCACCCGATCTACAAGGGCATCTCCAGCATCCAAGAGCTGACGGCCGCTGTCGTCGCGTGCACCGCTGCCGCCGGCGGCGGGCTGGCCCGTGTCGAGACCGATCTGCGGGCTCATGCCTGCCCCTCGCGGCGGGCTGTCATCGCCGTCGCCGCCGAGCGCCTTGCCAGCCGGATCTCCGCCCGATGCCCGTCCTGCGGCGCCCCCGGCTGGGGGCGCATAGAGGTTCTTCTTGGCGTGCCTTGCTCCTGGTGCGGAACGGAGGTAGCGCGGCCGCGAGCTGAGATCGACGGCTGCCCCGCCTGCGATCACAACGAGACCCGGCCTGTCATCTCCCCCGACGTGCGCGCCAACCCCAGGGAGTGCCCGTACTGCAACCCGTAGCGGTGGGGTGTCGTGCACCTCCATCGCTCGGAGCCAACGAGCGGCCGCATGCCGCGAGCGGCCGCATGCCGGCACGGATGGTCACCGATGTGCAGACTCGCACCTCTCCCCCACAGTGCAGCCGTACGGCGACGGGCGACGGGGCCGAAGGGCATGTGAGCCACCACGGCGCCTGCACGCGGCTCGGTGCCGCCCCTGGGCCGCGTGCCTACTCGGTTCGACCGAAACCGGCGATGGCCAGACCGAGGAACACGACGGCAAAGCCGGCCACGATCCCGATCTCCCCCCAAAGCGGAAGCGCGGTGCCGAAGAGGTCGACTCCCGTGGAGAAGCGGGCGGCGGCGGCCGGCGGCATGTGCTGCGCGGCGAACACGACGTGCCGCAGTGGGTCGACCGCGTATGTGAGGGGGTTGACACGGGTGATGACCGCAAGCCATGCCGGTAGCCCCTTCAATGGGAACAGCGCTCCCGATAGGAAGAGCATGGGGAAGAGGACGAGCTGCATGACGACCTGAAAGCCCTCGATCCGCTGGATTCGGCTGGCTACGAAAACCCCGAACGTCGTGAGCGCGACAGCCATGAGCAGTTCGAGCCCGACGACCTCCACAACGAGCGGCACGGTCAGGTGCACCCCGATGAGCGGGGCAAGCGCCAGCATGATCGTGCCCTGGACAGTGGCAACCGTGGCACCACCCAAGGTCTTGCCCGCCACGAGTGCGCCGCGGCTGACAGGAGCGACGAGCATCTCCCGCAGGAACCCGAACTCCCGGTCCCAGACGATCGAGATGGCCGAGAATATCGCCGTCGTCACCACGGTCATGGCCACGATCCCGGGGAAGACGAACTTCTTGAAGTCGAAGCCCCCAGTCGTCCCCACCAGCGTGCTCATGCCATAGCCGAGAACGAACAGGAACAGGATCGGTTGGATGAAGCTCGACAGGATCCGCGTGCGGGTGCGCACGAAGCGGATCAGCTCGCGCTCCCACACCATCCCGACCGTCCGCAGCTCCGCGGCAAATCCCGCGCGCTCGTCGACGAGCGGGGCCGCACCGACATCCTGGAAACTTCCGTCAATGACGGTCATCGCTGCTCCTAGTCGTTCCCTGCCACTCCCGGCCGCCGGACCCCGGTCATCCAGCCGACCGACTGGCGCAGGCACATCCCAACCGCCACCGGACCATCGCCACCCACTGGCACCGGGACGTCGCCTCCTACCGGCGCCGGGCCATTCGGGCCCGCATCGACCGGCCGACCGAGCGGTCGGCCGGCGTCTCACGGATCTGCCGACCGGTGTAGTGGAGGAACACGTCGTCCAGGGTGGGCCGGTGGACGTGGACGTTGCGAACCGCCACTCCGGCCGTCTCCACGAGCCGGGCTACCTGCGATTCGCCGTTCTCAGCAAAGACGACGAGCCCGTCCCCTCCGCTGCTCACCTGGAAGCCGGCTGATGCCAGTCGGGCCCCGGCCGCGGCATCATCAGCGGTGACCAGCTCGACGGTGTCGGACCCCACCTGGCGCTTGAGCGCATCGGGGGTGTCGAGCGCCACGATCGAGCCGTAGTCGATGATGGCGATCCGATCGGCGTTCTCCGCCTCGTCCATGTAGTGGGTGGTGAGGAAGATCGTCACGCCTTCCTCGTCTCGCATGCGCAAGACGTCGTCCCACATGAGTGCACGGGTCTGCGGGTCGAGCCCGACCGTCGGCTCGTCGAGGAACAGCACCGCGGGAGTGTGGAGCATCCCGCGGGCGATCTCGAGGCGCCGTGCCATGCCGCCAGAGAAGGTCGAGACCAGATCCGCCCGCCGATCCTGGAGAGCGACCAAACGCAGGACCCGGTCGATGCGCTCTGCAACCTGCTCATGGGAGACGCCGTACAGGACGGCATGGAAGCGCAGGTTCTCCTCGGCGGTCAACTGGTCGTCAAGGGTCTGGTCCTGGAAGACCAACCCGATGTGGCGGCGGACGGCTTTCGGCTGACGCTCCACGTCGAAGCCAGCAACGGATGCCCGCCCGGCAGTGGGTCGGGCCAAGGTGCACAGCATCTTGATCGTGGTGGACTTTCCCGCGCCGTTGGGCCCGAGGAACGCGAACACCTCGCCGGTGAGGACCGAGAACGACACGGCCTTCACCGCTTCCACCTCGCCGTAGTGCTTGGACAGCGACTCGACCTCGACTGCCGCTGCGACGCCGACGGCGACAGCGGAGGTTCCGGCACGAGCTCCGCTGGTGCCGGAGCCCGCAGCGTGGACGACGCGAGGGCCGGAGCTGGCGCCGGGAGGGTCACCGCCGAGCGGCATGGGTACGCTGGTTGACATATCGACGTCCAGCGTGCCCACAATCGCGGCCCTGGACCAGTGCCGAATGGCCCCCTCCTGGCACCCGGCACCCGATTCCGGCGCCACCGTCAGCACACCGGCAACCCGGGCTGGCGCACCGCGCCCGGACCCCGACCATGGCCACCTGCGCCGGCGCACGTCACCCGGATTCCGGCGGGGACCGGCTCGACAACCCAGCACTCGGCAGCTCGGCCTCCGGCTCCAGGTGCCGCATCCGGTGCACGGTGCGCCCGATGGTGACCACGGCCACCACGACGACCAGGGCCACCAGCACGGTGCCCACCCCGATCCGGTCGAGGTTGTGCACGTGGATGCCGGTGGAGATGCCGGCAGTCATGATCGACGGCACGACGAGCCCGGCCGCGCCCGCAGCCATGAACAACGCCCCGCCGAACAACAAGGTCCACCCGGCGCCTTCCTGTGCGACGCGCTTGGCCAACTGCTCGGGAAGCCGCTGGTGGCGGATGAGCGAGCCGATCACCGCACCCACGACGACGAGCACCGCTGTCGTTCCCAGTCCGAACGCGGCACCCGGGACCCAACCAAGGGCAGCGGAGGGCATCGCTGGTGCGAGGACGGTCATCATGATGAGCGCGAAGGCCCCGAGCCCCCAGCCGGCGACGAACCCGTGGACGGCAGCCATCGCCGGAGTCGGGGTGCGCGCCGCCCACTCGGCCGTGTCGGCATGCTGGGGTCGACGGCACCCCCCGACGGACGGTGGCCACAGATGCAGGTGCAACGCACAGCGCAGCCGGAGCACGTAGAAGGCCGCCAGCACCATCACGGCCCCGACGACCAGGTAGATGGCTGCGTTCCAGGTCGCGTTGCCGGCCAGGTGGAGCAGGCCGAGGTAGGCCAGCTCGGAGAGCAACGCTCGCTGGAAGGTGAACGAGAGCGAAAAGGCGAGAGCGGCCCGCATGCCCTTTCGTGCGGAGAACGAACCGAGCGCATACGAAAACGTGATCGGCCAGGTGTGCTCGTCAGGGGTGACCCCGTGCACCACACCCAAGAGGAACGCGGTGACGACGACGAGCCCGATCGACAGCCCATGATGGGGGCTCCACAGGTCGACGGCGAGCAAGCCGCCCACACCGTTCACCCGAGCACCCGGTCCACGACCCGACGCAGGTATGCCCGACGCCCACCGGAGGACGGCGCCGGGCCCAGGTCCAGGTCCAGGTCCAGGTCCAGGTCCAGGTCCAGAGATGGCCCGGAGCGCGCCGCTGCTGGCTGCGGTGCCGGCCGGACACCAAGACGGCGGAACGCAGCGACCTTGGCCCCATCGAGAAGCACTGCTGCCAGCGCCACGGCACCGGCGAGCACCGCCAGGTCCACGAGCGGTACCGCTGCCATCAGGATCCCGCGCCAGGCGAGCACGGCCACCACCACCAGGTCGAGGCCGGTGCTCCCCAGGAGCCAGCGGCTGGGAACCGACCGGAAGAAGCGCCGGCGCTCGCGCACCAGGTAGACGGTGGCCTGGCCGGTCAGCACCAGCATCACGAAGATCAGCGTCTGCACCCGAGCCAGGTCGAGGTGCAGCGCGTCGCGCCCGACGTAGAAGGTGGCAAAGCCGAACGCCAGCCACGGCACAGCCAGGACCAGCGCCGCGACCGACAGCGACTCGACCTGCCAGCGATCGGGTGTGGCGGCAAAGCCGACCCGGTCGGTGGCGATCGACATGGTCACCAGGTCGTTGGCGAACAGCAGCAGCAGCACCAGGCGCGGCGTGGTCACGAACGTGCCGGTCACCAGGAGCCCCACACCCAGCAGCAGCGCCACCTGGAACGTCTTGACGATCTTGTTCAGGGTGTAGGTGAGCATTCGCTGGTAGATGCGCCGGCCGGTCTCGATGGCGGCCACCACACCACCGAGTCCGTCTGTCGTGAGCACCAAGCTGGCGGCTGCCTTGGCGACGTCGGTGGCGCTCGCCACGGCCACCCCGACCTCGGCTCGCTTGAGAGCGGGAGCGTCGTTGACGCCGTCCCCGGTCATGGCGGTGACGTGCCCGCCGCGTTGCGCCAGCTCGACCAGAGCGAGCTTGTCGGCCGGCAGGACGCCCGCGAACACGTCGCAGTCGTCGATGCAGCTCGGGTCGTCTCCCCGGCTCGCTTCGACAGGACAGGCCCGATCGCCGATGCCGACGGTAGCGGCGACCGCATGTGCGGTGGCAGGGCCGTCACCGGTCACCATCACCACCCGAACCCCCAGGGCGTGGAGGTGGTCGACCAGCGCTCGGGCGTCGGGACGAGCTGGATCCTCGAAGGAGACGAGACCAACCGGCTCGAGCGGACCTTGAGCCGGCCCGGCTGCGACGGCCAGCACCCGTCTGCCGCCGGCTGCGAGGTCGTTCACGGCGGCGTCGAGACCGGCCCACCCAGTGGTGAGCTCGGCGACCTGCGCCGGGGCGCCCTTCACCATTCGCCGGGCGTCGTCGCCCAAACCGACGGTGGCCTCCGATCGCTTGCTGGACGGGTCGAACGGGATGACATGCCGGTCGCCGTCGTGGACCACCCCGGCACCGCTCGCCTCGGCGGCAGCCAGTACCGCCAGGTCGAGGGGGTCCTGGGTGGCGGCGTCGGAAGCCGTGGCGGCCGCGCTGAGCACGTCGTCGACCGTTCGGCCCGGCACCGGCACCACCGAGGTCACCGTCAGGCTGTTGGCGGTGATGGTGCCGGTCTTGTCGGTGAAGAGGAGATCCATAGCTGCCGCCTCTTCGACGGCTGCCAGGTGAGTGACCAAGACCCCGCGTGCTGCCAGCTCCACGGAGCCGAGCGACGTGGCCAGCGCAAAGGTCGCCGGGAGGGCGACAGGCACCGATGCCACCACCAAGATGAGCACGAACGGTGCGACCTCCCGGGCGGGGAGGTGCGTGACGACGGCATAGGCGACCATGGCCACCACCAGCGCACCGTCCATCGCCAGCAGGTACCGGACCACCGCCATGATCGTCTGCTGCAGGTGGCTGACCGTCCGTGCGCCACGAACCAGCTCGGCCGTGCGGCCGAACGAGGTGCTCGGGCCAGTGGCCACCGCCGTGCCCGTCGCTTCGCCCGAGCGGACCGTCGACCCGGCGTACAGCACGCCCGGCGGCTGCACCTCGACAGGGGCGGACTCCCCGGTGAGCACCGACTGGTCGACGGTGACGGTACCGATCTCCACGTGCAGGTCGGCGGGGACGGCGTCGCCGAGCCGGACGTGCACGACATCGCCTGGAACCAGCTCCTCGGCCGGTAGCCGGGTCCACTGCCCGTCGCGCCGCACCCGGGCCTCCACCTGCAGCCGCCGGCGCAGCAACGCCAGGGCGCCGGCAGCCCGACCCTCCTGCACGACGCCGACCAAGCCGTTGAAGACGAGCAGGCATGCGACGATGACCGCCTCGGTGACCTTGCCGGTGGCGAGCTCCAGTGCCACAGCAGCCTCGAGCATCCACGGAACCGGCCCGGTGAATTTCCCCAGGAGCGCGGCAACGGCATGCCGCCGGTCCTCGGGAACGGCGTTCGGCCCGACCCGGCCGAGGATCTCCTCGGCCTGTTCGGTGGTGAGCCCCAGTGGCTCGTTCACGACCCCACCCGCACCCCCGGCAGCACCCGCAACCCCGGCAGCACCCGCACCCTGGGCACCACCCGCACCCTGGGCACCACCCGCACCCTGGGCAGCACCCGCACCCTGGACAGCACCCGCACCCCCGGCACCCTGGGCAGCACCCGCACCCCTGGCGGCGAGCTGACCCCCAGAACCACCGATGTCCCTTGGATCCCCCGCATCGTCCCCGGAGCCCGCCATGGCCGGGACGTCGCCGTCGGCGGTCACCTTTGCGCCGGATCTCGGGGGCCGGCAGGGCCGGCTGGCCGCTCCGGGTCGTCGATGGGGTCGTCAGGGTAGAAGGCGCGGTGCACCCGCTCCTCGCCACCGGGATCGGTCACCACCAACACCCGATCGCCGGCGCGCAGCCGCTGGGCATCGGCGGCGGGCACGGGCCTGCCCTGACGGACCACGGCAGCCACCAGGTCACCGCTGGCTAGGGGCAGATCCGCGGCTGCGTGCCCCCGGGCTGCCGATGCCCCGGTGACCGATGCCTCCACCAGGATGAGGCCGGCGGCCGACAGGTCGGCCAGCCGGACGATCCGGGCCGATCCGGTCGCCTCCTCGATCAGGTTGACGAGTGCTCCGGCCGACGAGATGGCGGCGTCCACACCCCATGTCTCGTCGAAGAGCCAGCGGTGGCCTTCGTCGTTGAGCCGGGCGACGATCCGGGGGACCTCCAGGTGGCGCCGTGCCAGGAGCGAGATGACGAGGTTGTCGTCGTCCTTGCCGGTACAGGCCACCAGCACGTCGGCCTGCAACCCACCGGCAGCTTCCAGCGTCTCCGCAACCCCGGCGTCGCCTGCTGTGACGGCGAAACCGCGCCCTGCCAGGTCCGCGGCGCGTCCAGGATCGGCGTCGACGACGGCCACGGTGTTACCAGCACCGACCAGGGCCACGGCGACCTGCTCGCCCACGGTCCCAGCCCCAGCAACCACGATGTACATCACTGCCACCTTCCACCGAGGAACGAGCGGAGGCGGCCGAGGGCACTGGCGGCCACCACGAAGGTCACCATGTCGCCGGCCTGCAGGGCCATGGCCGTGCTGGGAATGCTCGAGTGCCCACCCCGGCTGACCTCGACGACAAGGATCTCCCCGGGTACGTCGAGCTCGGCCACCCGACGTCCCGCCAGGTAGTCGGGGACCGGCGAGCGGACCAGCAGCGACTCGCCGTTGCCGAAGGTCCGCTCAGGCTCCAGGCGGGTGTGGCGGAGCATCCGGTGGACGCGGTCCACCGTGGTGCGCACCGACGCGATCATGGGCAGCCCCAGATCGCTCCCAAGGGGAACCCGACCAGGGTCGTCGAGCCGGCCGACAACCCGAGGGACGCGGAACACGTCCCGCGCCACGCGGGTGACGACGATGTTGCAGCTGTCGCTCGAGCTGACCGCCACCAGGGCGCCGGCACCCTCGATCCTGGCGGCATCCAGGACCGGGCGGTGCAACCCATCGCCCTCGACGAACTCCCCTCGGAACGCACCGGGGAGCCGATGGCGCGCCCGCCCGTCGCGATCGACGACGGCGACGGTATCGCCCTCGCTGTCGAACCGGGTCGCCAGGGCGGAGCCCGTCCGTCCGCAGCCGATGATCACCACGTGCATCACGCCTCCCCGCTGCCGGCGATGGTGCCCGGCGTGCTCGCCTCGACCGGGGTGCACGCTCCGGATGGCGGCCGGTTGGACCCCGGCCGGGTGCGCTCCATCCGGCGGTGCCATGCCTTGCGGGCCTCATCGGCGACCAGCAACAGGACCCCGAAGCCAACGAGGACGAGCCAGTCCGAGATGCGGAGCGGAGCGGTGTGGAAAACGGACTGCAGCGCCGGCACGTAGCTAACCGCAACAGCGAATCCCACGTCGACGAACCCCGCGAGGAACAGCGGCCGATTCGAGAACAGTCCGATCCGAAAGATGCTCTCGCGGTCGCTGCGCACGGCAAACCGGTTGAAGAACTGGCTGACGATGATTCCGACCTGGGTCATGGTGAGGGCCTCGCGGTAGGTGGCATTGGACGCAGTGAACGCAGAGTACGGAAGGTGGGCAGTGTGGATCCGCCAGAAGAAGGCGAAGACGACGCCGGCGGACTGGATGCTGCCGAGGAAGACGAACCGGCGCACCACCGCCCACGAGAACAGGTGCTCTGCAGTGGGGCGGGGAGGGCGGTCCATCGTGCCGGGCTCGGGATGCTCGGTCCCCAGTGCCATTCCGGGAAGCACGTCGGAGCCAAGGTCGATCGACAGGACCTGGAGCGCGTTCAGGGGAACCAGCGGGAACCCGACGAACACCGCAGCCAGGATCGGGGCCAGCTCGGCCAGGTTGTGGCTGAAGATGTAGGCCAGGAGGTGGCGGAGGTTCTGGTACACCGCCCGCCCGAGCTCGACAGCGGTGGTGATGGACGCGAAGGAGTCGTCGAGCAGGACCATTACCGCCGCCGCCCGGGCCACGTCAGTTCCCCCGCGTCCCATGGCCACGCCGATGCTCGCCCGCTTCAGGGCGGGGGCGTCGTTGACCCCGTCGCCGGTGACGGCGACCACCTCGCCGCGAAGCTCGAGGGAGGCGACGATGCGCATCTTGTGCTCGGGCCGGACCCGGGCGAAGATCACCTGCTCGTCCCCGGCCAACGCCGACGCCAGCATGGCGTCGTCCATGGCGTCGAGCTCCGCACCGGTGACCACTCGAGCCGGCCCCGTCCCGATGATCCCCACCCGCCGCGCCACCGTCTCGGCGGTCAGGCCATAATCGCCGGTGACCATGATGACGGCGATGCCGGCTCGCCGGCAGGCCGCCACCGCTGCCGTGACCTCAGGACGAGGTGGATCGGCCATCCCAATCAGGCCGACGAAGGTCAGCTGCGACTCGACCTCGGCCTGGGTCGGCTGCCGGTCGGTCGTGGTCTGCGGGATCGCTCGGGCTCCCGGAAGGATCGGCCCGGTGCCGGGCAGCGTCCTACCGGCGACGGCCAGCACGCGCAGCCCCCGGCCAGCCATGGTGTCGTTGGCCTGGTCGATGCTGCGTCGCAGATCGGCACCGAGCGGCACCTCGCGCCCCTCCCACCAGGCAGCGATGCAGTGGTCCAGCACCGCCTGCGGCGATCCCTTGACATGGGCTACGACCCCGTCCGCCGTGCGGTGCACGGTGGTCATGAGCTTTCGGTCGGGATCGAACGGGAAGACCGCCACCCGGGGCGTGCGGGTCGACTCGGCATCGAGGTCGAGGCCGGCTTTGGCGGCCGCCACAACGATCGCTCCTTCAGTTGTGTCCCCGAGCACACGCCAGTCCTCGCCACCGTCCGGGGAAAGGATCCGGGCATCGGAGCACAGGGCTCCGCCCAACAGCACGTCGGTGACCGTCGTCGCGTCCTCCACCTCGCCGGCGGGCTCGTAGCCGACCCCGGTGACGTGGTGCACCTGGCCCGAAGCGAACACCTCCTGGACGGTCATCTCCGCCTTGGTGAGCGTGCCGGTCTTGTCGGTGCAGATCACCGTGGTGGACCCCAGGGACTCCACCGCAGCCAGTCGCTTCACCAGCGCGTGGCGCGCAGCCATGCGCCGGACCGCGACGGCGAGGGACACCGACAGGGTGGCCGGAAGGCCCTCGGGCACCAGCGCCACCATCACGGCCAGCGCGAACACGAACGAGGCGACGGCGGCATTGCCGGTGAGCATCCGCAAGGCGAACAGGAGCGCGCCCACGGCAATTGCCACCACCGCCACGCGACGAGCCATGTCCGCCACCTGCCGCTGCAAGGGACTCGGCTCGGGAGCCTGCTCGGCTGTGAGCCGGTACACCCGCCCGAGCTCGGTGCCGACCCCCGTGGCGAAGACCACAGCCCTGGCCGTGCCTCGCACAACCGACGTCCCCATGAACACGCAATTGCGGGCGTCAAGGGGCGCCGTACCCGCCTCCACCGGCTGGTCGGTCCGACTGGAGGGCTGGCTCTCCCCCGTCAGGACGGCCATCTCGACCGACAGCTCATGGGCCTCGACCACCCGGCCATCGGCCGGGACAGCATCGCCGGCTTGGAGCAGCACCATGTCGCCAGGCACGAGCTCCTCGGCCCCAAGCTCGACCAGCACGCCGGCCCGCAACACCCGGGTCGTTCGGGGAAGCATCGTCTGCAGCGCCTCAGCCGTGCGCTCGGCGGAGTGCTCCTGGGTGAAACCCACCAGCGCGTTCAGCACCACCACGGCCAGGATCCCGACGGTGAGCTCCAGGTTCGCCGGATCGCGCGGGATCGACAGCAGGTAGGTGAGGAAGGTGAGCCCTGCCGCCACGACCAGCACGACGGCGAACATGCTGGTGAACTGGGCAGCGATCTCGGCAAGCACCGGGCGACGATGGGGTGGTGGCAGGAGGTTTCGCCCGGCAACCTGGCGATGGGCAACGACCTCGTTGGCGTCGAGACCGCGCCGGGAGCTGCCGAGCACAGCCAGTACCTCAGGGGCGTCGAGCGACACCAGGGACCTCGGCGGGACCCCAGCAGCTCCGTCTCCCGCCGGCCCCCCCGCCGTGGCGACGTCGTCCGCGGCAAGGCTCATGCTCCATCATGAGTAGAGCACGTTCCTGCGCACCAGGGCCGAACGCCCCGGTCCGCGCTGCGGCGTCGTATCGCCGCCACCAGCTCCAGAAGCAGCGAGACGAACGCCCCGGTCCGCGCTCCAGCATCTGGCCGCTCGGGATCGGCTGCACAAGGGTCGGGGGCTCAGCGCCGCCCGATGCGAGACGCCGTCAGCCTGCGTGCACCACCTGGAACGCCTCCGCCATCCGACCCTCGGCCATCCCGGCCTCGGCCCCGGTGACGGCAAGCCAGGCGCGCACCCGCTCCTCCATGGCCGGTACGTCGGGAAGCTGGCTGGCGTGGCAGCGCAATGCCGCCAGCTTCCGCTCGGCAGCGTCGGTCACGTCGACGAAGCGGTCGGGATGACCCGACGCCATGAGCCAGAGCTCGGCGACGGTATGCGGCTCCAGGCCTTCGCTGTCGAGCAGCTCTGGGTGAGCGAAGGGATTGCGCGCGTCGGGATAGACAGCGCACACCGCCGCCTCGCCGGCCGCCAGATGGTCCGGGTGACTGGCGAAGATCCGGTCCCACCGTCGTTCGGGAGACTGGCACACCACCCGCTCCGGCCGCAGCTGGCGGATCACGCGACTGATGTCGCGTCGCAGCTCGATGCTGGGCGCCAACCGCCCGTCGGGATACCCGAGGAACTCCACGTGCTCCACACCGAGTGTCTTGGCGGCAGCACGCTGCTCGTCGCGCCGCGCCGCCGCCATGGCCGGACGTGACACGGTTCGGTCGAAGCCGCCGGCGTCCCCGTCGGTGCACACGCAGTAGGCCACCTCCACACCGGCCGCTGTCCACGTCGCCACCGTGCCACCCATCCCGAAGTCGACGTCGTCGGGATGAGCGGTCACCACCAGGACCCGGGTGACCAGTTCGCCAGTATCGCCAGCTCTACCACCGACCTCGCCAGCAGCTCCGCCACCAGGCGCCGAGCTGGGTGTGGTTCCGCTCACCGACCTCGCAGCAGAACGAGCCTTTCCCGAAGCGCCGGTACCCGAAGCGCCGGTACCCGAAGCGCCGGGGCTCAAGCCGCGCCCTCGGCCGGCTCCCAGCCAGCCAGGTCGGCCAGGCGAGGGTCGTTCGAGAAGATCTCGACGATGGGCATCCGCAGACCGAGCCGCTTCTGGATGCGCTCGACCTCCATGATCTGGTCCCAGAGCACCAGGGTGACGGCCACGCCGCTGCCGCCTGCCCGCGCCGTGCGACCCGAGCGATGCAGGTAGGCCTTGTGGTCCTCAGGCGGGTCGTAATGGATGACCACGTCCACGTCGTCGATGTCGAGACCCCGGGCGGCAACGTCGGTGGCCACCAGCACCGGGAGCCTGCCCGAGGAGAAGTCCACCATCGCCTTCTCGCGGCTCGACTGGCGCAGGTCGCCGTGGATGGCCGCCGCCTGCACCCCTTCGCGCTGGAGCTGCTCGACCAGTCGGTCGGCCCCCCGCTTGGTCCGCACAAAGACAATGGCCTTGTGCGCTGCAGCGCAGATAGCGGCCCCGGTACGCACCTTGTCCATCTGGTGCACCTGTAGGAACCGGTGCTGCATGGACTCGACGGTCGGGACGGCAGCCTCGACCTGGTGACGAACCGGGTCCTTCAGGTGGCGACGAACCAGGCGGTCGACATCGCCGTCAAGCGTGGCCGAGAACAGCATCGTCTGATGCGGACGCTCGATACGGCGCAGCAGCCAGTCGACCTGCGGCAGGAAGCCCATGTCGGCCATGCGGTCTGCCTCGTCCAGCACGACCACCTCGACGTCCGCCATGGAGACTTCCCCGCGCTCGTTCAGGTCGATGAGCCGACCGGGCGTGGCGATCACGACGTCGCAGCCCTTGCCGAGCTTCTTCACCTGGCGATCGAGGTCGGCACCCCCGTAGACGACGACGGCTCGCCGGCCCACGGCCTCGGCAAGCGGCTCCAGAACCTCGTGCACCTGGATGGCCAGCTCACGAGTGGGTACCAGGACCAGACCACGGGGCCGCTTGGCGTCGGCCTTCGCGATGCGCATCAGCAGTGGCAGACCGAAGGCGAGCGTCTTCCCTGAACCCGTCTTGGCCTTGCCGCAGACGTCGCGCCCAGCCAACCCGTCGGGGAGGGTCAGCGCTTGGACTGCGAACGGAGAAAGGATCCCTTGGGCCGACAGCGTCGCCACCAGCTCGGCTGCGACACCGAGCTTCGCGAACGTCGTCACCGGAGCGGCACCGGGATGGTCGTCGCCCCCCATATCACCCGGGGTGGCCACATTGCCCGTGGTCACGCCATCGTCTGTGGCGGTGTCATCACTGGAAGCAGTCGGTCCGGCTGCGTCTGCGCGTCCGCCTGCGGGAACAGAACTGGCAGCGGGATCGTGCGCTCCAGAGTTGTGGCGCTGCGCCCGTTTCCCTCGCGGTGAAGCTGCATCGGTCGTGGTCATGGTGTCCTCGCTCGGTGTCGTCATGCGTATCGGACCGAGAAGCGGCGGTCGCGCCCCTCGGGGCGGGCCCACCTCGAGTGGCTCCGCGGGCTCCGGTTCGGCAGATCACGAAGAAACGATGAGGAAGACCCCGGTGGTGGCAGCCTGGACCGGGTCGGGACTCGGCAGTCGGCTGGACCATCACACCTGCTGACAAGTATAGCGCCAACGCCCTTTCACACGACGCTTCGCGTCCATGACCTCTCCGCGCGCGGCGACCAGCCTCGTCGGCACGTCGGCACGTCGGCACGTCGGCACGTCGGCACGTCGGCACGTCGGCACGTCGGCACGTCGGCACGTCGGCACGTCGGCACGTCGGCACGGCCGAGCCACCTGCCCTCCATCAGACGTCCCGACGTCAAGCCGTCGGAACAGGCTCCAAGTGCTCCACTGTCGGGAACGGGTCGCAGGGGTCACCCCTGACGGCGGCGGAGTAGCCTACGACGCCGAGGACCAGGAGGAACGCGCCATGGCCAAGCTCATCTCGGGACAACCCGCTCCGCCGTTCACGCTCCCCGACCAGGACGGCACGCCGGTGTCGCTCGGCGATTTCGCCGGCAGCACCGTGGTCGTGTACTTCTATCCGGCGGATGACACCCCGGGCTGCACCAAGGAAGCCTGCCAGTTCAACGACAACCTGCAGGCGTTCTCCCGCTCTGGGGTCACCGTGGTGGGCATATCACCCGACGGAGCGGAGAAGCACCGTCGTTTTCGCGATAAGTACGGCCTGCAATTCCCGCTCCTGACCGATGCCGACCGGTCGATCATGACTGCCTATGGAGCCTATGGAGAGAAGACCCTGTACGGGAAGAAGACCGTAGGCGTCATCCGCTCCACCTTCATCGTCGCCCCGAATGGCACGATCCAGCGCGCCTGGTACAACGTACGAGCCGATGGGCACGCCAGCAAGGTGCTGGCAGAGCTCGGCGGCTGACCGCATCGATCCGCAGCCCCAGCCCACACCCAGCCCCCCGATCTCCCCAGCCCACACCCAGCCCCCCGAGCTCCCCCAGCCCACACCCAGCCCCCCGAGCTCCCCCAGCCCACACCCAGTCGATAACAACCCCGTACGGGCTCGGCGCTCCGCACGCAAGCTGCGCTCGGTGGCCGTGGACCGTTGTGTTCTGGCACGTGCGCAAACGGTCCGCTTCTTATGCGACGACGAAGCGTTCCTTAGTGACAACAAGGTGAACAACCCGCGAACTAGGGTCAGGCGCCATGGGGTCGACCGCCACACACTCGCTGAACGACCGCTGGTTCCTGGATGTGAACAGCTTTGCCAGACGAACCGCGTGGCTG
>JAKAYQ010000047.1 GCA_021826725.1 Actinomycetes bacterium
GAAGATCAGGATCGACGTGCTGGTGCTGTCCACGTCCAGACCGGGTGGACTCTCCCCGTCCGGACCGCCGTCGCCGGGATCTTCGCCGGGCACCCGCACCCGGGCGAGCATCCGAGTCGGCTCGTCCGATGCCATCGTGGCCGCCGCGGCAACCCGCTCCGGTCCCGCTCCCGGCTCGCGCACCTCGGTCCGACGCTGCTGGGCGGCACCCGGGCCACCCATTCCGACCCCAGGTGGCACCGCAACGGGTCGAACGCGCTGCGGCTCGTTACGGCCGGCAACCACCCGCAGCGTGTCGAGGGTGTGCTGATAGTCCTGTACGGAGCGCCGCTCGTCGACCACTCTGCGCCACACGAACCGGAACGCGATGAGGAGCACCAACGCAGCACCAACGGCAACGAAGGCAACGGTCACCTCACCATTCAACCCAATCCACCGCCGGTGTGGTACCGCGGCACCCCGGCGGGCTCCGGGTCCGGCTCGCCGGTCAGGTGCGGAGACCGACCTTGGGGACCAGCGCCGGGTCGAGGTCACAGCGACGGGGGTTGGCGCTGTCACGAGGCGACAGGATGGGATCGACGATCCCCCACTCGGCCCCGATGTCCGGGTCGTCCCACGCCACGCCGAGCTCGTCGGCGGCGTTGTAGTACCCGTCGACCAGGTACCACAGGAGCACGTCGGTGAGCGAGGCGAACCCGTGGGCAACGCCCGGCGGGATGAACAACCCCCGGTCCTCGTCACCGTCGAGATCGACGTGCTCTGTCGCGCCCTCCGTCGCCGATCCGCTACGCAGGTCGTGCAGCACGACCCGCGCCCGTCCCCGCAGCACGTACCAGTAGTCGGCCTGGTGGAGGTGGTAGTGCAGTCCGACCACGGCACCCGCTTGCTTTTCCGACCGGTTCCCCTGGATCATCTCGCGCCCGAGCGGCAGCCACGATCGCCGGTAGGTCTCGACGAAGCGACCCCGGTCGTCACCGTGGACGTCGGGCTCGACGAGCAGGACGTCGGCGATGGTCGGGGACGGGACGATCTTCGGCACAACGTGCAGACTAGCGGGGGGTGTCGAGGCGCTCGAAGGCTCCCCGGTAGAACAGCAGCGGCGAGCCGGCCCCCAGGCCCAGGTCCACCACCCTGCCGAGCACAAGCTCGTGGTCGCCCGCGTCGTGGACGGCGACGAGGGCGCACTCGACCCAGGCCAGCACCCCGCCGATGATCGGCGCACCACCAGCCGCCGGCCGCCAGGCGACAGCGTCGAATTTGTCGGGCCGTTGTGCCCCCGGCGTCGCGAAGGTCCGGCACACCTCCTGCTGGCCCTCGGCCATGATGTTGACGCAGAACGACCCGGCCGCCGCGATCTTCGGCCAGCTGGTCGACTGCTTGCCGGGCGCCAGCGCCACCATGGGCGGATCGAGCGACAGCGAGGTGAACGCCTGGCAGGTGAAGCCCAGCGGTCCCGTGTCCGTCACCGCTGTCACTACCGTCACACCCGAGGCGAACCGCCCGAGGACATCACGGAACCGCTCCGGGTCTACGGCCGAGGGTTCCTCGGGCCCCTGGTGCGTCGTCATCCATGCACCGGCACGACCTCGACCGCTCCAGGGTCGACCTGCAGCACCATCCCCTCGGCAGCGCCGAGGACCCCCCGCAGCCGCGCTGCCTCGGGCAGGCGACGTGCAGCGTCGACGATGCGATCGATGTCGTCGTCCAGGTGCATCGGATCGTGGTGGAAGAGCACCAGGGTCTGCGCCCCCGCCTCGGCCGCGACGTGGACGGCGTAGCCCGGGGTCGAATGACCCCAGTCCGGTCGGGCCGCGTACTCGGCGGCGGTGTACTGGGCGTCGTGGATCAGCAGATCCGCGCCAGCGCACAGCTCCAGGACAGCCGGGTCCACCGCTTTCATGTCCTGCGGCGCCTGGTGGTCCGGCAGGTAGACGACCGAGACCCCCTCGGCCTCGATCCGGAAACCGAGGGTCGTCCCCACGTGCGGCACTCGGTGCACCACGACCCGGGCCGAGCCGACCTCGAGCACGCCCTCGTCGATCTCGTGGAAGCGGATCGAGCCCCGGAGCTCGTCCACCTGAACGGGAAAGAAGGGTGGCTTCACCACCGAATCGACAACTTCCTGCAGCAACACACCGTCCTGGCCGGGCCCGTACACGTCGAGATGGGCTCCGGGTCGCAGCACCGGCGGGAAGAACGGCAATCCGATCAGGTGATCCCAGTGCAGGTGGGTGAGCAACGCCGTCCACGCCACCGGCACCCCCGGCGCTCTGCGCTCGAGCTCCACGCCGAGCGGACGCAGTCCGGTTCCGAGGTCAAGGATGATGGGGGGCTCGCCGGCCACCTCCACCGTGGTGCACGCGGTGTTGCCCCCGTACCGGCGGTGCTCGTCGCTGGAGCACGGGCAGGATCCCCGCACCCCGAAGAAGCCCACGCGCACCAACGCTCTCCCTCATCTGTCGGGGACCGCACTCATCTGTCGGAGACCGGACCATCGGAAAACCGCACCACCGCGAAGCTGCACCACTGCGAAACCGGCAGCGCGAACAGGGACAGTACCGCCGCCGGACGGGGAACCTTCCTTCCCCTCCTTCATCGGCGCACACTACTCTCGCACCCCGTGTCGACGCGAACCGTCACTGTGAACGGCCTGGAGCTGGCCTACCGAGAAGCAGGACCGCCAGACGGCCCGCTGGCGCTCTGCCTGCACGGCTTTCCCGACACCGCGGGCACCTGGCGCCACCTGATGCCGCAGCTGGCCGACGCCGGCTACCGCGCCGTGGCCCCGTTCCTGCGTGGGTACGCACCGAGCGCCATCCCCACAGACGGCTGCTACCAGACCGGCGCTCTGGCCGCAGATGCGGTCGGGCTCCACCATGCGCTCGGCGGCACTCCCGATGCCGTCGTTATCGGCCACGACTGGGGGGCGTTCGCCGCCTACGGAGCGGCTGGCGTGGCCCCCGGCCGTTGGCGACGGGTGGTGGCCTTGAGCGTCCCGCCGCTACCGGTCAGCGCAACCGGCTTCTTCGCGTTCGACCAGCTCCGGCGCAGCTTCTACGTGTTCTTCTTCCAGTCGCCGCTGGCCGACACCGTCGTGGCCGCAGACGACTTCGCCTTCGTCGAGCAGCTGTGGCGTCACTGGTCACCGGCGTACGACCCGGCCGCGGACATGGCCGACGTGCGCCGGTCGCTGGCCGGGGAGGACCGGGTGCACGCTGCCCTCGGGTACTACAGAGCCATGTTCGGGGCCGAGCCACGCCTCCCCGAGCACGACGCCGCCCAGCAGGCGGCCGACGGCGTCCCACCCCAGCCCACGCTGTACCTCCACGGCACCGACGACGGCTGCATGGGCGTGGAGCTGGCCGCCGGCGTGGCCGACGCGCTGGCGCCGGGATCCCGCGTCCACATTGTGGAGGGAGCCGGGCACTTCCTGCACCTGGAGCAGCCCGCCGAGGTGAACACCGCCATCCTCGACTTCCTGCGGCCCTGAGCGGAGGCTTCCCGAACGCCAGGACCCGCCAGGACCCCAGAGGCCCCCCTGGGCCCAAAGGCCAGCACCGCCACCAGTCCAGCACCGCCACCAGGATGCACGGGTGGTCCTCACCGTCAGGCGAGCCGCAGGGTACCGCTCTGGTCACGGACCACGAGCCCGTCGGCGACGAGCATGCCCGCCACCCGCTCGGCCCGCCCAGGGTCGTCGGGCCAGCCGGCGGCAGCCGCGAGCGTTCCGGCGGCGAGCGGGCCGGAACGGAGCCGCTGCACCAACCGACCCCGCCCCTGGCGGTCCGACCCGGCGAAGGGAGCCTGGACCGACGTTCCCACGGCCGGATCGGGATCGGGCCGGCCCGCCGCCTGCCACTGGCAGTGCCGCTCGAGCGGGCACCGCCTGCACCGGGGAGCGCGGCTGGTGCAGATTGTGGCTCCGAGCTCCACGATTCCCTGGTTCCAGGCCCAGCCCTGCCCGGGCGGCACCAAGGCATCGGCCAGTGCCTGGAATTCCCTGGGAGCGGTCCGCCGGCCGAGCACCGACCGGCTCAGGACCCGCCGGACGTTGGTGTCGACCACGGCCACGTCCTGCTCGTAGGCGAACGCCAGCACCGCCCGAGCTGTGTACGGGCCGATTCCGGGCAGTGCGAGCAGTTCATGCAGATCAGCAGGGACCTGACTGCTGTGACGCTCCACCATGGCGGCAGCCGCGGCGCGCAGCTGCACGGCCCGGCGGTTGTATCCGAGCCCGGCCCACGCCCGGACAACCGCCCCGGCCGGCGCCGCTGCACACGCTGCCGGATCAGGGAACTGCGAGACGAAGTCGATCCAGGGCCCCACGACGCGCACTGCCTGGGTCTGCTGCAGCATGACCTCGCTGACCATGACCGGCCATGGTGCGCGTGTCTGGCGCCACGGGAGCGGACGCAACACCGCCTGTAGGCCCAGGATGCCGCGGTGCCACGCGGCAACCCCATGCCCAGCGGGGTCGAGCACCAGCCCTGGCGCGTCCGCTCCTTCGCTCCCACCGGAAACCGGCAGCACCTGCTGCGTGCCCAAGTCCGGCCGCGATCCCTCACCCGGCACCTGCGCCGAAGCAGCAGATGACGCTGGTACCAGCGCCGGCGCTGACGCTGCGTCAGGCAGCGACGCCGCGTCAGGACCAGATGTCGTCACCGTACGGGCGCCGGCGCACCGGCAGCGCATCGCGCGTCCACACCATCACCTTGCGCCGGAACGAGCACACCTCGCGGCCGTCCTGGTTGAAGCCCTTGGTCTCCACCGTCACGATGCCACGGTCGGGCTTGGACGACGACGGGGCCTTGTCGAGCACCCTGGTCTCGGCGTAGATGGTGTCGCCGTGGAAGGTCGGGTAGCGGTGGACGAGCGACTCGACCTCCAGGTTGGCGATGGCCGACCCGCTCACGTCGGGCACGCTCATGCCGAGCACCAGGGAGTACACCAGGTTGCCGACGACGACGTTGCGACCGTGGACCGTCTCGTGCTCGGCAAACCACTGGTTGGTGTGCAACGGGTGGTGGTTCATGGTGATCATGCAGAAGAGGTGGTCGTCGGACTCGGTGATCGTCTTGCCGGGCCAGTGCCGGTAGACGTCACCGATCTCGAAGTCCTCCAGGGCGCGGCCGAACGGCCGGTCGTAGGTCGTCATGCCCGTGGGTGTAGTACGCGGGGAGCGGGGCCGTCCACCCCGGCCGCCGGCACCACCGGAGCGACAGCCACCGAGACCTGCGAAGGATGCCCGCCACCAGCTGCGGCAGGAAGCAGCGGCTCGGGGGAACCGGACGGATCCCCACCACCATCTGCGGGTCGAAGCGCCGGCCCGTCGGGACCGGACGGGAACCCGCCACCACCAGGACCGGTCGGGAGCCCGGCAACGGGTCGGGCCGGCGGAGCCACGGCGGCGCCCCAGCCGCCGGCACCCCCGGACATGGCGGTTCCGGCCGGTGGGCCCGGGGATCCCGGTCCGACCACATCGGCCGCTCCGACCGGCCCCGACCGCCCCAGCACCACCTGCATGCCGGTCACCCCCCACGAGACCATGGTTGCCTCCGCCAGCAGTGTGGGCAGGACAACCGCCCCCGCCGGCACCTCGGTGAACCAGGCTCGCACCGTCGGGACGTCCCATCCCGCCACCACCAATGCCAGGCCGACGCCGAGCACGGCGACGGCGGCGACGCCGGCGTCCGATCCGAGGCCCTGCCGGCGGCGCTCCCGGCCGAGCACCACACCCGAGACGGCAGCGACCCCGGCAGCCACCGCTACGGGCAGCAGGCCTGCTGCCATGGCACGCCAGGCCCCGTCGAGCCGACCAGCCAGCAGCGCCGACGGCAACCCCAGTCGCACCGGGCCCGCCCCGGCCACCACGGCCACCACAGGCCAGGCAAGGACCGCCGCCGCGGCCACCAGACCACCGGCCACGTCCGCCACCCGGCCGGCGACACCACCGGTCCGCCGGTGGATGGCGGCGCGTCGCAGCGTGACGAGGACGACCAGGCCAAGTCCCACGATCGCGCCTGCTGGCGCCGTAAGGGCAGCGACCGCCCCGAGCACGAGCGCCCCGCGCAGGCGCCAGCCGGTGGGCGCCATCACCAGGCCGAGCACAGCAGCACCGGTCGCACCAGCCGACCACAGCGGCGTGAGCGAGCCGTCGAACGCAGCAGCCCCCGAGGCGCCGAACGCTGCCAGCCCGAAGCAGGCGGCGCCGACCATGGCTGTCAGGGCTGTCGCACGAACGACATGACCGGATCCCGGCGTCCGCCGACCGGGGACCGCCCAGCCGAGCTCGGCTACAGCGCAGGTCGCCGCCCCGATGGCACTCACGGTGACCAGGGCCACGACGCTGCCGGCGGCTGCGACCGACCGGGTGCCGGTGACGAGCCAGGTCACCGCCACGCTCCCACTGGCCAGTGGGGATGCCACCAGGTGCGCGCCTCGCACCGCCGACACGACGAGTGCCGGATGCACCGCATGGTGCCCGTGGACGAGCAGCGCGGCGAGCGCCAGCCAGCTACCGGCCGCCGCCGGTGTCTGGCCGAGGCGCCCGAGGGCACTGGCGCCGAACGCACACACGCCCAGGACGAGCAGGCCAGCTGGCAGTCCACCGGGGACGACCCGCTTCCGGCGCGCTGATCCCTCCCCCCCTGCGTGCCCCTCATGGGCGGCGGCGACCGCCGCCAGCGCTGCCGCATTGATGGCTGCGGCGAAGGCGACGAACCAGCGCAACGGCTCGCTCGCAGCGGCGGTCGTCACCGCAGCGGAGACGGCGGCGACCACGGCGCCGATGCACGGCGCCAGGAACACGGCGAGCGGCCGCCGACCGACCAGGCGCCACGACGGAAGCGCCCCGGTGCCCGCCAGCACGACCATGCCGGCTGTCGTCGCCCACCAGGGGCCGATCCCCGGTACCGGCCCCCCGGCCCCGATGGTGGTGGTGACCCGCGCGCCCACAGCGGCCCGCTGGACCAAGACGGCACCGGCACCGGCGATCACCAGCAGCCCGACCGCCCTCCACCCGACCGACCGCCACCCGGCGGTCCGCCACCGGCCACCCGGACCGGTCACGACCGCCTGCGAACAGTCGGCCACCCCGGCCGGGGGCGCTCCGGCATCGACGACGTGCAGGCTCAGCCGTCCGCCCGCGGGCGGGTGGTGAAGGCCAGGGCCCAGTCGACCTGGGAGTCCCCGTCGATCGACAGCCGCCACGTGAACCGGTTGCCCGGGACGAGCGGCAGGGGGCCGAGGTTCACGGCCAGGGCTACGTCGATCGGTGTGCCCTCGGGCACCTGGGCCGGTCGAGCCACCCGGAACTCGCCCCGCACCTCGATGGGCTGGTTGCCCTCGGGCGTCTCGACCAGGACCGGTTGGCCGTCGGCATCCTCCAGGAACAGCTCCCAGTGGTGGGCCATGTCCACCTCGTGCCAGCCGACGTCGACCTTGACCGCGATGGCCGAGGGCATGGGATCGGGCCCGGTGAGCGACCAGCCGCCCCCCAGGATGAACAGCTTGCCGTCGGCCACCTGCGCCGAGTCACAGAGGAGCATGGTCACTTTCACGGGAGCCGAGGCTACTGCCCTCCGGGCGACCACCTGTCGACCCACCCAGGGCCAGGGCCAGGGCCAGGGCCAGGGGTACTGCGTGCCAGCACCCGCGACGGCCTGCGCCTGCTCCTGCGCCACGACCGGGCACCTCTCCGCCCCACAGTGCCGGCACAGGCGCCGCTCGCACCGTCCCCACCCGCCACGAAGCTCCCGCTGCACCGGCGTCTCGCGGCCGTGTGGGTGACGTTCCCGGCCTCACTGCCAGGGGCAAGGCCTTGCCAACCGCGGCGCTAGCGTGGGCCCGTGCCCGATGCCCTGCGTGACGACGTGTACCGGCGGCCGCTCGCCACCGCTCTCGACCGGCTCGGCGTCGGCCCGGGGTGGCGTTGCGTGGACGTCGGGGCCGGCGGCGGTGACGTCTCGGTGGCGCTGGCCGCGGTGGTCGGGCACACGGGCCGCGTCTACGCGGTCGACAGCGACCCGCTCGCCCGCGACGAGGTGGCCGCCGCAGCCGCCGAGCACAGCCAAGTCCTGGCGATCACCCAGGCCGCAGAGGACCTCGTCCTGCCCGAGCCCGTCGACCTGGCGTTCTGCCGGTTCCTCCTGCTCCACGTGATCGACCCTGCGCTGGTCCTGGCCCGCATGGCCGGGGCTGTGCGCCCCGGCGGGTGGGTGGTCGCCCAGGAGCCGATCACGACAGCCGGTCGGGTGGGCGGCCTCGCCCTGTCGATGCCCGGCGCCCGCCATCCCGACATCGGCGCCCTGCTGCCCGCGCTCGCCCGCGACGCCGGACTGGAGCTGGTCGACGCCTGGGCCGAAGCCCCCGCCGGCGTCGGACCAGGGCCAGTCACCGCCTACCTGGCCGCCTCGACCGGGGTCGACCCCGGCGAGGACCCGGTCGTCCTGCCGCCGCTCGTGACCGTCCTCTGTCGCGTTCGGGTCGCCTGAGCCACCCCGGTTCACCCGCACCTCCGCAGGCACCCCAGCCGGCTGCGGGTGCTGCCACCGCTCCGGCAGCTGCCGGGCGCCGGCCGGGGCCGGTAACCTTGGCCAGCGTGACCGACACGCCAGCTCCCGACCTCGCCGCCGCGTCCGATGCGCTCCGCTGTGCCTCCGGCGTTGTGGACACCGCCACTGCCCGGTTGATGCCCGCCGGGGCCATCGACGCCAACCAGGTCCTCGCCTACGACCTGGCACACGCCGCCGCCGCTGTTCGCACCGCGCAGGCCGCCATCGACTATGGCGCCGCGGGCACCGACGAGGCCCGCCTGGCATGTGCCTTTGTCGCCGATGCCCTGAGCGAGCTCGCCGGGCGAATCGTGGGGAGAGAAGCCGAGTGGGGTGTCGACCCGGGCTGGATGGGGCCCGCCGCCGGCTTTGTGGCCGCCCACCGGGCACCGGGCACCCTCGCCGCACTGTGCGGGGTGACCGGTGACCGCCACCTCGACGCCGACTTCGAGCTCGTACGCGACACGTTCCACCGGTTCGCCGAGGAGCAGCTCCGCCCCCGAGCCGAGCACATCCACCGGGAGAATGCCGACATCCCCGAGGAGATCATCTCCGGTCTCGGCGACATGGGCGCGCTCGGGCTGTCGATCCCCGAGGAGTACGGCGGTTTCGCCAGCGGGGGCGACAGCGACTACCTCGGCATGGTGGTGGCGACCGAGGAGCTGGCCTGGGGGTCGCTCGGCGCAGGCGGTTCGCTCATCACCCGGCCGGAGATCCTGGCACGGGCGCTGCTGGCCGGCGGCACGGAAGAGCAGAAGCGCCACTGGCTGCCGAAGCTCGCGTCAGGCGAGATCATGAACGCGGTCGCGGTCACCGAGCCCGACTTCGGCTCGGACGTGGCCAACATCGTGACCAGCGCCACGCCGACCGAGGGCGGCTGGCTCGTCAACGGAGTGAAGACCTGGTGCACCTTCGCCGCCCGCGCTGACGTCGTCATGCTGCTCGCCCGTACCGACCCGGACCGGTCCCAAGCCCACCGCGGCCTCTCCCTGTTCGTCGTGCCCAAGCCACGCGGCGACGGCCACGGGTTCGCCTTCACCCAGGACGCCGCAGCCGAGGGCCGCACCGACCCGGACGGCACGATGGAGGGGCGGCCCATCGACACCCTGGGCTACCGGGGCATGCACTCCTACGAGATCGCCTTCGGCAACTGGTTCGTCCCCGACGCCAACCTGGTGGGCGGCCCGGATGGTGCCGGCCGAGGCTTCTACCTACAGATGGCCGGCTTCGAGAACGGCCGCCTGCAGACCGCGGCGCGGGCGCTCGGCGTCATGCAAGCCGCCTACGAGGCTGCTGTCGACTACGCCGCCAACCGCACCGTCTTCGGCCAGCCGATCCTGCAGTACCAGCTCACCCGGGTGAAGCTCGCCCGCATGGCCGTCATCATCCAGGCCACCCGCCAGTTCTCCTACGACGTCGCACGGCTGATGGCCAAGGGCGAGGGCACGCTCGAGGCCTCCATGCTCAAGGCGTACGTGTGCCGGGCAGCCGAGTGGGTGACGCGCGAGGCGATGCAGATCCACGGTGGCATGGGCTACGCCGAGGAGTTCCCCGTCAGTCGCTACTTCGCGGATGCCCGGGTGCTGTCGATCTTCGAGGGTGCCGACGAAACGCTGGCCTTGAAGGTGGTGGCCCGCCGGCTGGTCGAGCAGGCATCGGGTTGAGACGGGGCTTGGGGGCCGCCACCATGGTCGCGGCCGGTGCCCTCGTGGCGGCCTGCGGTTCGAGCCCGACACACCCGGCGCCGGCCGCGGTCGGCCCGGCCGACGAGATCGCCGCCGCCACCGTCGGCTCTCTCGGCACCGTCCTCGTCGACGGGCGGGGCTACACCCTGTACGCCTACGCCCCCGACGCTCACAGCGGTCGGTCGCACTGCACAGGTGTCTGCCCTGCCGTCTGGCCACCGGTCACCCTCGTCCCGGGCACCGCCGCACCGATAGCCGGACCCGGGGTCGACCACGCGCTCCTCGCCACGACCAGCCGGCCAGGCGGCGGCGTCCAGGTCACCTACGGAGGATGGCCCCTCTACCGCTGGACCGGGGACAGCGCCCCCGGGGTGCATACCGGCCAGGGCATATTCAACGCCGGCGGGTACTGGTACGTGGTGCGCCCCGACGGCCACGTTGTGCGCTGATACCCGCGCACCCCCGACCCCCGACCACCACAAACCCCCGACCACCACAAACCCCCGACCACCACAAACCCCTGACCACCACAAACCCCTGACCACCGGAGATACCGTGCCCCTCGACCCCCAAGCTCGCTCGCTGCTCGACGACCTCGCCGCCGGCGACGGAAGACCGCTGGCCGAGGTGGACCTGGCCGAGGCGCGCGAGCTGCTCACTGCCGGCGCCGCGCTCGCCCGCCAACCGTCGTCGCCGGTCTCCAGCCAGGACCGCTCGATCCCCGGCCCCGGGGGGACCATCCCCGTCCGCATCTACCGGCCCGAGGCCACGGGCACCGAACCGCTCCCCATCGTCGTCTACTTCCATGGCGGCGGCTTCGTCCTGGGCGGGCTCGACAGCCATGACCCCCTGTGCCGACAGCTCGCCGCCGGCGTTCCCGCCACGGTCGTGAGCGTGGACTACCGCCTGGCTCCCGAGCACCCCTTTCCGGCAGCAGTCGACGACGCCGTCGCCGCAACCCGCTGGGCTGCCGACGTCGCCCCCTCACTGGGCGCCGACCCGTCCCGCCTGGTGGTGGCCGGTGACAGTGCCGGCGGCAACCTCGCCGCAGTCGTCGCCCGCCGAGCGACGAGTGCCGGCGCGCCGTCCATCGCGCTGCAGGTCTTGGCGTACCCGGTCACCGACTTCACCGGCTCGCACCCCTCACACGCCGAGAACGGCGACGGATACTTCCTCACCACCGACGACATGGTGTGGTTCATGCAGAACTACCTGCCCGACGGCACAGACGTCCGCGACCCAGACATCTCGCCGCTGTTCGCCGAGGACCTGTCCGGTCTACCGCCGGCACTCGTGATCACCGCCGAGTTCGACCCGCTGCGCGACGAGGGCGAGGCCTACGCCCGCCGCCTCGCGGATGCAGGTGTCCCCGTGGAATCGGAACGCTACCCCGGCATGATCCACGGGTTCGTAAGCATGGACGGCGTCCTCGACGCCGGAGCGCGGGCCCTCGACCGGATCGTGGCGTCCATCAGCCAGGTCACACGCACCTGACGTGGAAGCTGTGCCCGGCGCCATCTCGCGCCGGGCACAGCCACCGAAACCCGGCCAGATGCACGCGGGCGGCACACCGGCATGTCGGTCGAGATGCGGCTCCTACCGGCCCGAGCGAGACAAACCCGCCCGCTCACCGCGCGAAACGAACTTGACCGCCATCTTGCGGCTGGCCTCGTCGATCATCTCGTCGCCGAACATCACGGCGCCCCGACGGTCTTCCTCGGTTGCCTTCTGGTAGGCGTCGAGGATGTCCCACGCGTGGTCGAACTGCTCCTGCGTAGGCGAGTACACCTCGTTCATGATGGTGACCTGGTCCGGGGTGAGCGCCCACTTCCCGTCGTAGCCCAGCACCCGGGTGCGCTGGGCGAAGTCCCGGAGCAGCTCCGGCTCGCGCACTTTCAAGAACGGGCCGTCGATGACCTGCAGCCCGTTCGCCCTGCCGGCCATCAGGATCTTGGAGAACACGTAGTGGAAGTGGTCTCCGGGGTACTCGGGGATCTGCACGCCCCCGGTGAGCACCGGCATCTCCATCGACGCGGCGAAGTCCGCAGGTCCGAAGATGATCGTCTCGAGCCGGGGAGAGGCTGCACAGATCTCCTCGACGTTGATGAGCCCACGGGTGGTCTCGATCTGCGCCTCGATACCGATGTGCCCCACCGGCAAGCCCGCCTTCTTCTCCACCTGGGTCAACAGCAGGTCGAGGGCGATCACCTCGGCCGCCTGCTGCACCTTGGGGAGCATGACCTCGTCCAACCGCTCGCCGGCGTTGCCGACCACCTCGATCACGTCGCCGTACGTCCACTCGGTGTCCCACGCGTTGATGCGGACGCACAGCACCCGCTCGTCCCACGACTGGTTGCGGATCGCCTCGACGACCTTGGCCCGGGCCGATTCCTTCTCGAGCGGTGCGACCGAGTCTTCGAGGTCGAGGAACGACATGTCGGCCGGTACGTTCGGCGCCTTCTCCAAGAAGCGTTCGTTCGAGCCCGGCGTGGAGAAGCAGGATCGGCGCGGCATGGTGCGGGTGCGTCTAGACATGCCGGCAATGCTAACCGCAGGCAGCGCAATGGTTCGACGGACCCCGCCCACCAGACCGCACGCCCCCACCGCAGCGCCCGGGTCAGCCTCGGTCCGCCACCACCGTGAACATCGGGATGCGCACAGGCTCGGCATCCATGTCGTGGCCGAGGTGGTGGGTCTGCTCGTGCTCGGTGATGCGGGCACCGCGGAAGCCGAGCCGCTCCAACATCGACACCACGGCCCCCGGATAGATCGACCACCAGTTCGAGATCTCGTGCGTCGCCAGCGGCGAGAACCGCATGATATTGCTGTCGAGCGGCGCGCTGCGGTCTTGGATGAGGTCGGTGACCACCACCCGCTGCCGAGTCCGCCGCGCTGCTTCGGCCAGCGCACCCCACGGTTCGCGCAGGTGCAGCATGATGGCTCCGAAGACGGCGATGTCGAACTCGCCGAGGTCGCCGGGCAGGTCGTAGATGTTGCCGTGGACGAGCTTGGCCGCCGACCCGTACTGCCGGTGCATGAACCACCAGCTGTTGTGCACGCGGTCGACCGTCTCGCGCATGAGCTTCATCTTCTCGTGGACGAGCTCCTCGCCGTTGACCGGCAGCAGGTCCACCGACACGTCGAAGCCGCCTTCGAACGACACCACCTCGGCGCCCTGTCGCTCCATGTGGAAGGTCAGGTACCCCGAAGCGGGACCGAGCTCGAGGACACGCTTGCCGCTCAGCTCGGTACCGCCGAGGTAGGCGTCTTCACCGCCGCGGAGATCCCACGCGCCGGGAATGACGGTACCGTCAGGGAGCTCGAACGTGTGGTACCAGTTGCAGTCCTGGCGCTGTGCCTGCGAGCGGAGCTGCGCCATCTGCGCCTGGAAGCCGGGGTGGAGCTGACCCCGGTAGTGCGGCGGCGGGTACGACGGCCAGAGCGGGGCCGGACCCGACGCTGCCGGCGAGCCCCCCGGCGCGGCCGCACCAGCACCGCTTCCTTTCCCAGTCCCCGGGTCGTCACTCCGGCTCAACAGACCGGCCGCACCGCGGCGGATCCCACGAACGACCTTCGAACGGCCTGGCACGACGATGAACCTCCTGGCGAAGTGGGCGCGCGCCGGCACCGTCTCGCCGGTCCGATCCTCCGGAGCCCGGCAGCAGGTGCAACGCCCGTCCCGGTTGCCGTCCGGGGACCGCGGGACGGCCTGATCGTACAAGCACGAGCCGATGGTCGGCGTCGGCCGGGCTCCGTGCCCCACGCCCGGGACCCGACCAGGCACGACCCCCGCTCGGAACCCGACAACCGGCGGAACGGACGGTCGGACCCCGGCGAAGCCGAGACGTCCGGTCGCTTCCGCCCAGGCCCGATGGGCCGCCAGACCGGTCAGGCCGACAGGTCTGCCGGGACGAGCTGTTCGGACACCAGACGCACGAAACGTGCCGGATCCCCGTCCACGTACTGCCGGCACAGGCGCAGGCCGTCGATGTAGCACGTGACATAGGCGCGCCAGGTCGGGTGCACCAGGAATTCCACCGCCTTGGCGGCACGGGCGCTCGGCAGCAGAGCCCAACGGGACAGCTCCCGGGTCACCGTGTCCGCGTCCGCGCCCTCGGCGTGGAGCCGCCACGCCGCGTTCGCCCGCGCCGACGCCAGCACCTCGCTGGCCTCGGCGACCCGGGTGGCGATCTCCTCGTCGTACCGGATCCCCAGCAGGCGGAACTGCTCGGCGGCGAACGCCTGGTGCCGGGGACCGGCGAGGACCTCCAACCCGAGATCGGCCAGGCCCTCTGCCAGCAGGCATTGCGGCGTCCCCACCAAAAAGACGGTCTCCTCGAGCCACCGGCGGCCACGGACCAGGCCCACCTCCTTCCGGCTGTGCTCCGTGTGGTGCCCGGGATATGCCTCGTGGGCGACCAGATGCGGCAGCGCCAGCGACAGCACAGGAAGATCAGTGTTCACTGCCACCGTCGACCGGAGACCTCCGTGGTACCAATTGAACCCGGACCACGGTTGCTGCGACACGAGCTCGAAGGCGACCTCCTCGCCGTCGGGCAGGCCGATGACGGTGGCCGTGCGCCGGCGAAGCTCCTCGGCCAACGAGGCGATGGCAGCCGAAAGCCGCGCCACGGGCACGGCGTGCGCTTCGCGCCAATCCGCCAGGCGCTCGCCGATGGGCCCGGAACCAGGAAGTGCCTCGTCAAGCTGGTGGTGGGCGGCAGCGAGCACGTCCTCGGGCACCGGCTGCGGCCGGACGCCGTAGCACGCCTCGACCTCGTCGGCATAGGCGATCGGCTCGCCGTCGACCCGACGGGCAGTGGTCTCCAGACCGCGCACCTGGGCCACCAGCCAGCGGCGGCGGCCCGAGTCGGCGCCGCTCGGCGCGCCCGCTGCACCGCCGAGCGGCTCCTTGTCGCCGGCCGCCCCCCGGTCCGGATCCTGCAGCGGCACGCCACTGTGCAGGTCGGCCAGCAGACGCCTCGCCTCGGCAACGAGCACTCCCGGCGGGCACGGGGCCCCCTGGCGCGCCCGGACGGCGATCTCGGGAGGACCGTAGTAGGCGTCGACGAGACCGTCGACGTGCCGGCCGAGCGCCAGCCCGAGCGCCAGGTACCGGCCGACGAGGCCGCCGCCGCCGGCTCCCGGGTCCGCCCACGGGAGCCCCCCTCCACCCGATGCCGTGGCGCGGAGCTGGTTCGAAGGCACGGTCACCCCGGAGCCCGCCAGCCGCCGAGAAGCTCGGGCGGCTCGGGGCAGCTCGGCCCGGCCAGCGCCCGGCCCAGCGGGAGCGGACCGGTGGGGCCCACCACGTCAGTGACACCACCCAGCTCGTCGGCCACCGCGCCTCCGGCTTCCCCGGCGCCGCGGTGGTAGCCCGAAGAGCCCACGATCATCGGCACCCGCGGACGGCCACCCATCGAGAGCCGGTCCGCGAGTGCGGAGAACAGGCGTGGCGGCAACAGACATCCGACCCCGGCCACCAACCAGATCGGCACCTCGACCTGACGGGCAGCCTCGACCAGACCGGTCCGGCCGCGTTCGATGACCATGCCCTGGGCTCCCAGCGCCTCGACCGCGACCACCACGATCTCGGCACCGACCACGTCGCCCAATGACCCCCGCCGCACAGCCCGTCTGCCCGACGCCAGCGCCTCGTCGAGGACGTCCTCGGTGGGGTCGTTCATCAGGGCGTCCGCACACGCACCGGCCGCTTCGACCTGGTCCCCGGCGCCGCAGACGGTGGCAGCGACCCACCACAGCGGCCCGCAGGCGGGATGGCGCTCCAACAGTCGCCGGCACGACGGCAGCACGGCGGCAGGCTCCTCCGAGGCGAGCTCGCCGAGCGCCCACGCCGCTTCGGCGGCCAGCTCGCCTGCCGGCGCCCACTGGGTCCCGGCGAGCCACCGCAAACGCTCGATCGCGTGCACCGCTCCGACCTTACCGGCCGGCGACGTCAGCCGGTTGGCCACGGTCGCCGGTTGGCGACGAGCACCGGTTGGCGACGAGCACCGGTTGGCGACGAGCACCGGTTGGCGACGAGCACCGGTTGGCGACGGTCAGCGGCTGGGCAGGACCGTCGAGCCGACGTCAGCTGGTGACGGGCGGCGGCTGGCCGGCGTCGCCGAGCCAGCCGGGAGGCACCCGACCCTCCGCACCGGCGACCCTCGGCCCCGGTGGGCGAGCGAACCGGTAGGCCACCGGGTCGCTGCCGGCTTGGACGGTCATGAGCATGCCGGTGGCTCCACCGGTGGCGCAGTCGACCACCGCGCCGGCCACCGCATCGGGATCGATCAGGGGGAAGCCGGAGTCGACAAGCAGGTCACGGACCTCGCCGGCGAGCAGCGGGGTGTCGACCATTCCCGGGCAGACGGCGTTCACCGTGATCCCGTGCTCCTGCAGGCGGGGCGCCATCGCCCGCACGAAGCCCACGACCGCGTGCTTGGACAACGTGTACACCGGGTCGCCCGGGAGCGCCACCAGCCCGGCCAGTGACGCCGTGACGACGATGGCGCCGCCGCCCCGGGCGGCCATCTCGGGCACGCACGCCCGGGTCCCGAACACGACGTGGTCGACGTTGACACCCATGATCCGGCGGTACTCCTCGTCGGTCAGCTCGGTGATCTCCTGCTGCCCGGTCGTGACCCCTGCGTTCAGGTGGACGATGTCGATCCCGCCGGCGGCACGCCCGGCAGCGATCACCGACGGCCAGGCGTCCGACGACGCAACGTCTGCTCGCAGCGCGGCACCGCCGAGCTCGGCGGCCACCGCCGCAGCCCCGACGCCGTCGAGGTCGACGACCACGACCGTCGCCCCGGCCCGGGCAAAGCGCCGGGCCGCTGCCAGGCCGATGCCCGACGCGCCACCGGTGACGAGCGCGACCTTGCCGTCCAGGCGGACACCGGAACCAGGCCCACCAGTGCCGCCGACGGGTGGCGTGCGCCCGGCGGGCCCGCCGGCATCTCCGTTGCCACCCGAGTCGCCACTGGTCACTGCGACCTCCCTCCGTCCTGCCGCCATGCGCTTTGCCGCCATGCGCTTTGCCGGTCGCCGGGACCCGCCAAATCGGCGGTGGCGCCGATCGCCACTGGCCAGAGCCCACGCGAGCGGGTCGGGCGAACCACCTCGGCGTCCGGCCCCGGCATCCAGATCCAGCCGGCGCACGCGGCGCGAGCCCGATTCCTCACCATAGGGTGCGCCAGCTCGGCATGCCATGGCCCGCCAGCCCGCCAGCCCGCCGGCCATCTGGCCCAGGGTTGCACGCCGACCCGGAACCCGCCGGCCCGAAGTCCGCCGGCCATCTGGCCCAGGGTTGCACGCCGACCCGGAACCCGCCGGCCCGAAGTCCGCCGACCCCTCCCTGGCTGCGCCCTGCCCGCGGCTCCCGCAACCCGCCGGCCGGCCGGCCACGGTACGCTGGGGCGACGCCGAAACGGGCGGCAGCCGCCTGCGGCGCTCCACACCCGCTCATCGACCCAGCACCCCGACCGGACGAGGAACTGCCGTGCGACCGATCCCTGTCG
>JAKAYQ010000275.1 GCA_021826725.1 Actinomycetes bacterium
CGGCCACGGCACCTTCTGCGGCCACGCCGGTGCCGACCGCGACCCATGGGACGAACCTTCCCGTCACGCCCACCGCCGCTCCCGAGCCCGGGACATCGCCGGGCCGGTCACGGCCCGGGTCCACCATCGAGGCCGTGGTCGCACGCGCCGCCCGTGGCCACCCCGTGGTTCAAAGACCAACGATCGGTCCTCGTTCGGGATCGGCCACGACGCCAGCACCCGGCATGGAGGTCGCCAGACCCGACCGCAGGTCCAGTGCCGCCACATCGCCGATGACGATGGTCGCCGGTGACGGGACCGGGAACGCGGCGATCCGGTCCAGTGTGGATCGGTGGACGTACTGGGACGGGGTCGTCGCCGCGTGCACGACAGCCACGGGGGTGGCGGCCCGCAGCCCGGCCGAGCGCAAGCGCTCAGCGATGCTCGCCATGTTGGACGCGCCCATCAGGACCACGATGGTGCCGCCGAGCGTCACCAGCGCCTCCCACCACGACAGCGGGATCAGCTCGGGATCCTCGTGCCCGGTCAGCACGGTGAACGACCGGGATGTGCCGCGCACGGTCACGGGAACACCAGCGGCAGCCGGAGCGGCGAGCACGGAGCTGATGCCGGGAACCACCTCGAAGGGCACTCCGGCGGCCGCCAGCGCTTCGGCCTCCTCGGCACCCCTGCCGAACACCAGGGGGTCCCCGCCTTTCAGCCGCACCACGCAGCCATAGCGGCGCCCGGCATCCACCAGGATCCGGTTGATCTCCGATTGGGGGACCGGCGCCGATCCCGGCGACTTTCCGACGTCGACGATCTCTGCACCAGGAGCCGCCAGTGGCAGCAGCGGCCGGGCCAGGCGGTCGTGGACGACCACGCCGGCCGACCCGAGGAGCCGGGCCCCCCGCACCGAGATCAGCTCCGGGTCACCGGGGCCGGCACCTACCAGGTGGACCGTCACCGCCGGGACTCCGCACCAGCATCGGGTACATGCCCACATGCCGGTTCGCCGTGGCACTCAACCGCGTGATCGTGGGCCGCGTGATCGTGGGCCGCGTGATCGTGGGCCGCGTGATCGTGGGCCGGCTCGGATTGCCCGTCTCCACGGTGCACCGCAGCCAGGTGCGAGTGCCCGGCACCCCGCTCCATCCCCACCCGGTCCTGCAGCCCGGGGAACGGTCGACGAAATGCGCACGCGTCGCAGTTCGGCACCACCTGACCAGCAGACGCCTCGTCGACCCGTTCCCATATGAGGGAGCCGACCTCCGGCGCGGCCCCGAAGTACCCGGCGTCGAGCACCTCGACACCGGTGGCCGCCGAGAACCGATCCCAGTCCTCCCGCATGCGGTCGAGGAGGATGCCGGTGGCCAGGAACCACGAGAACACGGCGATGTGCTCGGCACCGAGCCGGCGGAGCTGGTCGAGGGCGTCGGGAACGGAGGGCCAGGTGAGCCCCGAAAAGCCCGTCACCGCCAGCTGGGTGCCGGACATCTCCGCCAGAAGGCGACCGGCGCGCCACGCCTCGGCATTCGCGTCGGGGTCCGAGGTGCCCCGGGCAAGGATGGCCAGCGGCAGCCCGAGCGCGCCGACCGCTTCCAAGCGCCGTCGGGCCAGGTCCAGCAGGGCGTGGTCGACGCCCAGCGGTCGGCCGTAGGTGACTCGGGCCTGAGGATGCCGGGCGCGCGCCTGCAGCACCACAGCGGGCACGTCGGACTTGGCATGCCCCGCCGCGAACAGCATGATCGGCACCACGACGACGTCGCGGGCCCCGCCATCCAGCATGTCCTGCAGGACCGCGGCCGCCGGCGGATCGCTCATCTCCAGGAAGCCCACGCGGACGTCGCTGCCGGGCCGGCTCGCCGCCACCACGTCCGCGAGGGCGACCATCTCGACCCGGCCGGCCGGCGAGCGCGAGCCGTGCGCTACCAGGAGCACGGCGTCAGCCACGATCAGTCCCGTTCGCCGCCGCGCGGATCAGGGCGTTGCACGCCGCTGCCGCGGCCGCCGAGCCGCCGCGCTCGCCGAGGTTGCTCACGGCAGGCAACCCACTGGCCCGCAACGCCGCCTTGGACTCCGCCGCTCCGACGAAGCCGACGGGCAGGCCGATGACGAGCGCCGGTTCGACGGCGCCGGCGGCAGCCAGGTCCACCAGCTCGACCAGGGCAGTAGGAGCGCAGCCCACGACGAAGATCGCACCCGACGGATGGGCGGCAGCCGCCAGGCGCATGGCCGCCGCGCTGCGGGTCGCCGGCGCTCCGGCCGCGCTGCGGGTCGCCGGCCCCCCGGCGGGCACCTGGTCGAGGAACGACCGCGCCCGCCGGCCGGTGATGCCGGCAGCCACCATCACGACGTCGGTCACCACCGATGCACCGTCGCGCAGCGCGCACACCGCCATCTCGAGCTCGGCCTCGTCCAGGACCATCGATCGGGCCAGGGCGAGGTCCGCGGTGGCGTGCACCACCCGGGCCACGACCGCTCGGCCGAGCGGGGCCAACCCCGTCAGGTCGATCCGCTCTTCGAGGATCCGGTAGCTCTCCTGCTCGATCGGGTGCACGTTCATCGGTGATGTCCTCTGCGACCGCCGGCCAGCCCGACGGCCACGCCTGCGACTGCCCTCGCACCCATGGCACGTGCCGTCACCGAGCCGGGCGATGTCGCCACCGCCCCGGTCCCGCCGCGCCTTGCAGGGGCTCCAACCGCCACACCTGCCGCCACCGGGACGACCGCTGCCCCGGCCCGAGGGATCCCGGCAGGCATCGCACGCACGTCGATGGCGCCCGCCGGGCAGATCTCGACGCACGCCAGGCAGTCGGTGCACCGGGCGGGGTCGACCACCGGACGCCGGGGTGCCGGCAGCAGCGCGCGTTCCGGACAGGTGGGGAGGCACGCCCCACAGGCGGTGCAACGGTCCAGGATCGTCACGGGCACGGCCGGTACCCCCGAGGGGTGACCATCCGGCCGGCGGCCATCCGGGTGGTGCCCGCGCCCACGATCACGCACGTGGTCATCCCGGCGGATGCCGGGTCGACGTCGGCCAGCGTCGTCTGCTCCACCCGCTCGGCCGCCCGGGTGGCGTCGGTCACCAGGCCGACCGGGGTGCCCGGCGGGCGGTGCTGGCGGAAGATGTCCAGCGCGGCGGGAAGCTGCCACGTCCGGCCGGCGGAGCGAGGGTTGTAGAGGGCGACCACCATGTCGGCCTCCGCCGCGGCCCGCACCCGGCGCTCGATGACCTCCCACGGGGTGAGCAGGTCCGACAGGCTGATCACGGCATGGTCGTGGCCGAGCGGCGCGCCGAGCAACGCAGCCGACGCCAGTGCCGCGGTCACGCCCGGCACCACCTCGACATCGACGTCCGGCGCCACAGAAGCGGCCAGCTCGACAGCCAGCGATGCCATCCCGTAGACGCCGGCGTCGCCCGAACAGACGAGCGCCACCCGGCGGCCGTCGGCTGCCTGCTCGATCGCCTGGCGAGCCCGGTCGGTCTCGGCCCCGATGGGCGACCGGACCACGACCTGGGCCGGTGTCAGCAGGTCGGCGGCCTGGTCCAGATAGGGCCCGTACCCGACGACGACCTCGGCACCGCGCACCGCTGCCGCCGCCGCCGGGGTGCGGTGCGCACTGGGGCCGGGCCCGAGC
>JAKAYQ010000276.1 GCA_021826725.1 Actinomycetes bacterium
CACCGGTGGGAACCCCAGCTCCATCCACAGGGGGTCGATGTCGTCGATAGGGATGCCGACCGCTTCGCCGACCTGGTCGGCGGTGTAGCGGCGGGTTCCCAGGATGCGGTCGGCGAGGCCGTCGACGAAGCTGTGGTTGTCGGTGGTGCTGTGGTTGTCGGTGGTGCTGTGGTCCGGTGCCTGGGCAGCCCGGCTGCCGGTCGCCCTGTCGGTACGTGAGGTACGGGGCTCCTCGGCAGGCATGCCTGCCAGTCTCGCAGGTGACCGCCGGGGCCGGCGCCTTGGTGTGCCGGCATCAGTACTCGGCACCACCGGCCGCGGGTGCGGTCTCGCACATTCTCGACGTGTTCGAACGCGGACCGCATCTCGCCGGTCCACCGGAGGCTGCCGGCCTGCAGATCCATCCCACCTCCGGACCCTGCCGGGGTTCGAACCCTTCCCACCTACAGATCCGCCCCCTCGCTCAGACCCGTATGGCCCCCTGGCAGAAGCCACCACGGTGAACGATGTTCTGCCGCCCAGCGTGAATCGTCACCTCGGCGTGGGTTCTATCCGTGCCCGGCACGGTTCGACGAGCCCCACTCCAGTGGAACGGGCGGTCGGCCCACTTTCCGACCGTCGGTGGCCCCGACGATCCCTGCGGCCTCGACGGCAGGCTCCGGGACGTACGCGCACCTCGGGTCTTCGGCAAGCGGGTCGCCGGTGGCCGCGTAGGCCTGGGACCGGGAGCCGCCGCAGACGGGGGCCATCTCGCACCGGCCGCACCGTCCCTGCAACCGCCCTGGGTCCCGCAGCGCCTGGAAGAGCGGGGAGTGAACATAGATTTCGGTGAGCGGTCGCTCGCGGACGTTGCCGGCTACGAGCGGCAGGAAGCCGCTGGGGTAGACGTCGCCCCGGCGAGACACGAACACCACGCCGCGCCCGTCACCCACGGCGAGCGGGCTGCGCGCTCTCGGCGGTCCGGCGTCGTCGCCGGCCGAGCCGCGACCCTGAGCTGCCGGGGGTCCCGATGCCATCCGAGCTGGCCGAGCGGGTTCCGCAGCCGGGATGGGTCGCGGGCCCCGTGTCCGGAGCTCTGGTCGAGGAGGCCGTTCGTCTACGACGCGTGCCAGCTCGCGGTGCAGCTCGCGATAGAGCGGCCCACGCCCGGCGGTGGGTGCCGCGGCTCCCTGCTGGGCGTGCAGGACGATCCGGCGGTATTGGGGAGCCTCGGTAGTCTTGAGCGGGATGGCACCGGACACCTCGTGCAGGGCGACCAGGACATCTTCGGTCTCTGACGCCGACAGGGAGCCAAGGTCTGTCCCGCGCCCGACCGGGACGAGGAAGAAGACGCTCCACAGGCTGGCACCGAGCGCCAGCACGGTCGCGGCTACGTCCGGCAGGTCCCGCACCGTCTGGGCGCTCACCGTGGTGTTGATCTGCAGCCGGAGGCCCACCTGGCGGGCTGCTCGGCAGCCGCCCACGGTCCAGTCGAACGAGCCCGGCACACCGCGGAACTCGTCGTGGGCGATGCGTCCGCCGTCGATGGAGAAGGACACGGTGGACACGCCGGCGTCGCGCAGCGAGGCGAGCCGGGTCCGGCTCGCCAGCGGAGTGCCGGCTGGGGAGACGGCGACCGTCAGGCCCCTGTCGGTAGCGTACCGAACGAGCTTGGTGAGATCCGGGCGGCGGAGGGGGTCGCCACCAGAGAGGACGACCACGGGCCGTGGAGCGCCCAGCCCCGCCAGGTCGTCGAACACAGCCCGGACCTCGGCCGACGTCAGATCGTCCGGATCGGGTGCTTCCTGCGCCTCGGCTCGGCAGTGCCGGCAGGCAAGCCTGCACGCTCGGGTGAGCTCCATCAGGACTAAAAAGGGGCGGGCACCGACGTCGAACCGGAGCTGGCGGACCGAGCTGGTGGCGGGTGCCGTGGCCGGCGGGACCGGGGTGGGGTGCCTTGACACAACCTCAATCTAGCAACTAAACGAACACGTGTGAGGTCAACTATTGTGGCCGTAGGGTCAAATGCAGGCGTCGGACCGTGGGGACTCGGACGTTGGGGGGTCGGACGATGACGGAACCTCTTCGTCCTGATGACGTGCCCGGCGGTCGGACCGGGAGCCGAAGCGGTGGTCGTACCGGGGGCCGCGGCGGTGTCCGCCATGTCAACCGCGCCCAGGTTCTCCGGCGTCGACGGGTCACTGCATTGCTGGTCGCCGCGTTCGTTGCCATCCTCGTCGTTCTCCTGCTGCGGCTTCCCAGCGGGACCGCCGTGTCGACCGGCCAGCGGAGTGTGGCGGCGAGCGCCCGGTCCGCCGGCGGATTGTCGGGAGCGGGACGCTCGAGCGCAGCCGCCTCAGGGGGCCTGCCGTTCACCTCGCAGTCGGGGGCCGGCATGCGCCCCGGACCCAACCTGGCCCCGGGATCGAACCCCAGCGTGCTCCCCGGCGACGTGCTCATCGCCGACGAGGGCAACAACCGCCTGCTCGTCGTGAACCCGGCGGGCACGATCGTGTGGCAGTTCCCGGGCAAGGGCAGCCTGGCGCCGGGACAGAGCTTTCTGGCGCCCGACGACGCGTTCTTCACGCCTAACGGCAAGCAGATCATCGCCACCGAAGAGACCGACCAGGTGCTGTCGCTCATCAGCGTGGGGTCTCCGTCGCAGATCCTGTGGCGCTACGGCACACCGGGCGTGCCCGGCCATACCCCGGGGCTAGTCGACAACCCAGACGACGCCATGGTGCTGCCTGGCGGGTACGTCATGACAGCCGACATCAAGAACTGCAACATCCTCATCATCGCCCCCGGCGGCCATACCCCCTTCCAACAGATCGGGACGGTCGACCCGTTCTGCTACCACCAGCCACCCACCCGGTGGGCCAGTCCAAACGGTGCGTTCCCCATGACCAACGGCGACTACCTCGTGACGGAGATCGACGGCGACTGGGTCGACGAGCTGAACATCGCCACCGGCCAGGTCATGTGGTCCACCCACCCGCCGGGATTCACCTACCCGTCGGACTCCAACCAGGTCGGCCCGAACACGTACTTGAGCGTCGACTACACGAGCCCGGGCGCCGTGGAGGAGTTCACCAAGACCGGGCGGCTGCTCTGGCGCTATGGACCGACGAGCGGACCAGGCATGTTGAACCACCCCTCGCTGTGCGCACCGATCCCCACGAACGGCGACATCCTGTGTAACGACGACTACAACGACCGGGTCATCGTGATCGACCCCAGGACAAACACGATCGTCTGGCAGTACGGGCACACCGGGGTGGAGGGCACGGCACCCGGCTACCTGAGCGAGCCGGACGGGACGGATCTGGCTCCGCCGTACTCGATGCTGGTGACGCACGCGGCGACGATGGGCAAGCCGGCCGCAGCAGGGTGAGGTCCAAGTGGCGGCACCGGGGGTGAAGTCTCGAGGGCCGTGGCAAGACGAGGTCTGGCACCGGACGAAGGATCCCTGGACGGTGCCGGTATGATTCGCACGCCGAACGGCCTGATCTGTACCGCCGGAGCTACGGCTAACCGGTGCAGCCGAGGTCATGGGGGTTTGCGGTGACCGATCCGTACCCCGTGGCGGGCCGGCCGGAGACCGGTTCGGGCGCTTAGCTCAGGTGGTC
>JAKAYQ010000277.1 GCA_021826725.1 Actinomycetes bacterium
GTGCCGACCACAGCCATCCCGACTTGGAGCTCGGCGTCCTCGAGACGACACAGACCGCCGTGCCAGACCGACGATCGCCACTCGCTGGCGAGCTGCACCGAACCGCACGTCTCGGGCGTCTTCCAGGGCAACCGAGCAGTGAACCCGTGCCGACGGACGGACGGCCAGCTCGGGTTCGCTGTCCATAATTCTGTCCGTAAAATCAGGTGGGCGGGGTCCGTCGGAGATTGATTGCGTGGACAACCGGCGAGCGAACGCGCTGGTCAGACGGCAATAAGCCAACTCGGTAGACCTCCGGGGTCGCTCTTGAAAAGCCGTGAGGCGCGAGCCTCCGTGGGTTCGAATCCCACTCCCTCCGCCACGTTGCACGGCCGGCGATCGGTCCGGCCCACTCGTTTGGCTCTGGAGCGTGCGGCGAACGCCACGTGGCCGATGCCGGAGGGCGGAGCGGGACGGGTCTGGGGGCACAACGGGACCGGTCTGGGGGCGGAGCGGGGCGAATCTGGGGGCGGAGCGGAGCGGGTCTGGGGGCGGAGCGGGGCGGGTCTGGGGGCGGAGCGGGGCGGGTCTGGGCTGCAACCGTGGGAGAATGGACCTGTCGGACCGTAGGGAGTGCTCTGTGCCCACCAATGCAGCGTCGCCGGGCTTACTGGCCCTTGGGTGGGACGGTGAATGGGCAGCGGCACTGGCGGCACTGAACGATCCGACCGCGGTGCCCGCACGGGTGTCGCGGGTCGACCGTGGCATGTGCACCGTCATGACCGGAACAGCCGACGTTCGGGTCGCAACACAACGCAGCATGGACGTCGCGGTCGGCGATTGGCTCGGCATCGTGCCCGGCTCCGCCACCCGAGGTGGGACGCGTATCGTGGCCGTGCTTCCCCGCCGGTGCGTCTTCCGCAGGCAGGCAACCGCCACCGGTGCCCCGCCGCAGGTCGTCGCCGCCAACATCGACACCGTGCTGGTGTGCGATGCGCTCGACGGACCTCTCGGCCCTCGCCATCTCGAGCGCTTCCTTGCGCTGGCGTGGCAGAGCGGTGCCACCCCCATCGTGGTGATGACCAAGTCTGACGCCGTCCCGGCAGCGGAAGCAGCCGACACGGTCAGAGCGGCTCGGGCGGTCGCTGCCGAAGCCCGTGTCCTCGTTGTCAGCTCGGCGACCGGGGAGGGCATCGGCGATGTGGCGCCGCTGCTGGTACCGGGGCGCACGATCGCGCTGCTGGGACTGTCCGGGGCCGGGAAGTCCACGCTGGTGAACCTGTTGGCGGGTGCGCAGATCCTGGCGACAGGAGCGGTTCGAAAAGACGGGAGCGGACGGCACACGACCACCCACCGCGAGTTGGTCCTGCTGGGCGGCGGCGGGATCTTGATCGACACTCCAGGGATGCGAGCACTGTCGGTGCTTGGCGCGGGTGACGGCGTGGAACAGGCGTTCAGCGATATCGAGCTTCTGGCCCGTGGCTGCAGGTACAGCGACTGCACCCACGCAGGCGAGCACGGATGCGCGCTCGCCGCGGCGCTGGCCGACGGGCGCCTTGAGCGTGGGCGCATGGAGAGCTGGCAGCGCTTGACCGCCGAGCCTGCGTCGACGGAGCTCGCCGACGCCCGACGCGACGTCGCAGCGCGCAAGCGACGCAAGGCCGCGAAGGTGGCCGACCGCCGAGCCGCTCGGACATAGCCGGCTGCTGCCCGCGCCGCTCTGGCTGCGGAGCACCGCCAGCGGGGTCGGCGAGCGCGCGAGGAACGGCTCCGAGGGCGGAGGCGAAAGGCACTGGCGTCTCCGCCGGGTTGCATCGTTTGCCTCGCCGGCTCCTGAGGAGACCCATGCCGGCGGCCGTTCAGGGACGAGTGGCGGGTGCCGAGCGCCACATCGGCGAGACTTCGCGTCATGGCATTCGGTCAACCGTCAGGTCCACCTGCGTCGGCGAAGCAGGTGCAGGAGCTGCTGAGCCTGCTCCGAGAGGCCGGCCACACCGACTTCCGTGACGCCCGTGGCCCGATGGGGTTCACACAACGACAGGCAGCCGGCAAGTTCACCAGAGACGAGGCGGAGGCGTTCCTCGATCGCCTCAGCCTTGGCGGGACCGGCGGGGACAGCCCCGAGACTGGCGGGGACGGCCCCGGGCCCGCCGCAGCGCTGGTGAAGGCACCCCGTGCGGTGACGACGAGAGCGGCACGAGCCCCGAGCGTGGCGACGATGCCCGATCCCGAGCAGGCAATACGCCAGATGCCGGCCGAGCAGCTCGCCGCCGAGCTCCGGCTCCGTGGCTGGACCGTGACCGGCCCCGACGCCGAGCACTAGGCCCGTCGGCTGCTCCGGCAGGTCAGGCGTGCCAGGCTGGTGCGGTGGCGACAGGCCCCTCCGGAGGTCCGCGTCCTCCTCACTCGGCTTCCGGCCCCGATACCGGCGCGGCCGGGCCCGGAACCGGAGGTCCGCCATGGCCTCCCCACCGGCGCCGATCTTGGCAAGCGCACCCTCGTCCTGGCATCGCGCGCCGGCGGCGATCGCCATGGTGACGCCGCCGTCGGTGACCCCGACCACGACCGCATCGGTACGGGACAGCCGACAGCTTCCCCCGGCACCTGTGAGCGGCGCAGGCGGAGGGGGCGCCACCGGCGAGCGGCCGGCCGGCGCCATACGACGCTTCGGTCCGTGGGGTGCCCTGTTCACCGGCTACCTGGCACTGAGCGTGGCCCTGTGGTGGCACGTGTGGTCCGGGCACCCGGCGGACACCATGACCTGCCTGTGCGGCGATCCGGCCCAGTCGCTGTGGTTCCTGGCATGGGTGGCGCACGCCATGGCTCACGGTCAGGATCCCCTGCTGTCGACCGCCGCGGGGCATCCCGGCGGCGTCAACCTGCTGGCCAACCAGAGCAGCGTCCTGGTGGGCGTGGTCCTGGCCCCGATCACCTGGGTGTTCGGTCCGGTGGCAAGCCTGAACGTCGCGCTGACCCTGGCTGCCCCCGTGAACGGGCTGGCGGCCGTGGCGCTGTGCCGGCGGTTCACCGGGTGGGGCCCAGCAGCAGCCGGTGGCGCTCTGTTCGGCCTGTCACCACTGGTCTTGTCGGAACTGACCTTCGCACATCTGGCCGACACCGTCCTCGTGTTCGTGCCGATCATCGTCCTCTGCATGCACGAGCTCCTGGTGCGCCAACAGGGACCGCCGGTGCGCTGGGGCGCTGCGCTGGCACTCGCCATCACCGCGCAATTCTTCGTCAGCGCCGAGATGCTCGTCGCTCTGGCGGTACTGGCCACGCCGCTCGTCGTGGGGATCCTGGTGTTCCAACGGGCGCGCACCATGTCGTCCTGGGAGCCTTCACGCGGCAACCGACCCGGCGCCTCACCCGGTGCGCGGACCGGCGCCCGAACCGACAACCCCTCTGACATCCGACCCGGCACCTCACCCGACGACCCCTCTGACATCCGAGCCGGCACCTCACCCGGCAACCAGCCCGACGCCCGACCCGGTGCACGAACCGACAACCCCTCCGACATCCGACCCGGTGCACGAAGCAACAACCGCCCCGGCACCCGACCCGTTGCCACCTGGTCGTCTCACCACGCGCTGGTCGGCATGGTGGTG
>JAKAYQ010000048.1 GCA_021826725.1 Actinomycetes bacterium
ACGGCCACGAACACCTCCAGGCTGTTCCAGGCGTTGGTGCCCCATTCGAGCTGCATCGCTCGCCGGTGGAGCCCGCCGCCGGCCGGTCGGTCGCGGGTGGGCTCGTCGCGGGTGGGCTCGTCGCCGGTGGGCTCGTCCCCGGGCATCAGGGACGCAACGCGGCGATCAGCATCGACCGCCCGCACGGCCGCGCCACGCGGTCCGAGAACAGGTCGGTGCCGGCCGCAGCGGTGTCGACCCCCATGGCGTCGACCGCGTCGCCGTCGACGCCGGCGTCAGACAGCCGGCGCCGCACCGCAGCGGGCAGGTCGAAGCAGGCCCGTCCCTTGCTCGTCGGGCGCACCAGATCGTCACCGAAGGCGGCGCGTACTGCGTCGAGCGCGCTGCCGGCGATCTCGTAGCTGGCTGGACCGATGCAGGGCCCCACACCGGCCCGCAGATCGGGCGGACGGGTCCCGAAGCGCTCTCCCATCGTCCGGACCGTGGCGCCGACCACGTCCAGGCAGGCGCCGGCCCGCCCGGCGTGCACCACCCCCAGCGCCCGGTGCACCGGGTCGAACAGGAGCACCGGGGCGCAGTCCGCGACCAGCACCGCCAGGGCCACACCAAGCTGGTCGGTCACCAGCGCGTCGATGCCTGCGAGGCGGGCCCGGGAGCCCTCCTCGGAACCGTGCCCGGCGCCGGCCAGCGCAGCGTCGACCACCGCCACGGCACAGCCGTGCTGCTGATCAGCCACGGTGAGGCGGTCGACACCCAGCGCTGCACACACCTGCGACCGGTTGGCAGCCACGCACGCCGGGTCGTCTCCCACGTGGTACGCCAGGTTGAGCCCGGCGTAGGGGCCGCTGCTGCACCCACCGCGACGCGTGGTGAACACGGCGGTCAGGCCGGGCCCGTCGACGGCGAAACGCCACGTGACGATCCCACCTGCGTGATGCTGCGCGCGCACCGGCGCAGCCTACGGGCCCGAGACGGTCGAGCCAGCCCACGGGCTGCCACACGCCTCAGACAGGCCGGCGGTGGCAGCCTCCGCCACCCACCTGCCCACACCGGCACGTCGGGGTCAAATAGAACGGCAGGGGTGAGCGATCCGTCCGCTTACCACCCCGCCGGCCTGTCCGGCGTGCGCTGCGTGGTGACCGGCGCGACCAGCGGGCTCACCGGCACCCGCATCGTGGCCAACGAGCTCGATCGACGGCTGGCGGAATTCCGTTCCGGGCGGACCGGCTGAGCATTCCGGCCTACGACCCGAAGGCCCCCGAAAGGGTGGTGCCAGCGAGGCGCACCGCGTCGAGATCGTAGGCCTGGTGCATGCTGAAGACCATGCCGTCCAGCCCGGCGTCGAGATAGGTCGACACCTGCTCGCACACCGTGTCGGGATCCCCGGCGATCACGTACCAGCGGGCGCGGTCGGGGTCCATGCCCCGAGCCTCGGCCATCTCCCGGGCCCGGCGCTCGGCTTCGGCAGTGGTGTCGGCCACGACGAGCCCGCCCAACCGAGTCCGGGTGATCTCCGCCGGGTCGCGCCCCACGTCCTGGCAGTGCCGGTCCAGCACCGCCAGCTTGTGCCGTATGGTCTCCACGTCGCCGAACAGGTTGCACGCGTCCGCGTACTGCGCCACCAGCCGCAAGGTGCGGCGCTCGCCGGTTCCGCCGACGAGGATCGGGATGCCGCCGGGCCGGACCGGGCGCGGCTCGTTCAGCGCAGCGTCGATCGAGTGGTGCGTGCCCGTCACGGTCGGAGCCGTCTCGGTGAACATCGCTCGGCAGATCCGCAACGCGTCCTCCAAGCGTTCCATGCGCTCGCCCACCGGCGGAAACTGGAAGCCGAGCCCTTGGTGCTCGTCGTCGTTCCATGCCGCGCCGATGCCGAGGATGGCCCGGCCCGACGACACCACGTCGAGCGTGGTGACCGTCTTGGCCAGCAGCGCCGGGTTGCGGTAGGTGACCCCGGTGACCATGGTTCCGAGACTGGCGCGCCGGGTGCGTGCCGCCAGCGCGCCCAGCAGCGTGTACGCCTCGAGCATGGGGTCCGTCCGAGGTCCGACGTTCTCGATCTGGTAGAAGTGGTCCATCACCCACACCGAGTCGAAGCCCGCCTCCTCGGCGGTGACGGCGACCCCGGCGACCCGCTCGAACAGGTCGGCGGTGGCCACCCCGGGGACCGTGAAACTCGGAACCTGCAGTCCGAACCGCGTGACGCCCATGGTCTGTCCCTTCGTCGCATGCTCCGTCGGTGCGCGCACCGGGTAGCCGCAAGCGCCCGGCGCCATGCCCTCGGGCTACCCCCGGTGACGATACCGGTCGCCGGCACGCCGCCGGCGGCCGGTCCCGACCCGGCCGACAAGCCACACGCCGCACGCCGCACGCCGCACGCCGCACGCCGCACCGTGCCCCAAACGCGGCAGGTCGCCGGACCTGTCCGAGCCTGCCGTCAGCGCAGCGTCGTATGACCGATGCCGGTCCCGACGCCGAAGGCGATCCCCGCGGCAAGCGCCGACAACCCGAGCTGCCGGATGGCCGCCCAGAACCAACCCCGCCGGGTGAAGCGCGCCAAGGCGGCACCGACGAGGAAGGACATCAGGGCACCGAGGACCACCGTCGCCACCAAGGCTCCGGTGCCCGCCGTCGCCAGCCACGGTGCCAGGGGCACCGCTGCACCGACGGCGAAGCTGACGAACGACGATGCCGCCGCGGCAGCCGGGGACCCGAGGTCTGACGGGTCGATGCCCAGCTCCTCACGGGCGTGCGTCTCCACCGCCGTATGCTCGTCGCGCATCATTGCCGTGGCCACCTGGTGCGCCAGATCCGGTGCGAGCCCCCGGCGCTGGTAGATGAGGGCCAGCTCACGATGCTCGGCTTCGGGGAACTGTTGGATCTCCCGCCGCTCCACATCGAGCTCCCGCTGCTGCAACGCTCGCTGGGCACCCATCGAGACGAGCTCCCCGACCGCCATGGAGCAGGCCCCGGCGATCAGCGCGGCGAGCCCGGCGAGGCGCACGGTGGTCGCCGCTGGATGCGCCCCCGCCAGGCCGATGATGAGCGACACGTTGGTCACCAGGCCGTCGCTGACGCCGAACACCGCCGCACGTGCTGTGCCGCCGTGCACTGAGCGATGCACCTCGTACCTGTGCCGGTCCGCTCCACCGCTCTCGAGTGCTGCCGTCGCTGTCATCTGCTCCTCCCATGGGCGCTGAAGACGGTACGGCGATGACGTGTGCTGCCGGTGACAGTTTGTCGACGAGACAGTGAACTGCGCCAGCTCGGATCGTTCAAGAACGCGAAAACTGCTTGAAGGACATGGGCTTTTTGGTCACCCTTCCTTCAACATGCAGAGAACCCTGATACTTCTCCGCCGATCGGCGCCGGACGACGGAGGCCGGGGACGGGGCGGTCAAACGGCTGGCACTCGCGAACCGGTGGGCAGCCGCCGGCATACGGAGACAGAGGCCAGAACCACATTCCCCGGGGACCGGCACCCAGCCCAGCCGGTAGCTCGGCACGGGCTCGGACCGGCCAGCGGGCCCGGCGTCAGGCGTTCATCCGACGCCGGCGAAGGGTAGGTTTGTCTCTGTCATCTGACGCCGCGTGCGGGCCGCCAGTCCGGGCACGGCAGGCGACACGACCGGACCTGCAGGTCACCAACTGGATCTGCCGGACCACAGGAGGCGCCATGGGCGAGCCCGAGGAGAGCCTGTTGGAGGCGGCGGACGCCATCGTCGACGCGGCGTGGCCCCAGGAGCGCCAGCTGGCCCTGCGGCGGATGCACATGAACGTCGCGCTGCGATGGTCGGGAGCCATGGCCGTGATCGCCGGGATGGCCACCGTCCCGCACCTGGCGGCCGGAGCACCGATGCCCTGGGAGGGCCTGGGGGTCATCGGATTGTTGGCCGCTGTCGCGGCACGGACCGACCACCACGAGCGCTCCCATCTGGACCACCCGGACGCAAGGCACGCCTCCTGAGGTGACGATCTGGATCGCGGGATCGGCCCCCCACCGATGACGTCAGACGGTGACCGTCTCGATCCGAGGCGCTCCGGCGCTCCTCGTCGTCGCCGGCTCCGAGCCGCGCCGGGTGATAGCGGGCCGAAGATCAGGAGATCGACGGCCACGCGCCGCGCCGTGGTGCTCACCGGCAGCCTCGGCATGGGTCACCACATCGTCACCGAGGTCGTCGCCACGAGCCTGGCCGGCATGGGCTTCGAGCCCGAGGTGCTCGACTGCATGTCGCTGCTCGGCCCGGTGGGCGCCCGGGCCGGGGATTGGGTGTTCCGCCACCTGCTGGGCATCCCCACCCTGTATGACGGGCTCCACTTCTCCCACCTGCGCCCGGGCAGCGCCCTGGCCGGTGCCATGGACCAGGCCGCCACCGGGCGGCTGGTCCCCGCCCTGCACCGCTATTTCCAGGCGGAGCCACCCGACCTGTTGGTCTCCACCTTCGCCACGGGGGCATCGGCCATCGCCAAGCTCGCCACGGCAACACCGCCAGGCACTGGCACTGCAGGGGGAACGGGGACATCCACCGGGATCGGCGCGGTCCCCGGTCCGGCCTGGCGACCCACGACCGTCGTGCTGTGCACCGACGTGGCCCCACACCGTCTGTGGGTCCACGAGGGGATCGACCTCTTCCTGGTGACGTCCCACGCGGCGGCCGCCGCCGTACGCCGGCACCTGCCCACCGCCCGGATCGCGGTGGTTCCCCCGCCGGTGCGCCCGGCCTTCCACCGGGCACCACGCCAGGCCACGGCGCGAGCCGAGCTCGGGATCGACCCCAAGGCACGCTGCGCCCTCGTGATGGGAGGCGGCTGGGGGCTCGGGCCAGTGGCCGACACCGCTCACGCCCTGGCCGCAGCGGGCGTGGAGGTGCTCGCCGTCGCCGGTGGCAACCGGCGCCTGGCGCAGGCGCTGGCTGTCGCCGCCCGGGACCAGCCCCGGGTGCGACCGTTCGGGTTCACCGACCGCGTCCCGCTGCTCATGGCAGCGTCCGACGTGGTCGTCACCACGCCCGGAGCGACCACCTGCAGCGAGGCACGCGCCGTCGGACGCCCCCTGGTGCTGCTCGACGTCGTTCCCGGCCACGGCCGCGACAACGTCCAACACGAGCTGGAGCTGGGCAACGCCGACGTCTGCGATGCCGATCCGCTGCGCCTGATAGCGAGCGTGCTCGCCGTCCTCGACCGCTCCACCATGCCGGGCCACGGCGCCCGGGACACGGTCGGGACCGGCATGGCTGCGACAGGTCCCGGTGGGACCGGCGCCGGTCACGGCCAGCATGCCGGTCGAGCGAGCACCGGCGCCGCACCCGGAGCCACCTGGGATGCCGCCTTCGCCGAAGCACTCGCCGGGGTCACGACCCTCCCCGGCACACCCGCCGGGGCCACCGCCCACCCCGGCACACCCGCCGGGGCCACGGCATCGCCACCGACCACCCGGCTCTGTCGCATGGCCACCGAGCCGGCCGACGCGATTGGGGCCGGCCTCGCCCCAGAGGAGGCAGACTGACCATGCTGCGCACCTTGCTCCTGCACCCCCCGTCGTACGACGGCTTCGACGGCGGAGCCGGGTCCCGGTACCAGGCCCGGCGCGAGATTCGTTCGTTCTGGTACCCGACGTGGCTGGCCCAACCCGCCGCTCTCGTCCCCGGCAGCCGGTTGGTGGACGCCCCGGCCGCCGGGCTGAGCCTGTCCGACGTGCTGCCCCTGGCATCCGAGCACGACCTGGCCGTGCTGCACACCAGCTCGCCGTCGTTCCCCGGCGACGTCCAGGTGGCCGAGGCGCTGAAGGCAGCCAACCCGTCGCTCTCCGTCGGCCTGGTCGGCGCCAAGGTGGCGGTCGACCCCGAGGGATCGCTGCTGGCGTCGCCCGCCATCGACTTCGTGGCGCGCGAGGAGTTCGACTTCACCATCGCCGAGCTGGCCGAGGGCCGGCCGTTCGCCGAGGTCGACGGCATCACCTACCGTGACGGCAACGGGCTGGTGGCCAGCACACCGGACCGGGCCATCCTGGAGGACATGGACCGCCTCCCGTACGTGTCGGACGTCTACAAGCGGGACCTGCGCATCGAGGACTACTTCATCGGCTACCTGAAGCACCCCTACGTGTCCCTGTACACCGGTCGGGGCTGCCGATCGCAGTGCACGTTCTGCCTGTGGCCGCAGACCGTCGGCGGCCACCGCTACCGCACCCGCAGCGTGCAGCACGTCCTGGGGGAGATGGCCCTGGTGCCGCAGTACTTCCCGCAGGTGAAAGAGGTCTTCTTCGACGACGACACCTTCACCGACGACCGGAGCCGGGCCGAGGACATCGCCCGGGGCATGGGTCGTCTCGGCCTGGAGTGGTCGTGCAACGCCAAGGCCAACGTCCCCTACGAGACGCTGCGAGTCCTGCGCGACAACGGGCTGCGGCTGCTGCTGGTCGGTTTCGAATCGGGCAGCCAGCAGATCCTCACCAACATCAAAAAGGGCGTGAAGGTGGAGCGAGCCCGCCAGTTCGCCCAGGACTGCCGCAACCTCGGCATCGCCATCCACGGCACCTTCATCGTCGGCCTCCCCGGCGAGACCCGCGAGACCATCGAAGAGACGATCCGCTACGCGCGCGAGATCAACCCGCACACCATCCAGGTGTCGATCGCCGCGCCGTACCCGGGCACCGCCCTGTACCGCCAGGCCAAGGAACAGGGCTGGCTGCCACCGGACGACGACACCACGCTGGTCGACGAGCACGGCGTGCAGTCCGCCACGCTGTCGTACCCACACCTGAACCGGACCGAGATCTTCGACTCGGTCGAGACCTTCTACAAGAAGTTCTACTTCCGGGCCGGCAAGATCGCCGAGATCTCCGCCGAGATGCTACGGAGCACCGACGTCATGAAGCGGCGGCTGCGCGAAGGCGTCGAGTTCGTGAGCTTCCTGCGCAACCGGAAGCAGGCTGTCTGAGCCCGCCAGCGGTGGTCGCCGCCGGAGCCGACACCGGTGCCGGTGCGCCGCCAGGGTCAGTGGCAGTGCTCGGCCGGATCTCAGTGCTGGTGCGCGGCCGGAGGCCGGTTGCGGGTGTCGAGCCAGCGTCGGAAGCCTGCCGCGTTGGAGTGCACCCCGTTGAGCGTGTCCAGCTTGTCGCGGTGCGCCGGGTCGACGCCGGCCAGCTCCGCACCGAAGGCGGTGTCGAGTGCGGCCGCGATGTCCTCGCCTGCCTTCCAGGCCTGCTCGGCCACCTCGGCCCAGCGGCGCAAGGTGCCGGACGCCTCGTCGAGCAGGTCCGCCGGATTGCCGACGAGCCCGTAGTGGGCGAGAGCCAGCCCGGTCGGCCGGCGCTCGCCGAACCGGTGCAGCGACGTGAGCGCCTGGTCGAGGTCGAAGTCCGGCGGCGGCGTCGACGGCCGCAGCACGCCGGCGTCGGGAAGGCGGACCCCCACGGCGTCGCCGGCGAACAGCACGCCGCTGAGCGAATCGTGCAGAGCCAAGTGGTGCTTGGCGTGCCCCGGGGAATCGACGGCGGTGAGGACACGGTCGGGTCCGACCCGCAGCTCCTCGCCGTCGGCCAGCACGTGGATGCGCTCGGCCGGCGTGGGATCGAGCCGCCCGTACAGCGAGTCGAGCAGCGACCCGTACACCCGCGATGCCGAGTCGACGAGGCGGCCGGGGTCGACCAGGTGCCGGGCACCGCGTTCGTGGACGTACACGGTGGCGCGAGGAAAGGCGCGAGCGACGTCGCCGACCCCACCTGCGTGGTCGAGGTGGATATGGGTGACCGCGACACCGGCGAGATCGTTGGGTGCGACGCCGAGCTCGTCGAGCGCCGCCAGGAGCGTCGGCACGGAGCTCTGACTGCCGGTCTCCACCAGCACGGGTGCCGGGCCCTCGATGAGGTAACCGGCGGTGACCCGTTCCCATCCCCCGAGCAGCGTGTCGATCTCGATGACGCCGGGGGCGATGAGCCGGCTCATCGGGTCCCACCCGGCGTGCCGAAGCCCCCCAGCGCCACGGAGGGGGCAGTGGCCGTCGCCGGCACACGACCCTCCGACGCCATCGCCGGCGCGACGGCGACGGGCGCCGCCACCCGCAGCGATGCGGTCACGACCTCGGCACGGTGCACGACCGCCGCGTCGGCTGGCGGCTTCAGAGGACCGGCCACCACAGCGGGCGCCGTCACGAGCCCACCTCGATGACGACCTTGACGTCGTCGTCCCGGCGCTCGAGCGCGTCCTCCCACCTTTCGATGGGCACACGGCGCGACACCAGGCGGGCCAACCAACCGCGGTCGGCCTCGGCCAGCGCAGCAGCAGCAGCCTCGTAGTGCCGGCGGTTGGCGTTCACCGAGCCGACGGTGGCCTCGTTCTCCAGCACCATCGACCGGTTGAGGATGCCGGCGTCGATATCCAAGGTGCGTCCCCCCGAGGACACCCCGGTGAGACAGACGACCCCGCCGGGGCCGACGTGCTCCATGGCATCGAAGACAAGCGAGCCCGCGCCGGTGCATTCGATGACGACGTCGGGCGCGTCGACCGCCTGGTGCATCGGGCCGGTGTGGTAGGTGGCACCCAGGTCCTTCACCAGATCGGGCTTGGGTCCCGAGGCCACCTGGTCGATGACGTGGACGTCCATGCCGCGCTGCACGCCGATCATGGCAGCGAGCAGGCCGATCGGACCCGCTCCGGTCACCACCACGGTCCTCGGCGACCAGTGTGCCCGACCGCCGATCCGGTCAACCTGCTCCCACGCCTTGGCCACCACGCTGGTCGGCTCCAGCAGCACGCCCAGCGTGCCGAGCGAGCTGTCGACCTTGACGACGTAGTCGGGGGTGATCCGGTACCGCTCGGAGCAGTAGCCATCGTGCTCCTTGATGCCCCGCTCGGTGTACTGCCCGTTGCGGCAGAAGTCCCACTCACCCACGGCGCAGTTGGCACAGGGCACGGGGTCCGGCCGCCGGACGATCCCCACCACCAGGTCGCCCTCGGCAAGGTCCCCCCCGCCCGGCGCCTGCAGCACCCGTCCGATGGACTCGTGCCCGAGCACCAGCCGGTCGCGCCCCGGCGGGGCCCACCCGTACTCGCCCGACAGGATCTCGATGTCGGTACCACACACGCCTACGCCCAACGTCTCGACCAGCACCGGCCCGTCGGTGTCGGGCGGCTCGGGGACGTCGTCGAGCCGGGCACTGCCCTTCTGCATGGGCTGCACGGTCAGTGCCTTCATCAGTACGCTCCTCCTTCGCCGGCACGGGCCGGATCGACCTCGACCCGAACGGGCAACCCGCGCCGCAACGGCCCGGTCGCGTCCCGTCCTCAGGTTCCCTCGGTGCTGCCAATTCCCTTGCTGCCGATTCCCTTGGTGCTGCCGGCAATTCCCTTGGTGCTGCCGGCGCCCTTGGCATTGCCGGCGCCCTTGGCATTGCCGGCGCCCTTGGTGCTGCCGTGAACGGCACGCGCCGCACGCGACCCCCGGCCCATGCCGAGGAAGCGGCCCTGCAGGCGCATGGAGCGCCCTTGCGAGCGGGTGGCCGCCCGGCGCATCATCTGCAGCATCTCGGGTCGCTGGTCGGAATAGTCCATGCGGTCACCCGACAGGTTGTAGGCGGCATTGACCAACGACACGTGGGAAAAGGCCTGCGGGAAGTTGCCGACCTGCCGTTTCGCCCTGGCGTCGTACTCCTCCGAGAGCAACCCCAGGTCGTTGCGCAGGCCGAGCAGCCGCTCGAACAGGGCGTTGGCGTCGTCGGTCCGACCGAGCAGGCACAAGCAGTCGGCCAACCAGAACGAGCAGGCGAGGAAGGCACCCTCGTGCCCTTGCAGCCCGTCGACGTCGCCGGCCTCCTCCGCCCGGTAGCGCAGGACGAAGCCGTCCTCGGTGAGGTCCCGTTCCACCGCCTCCACCGTGGAGCGCACGCGCTCGTCGGTCGCGGGCAGGAACCCGACGAGCGGGATCATGAGGAGACTGGCATCGAGCCCGGTGCTGCCGTAGTACTGGGTGAACGCCCCGACGTCGGTGTTGTAGCCCTTGGCGCACACTTCGGCGTGGATCTCGTCTCGAAGCGCCCGCCACCGGTCGACCGGCCCGGTGAACCCACACTCCTCGACCGAGCGGACCGCCCGGTCGACCGCGACCCACGCCATCACCTTGGAGTGGGTGAAATGGCGCCGAGGCCCGCGCACCTCCCAAATGCCGTCGTCGGGCTCACGCCAGCCGGTCTCGATGAACTCGAGCAGCGCGAGCTGCAGGTCCCACGCCGAGTCGCTGGGAGGATCACCCGCCCGGGCCGAGTCGTACAGAGCCGACAGGACCTCGCCGTACACGTCGAGCTGGAACTGCCCTGCGGCCGCGTTGCCGATACGGACGGGAGCGGACTCCTCGTAGCCGGACAACCAGTCGGCCTCCCACTCCTCGAGCCTGCGCTCCCCTGCCGGCCCGTACATGATCTGCAGGTCCGCGGCGTCGCCGGCGACCGCTCGCAACAGCCAGTCACGCCAGGCCATCGCCTCCTCGTGATAGCCGCCCTGCATCAGTGCCTGCAGGGTGAGCGTGGCGTCGCGAAGCCAGCAGTAGCGGTAGTCCCAGTTGCGCCCGCCCCCGAGGGTCTCGGGAAGTGACGTGGTCGCAGCCGCCACGATGCCACCGGTCGGCTGGTAGGTCAGGGCCTTCAGGGTGACGAGCGAGCGGACCACCGCCGAGCGCCACGCACCGGTGAACGTGCACTGGGCGGACCACTCGGTCCACCAGGTCTCGGTCTCGTCGACGGCGAAGACGGCGTCGATCGGCCGTGGCGGCTCCTCGTGCGACGGGAACCAGGTCAGGACGAACGGGACGTGCTGTCCCGCCGACACGGTGAACTCCGCCACGGTGGTCCGGTCGTGGCCCTGGGTGTGCACCGTGGTCCACAGGGCGAGGCCGTCGGGGCCCGCCAACGCGGTGAGCAGCCCGTCGAGGCGGCGGACCCACGGCACCACTCGGCCGTAGCAGAAGCGTATTGCCAGGTCCATTCTCATCCGGACGGTGCCGGACACGCCCTCGACGATACGGACCACCTGCGGGTGCGTCTCGCGGATGGGCATGCAGTCGACAACGCGAACCGTGCCACCCTCGACGTCGAACTCGGTCTCGAGGACCAGCGTGTCGCCTCGGTAGCGCCGACGCGCCGCCCGCCCGCCCGACGCCGGCGCCAGACGCCAGAAGCCGTTGTCACCGTCACCGAGCAGCGCCGCGAAGCACGCCTCGGAGTCGAAGCGGGGCAGGCTCAGCCAGTCGATGGACCCGTCGGTGCCGACCAGTGCGGCGGTGTGGGTGTCACCGATCAGGCCGTAGTCCTCGATGGGCAGGCTCACAGCGCCCATTCTTACCCGGTCAGACCCGTCGACATGGGGTCGGGCGTCGCTCCCGGTGCCCACGGGAACCCTCCTGGTGACCCGCCGCCAGCCCATCCGACAGGCCGACAGGCCGACGCCGGCCCTGCCGACGACGGCGACAGGTCACCGCTCGCCGGCGAACGCCCGCTCCTGTCCGACGGCGGTCCGGCGTCGTGGCACAGGAGCGGCCGTCAGTTGACGCAGCCCTCGGTCGACACCGCTGTGGTCGAGGTGCTCGCCTTCTGCACCTCCTGCAGGACTGCCGGCGTGGCCAGCGCGTAGCCGATCCCGTTGTTGGTGGTCGAGCGGGCGAAGACCACGCCCACCACCGTGCCGTTCGGCTCGACCAGGGGTCCTCCAGAGTTTCCCGGGCGGATGGTGGCGTCGATCTCGTAGACCTCGCGGGTGGTCTGCACATTGCCGTAGATGTCGAGACCCGTCGCCTCAAAGCCGTCGGCCACCGCTGCGGGCACCGCGGTGAACGGCCCGCCCCCCGGGTAGCCGAGTGCGGCGCCGACCACGCCCCGGTGCACGAGCGACCCGTCGATGGTGAGCGACGGGACGTGCAGGCCGGGGACCCGCAGGACAGCGAGGTCGAGACGGGGGTCGAACAGCACCACCTCCGTCGGGTACGGCCCGCCGTTCAGGGCCTCGACCACCGGGTGGTGGATGCCGGCGACCACATGGGCATTGGTCACCACCAAGTCACCATCGGTCACGAAACCGGAGCCCTCCTGGATGATCCCGCCGCAGCCCTGGCCAACGATCTTGACGGTGGAGCTCTCCGCTGCCTGCTCGGCTGCGGCGACCTCAGCGGTGCTCGGGGGCGACACCGGCCCCGCCGCCGTCGGCGGCAGTCCCGAGAACACCACCGGAAAGCCCTCCGACGACAGGAACGACTCGATCTTCGAGAACAGCGCCGGCGGCTGCGGCATGACGCTGTCAAGCGCCCGCACGATGCGCGACCGGCTGATGCCGGCGTCGAGCGTGCCGAACCGGCTGTTGACGAGGACGCTGGCGACCATCCAGGTCGCTACCAGCGTGGCTGCCACCGCCACCGCCACACCCATCCCGGCGTCGACCGGCCCAAGCCGCAGCCGGTGCAGGGCCACGCTCGAGTGAGCGCCGACGAGCCGGCCCAGCCCGCCGACCAGGCCAGCCATGCCGAAGACGACGACGGCGGCGATCACGGTCTTCGCCGTCGGGGTGTGGACGAGGTTGGCCAGTGGCGGGGTGAGGAGTGCGCCGACCACCAGACCGATCCAGAAGCCGCCGAACGAGAAGACCTGCATGGCCGCACCCTGGCGCAGGCCGTGGACGGCCGAGAGCGCGACGAGGACCAGCAGCACGATGTCCACCCAGTTCATCGCTCCCGATCCTTCCCGATGCCCGCCGACAGCATGGCCCGTCGCAGCGACATGGGCAGCGGCCGAGCCGTGCAACGACGATGTCCGGGGGCAGGGGTCGTGTCGTCCATGAGCACGTAAGGTTGCCACGGGCACCGGGCCACCGTCGGGTGCGGTGGCAACCGGGCCGGTCGCAGGGGGCCAGACATGGGTGACGTCATCGACGAGATCCGAACGATCGTGGGCGACGGCAACGTCGCCGCGGGGGACGCCGTCAGCGAGAACGACACCCACGACGAATGCCTGACGGTCGCCCCGGTCCGGCCGCTGGCGGTGGTACGCCCGGCGTCCACCGCCGACGTGTCGGCCGTGCTCGCCGTATGCGACCGGTCCCGCGTGCCGGTCACGGCCCGAGGCACGGGCAGCGGCCTGTCCGGCGGGGCTGTAGGGCGCTCCGACGGGATCGTCATGGCCTTCGACCGTATGACCGAGGTGCTGCACCTCGACGTGGCCAACCAGGTGGCAGTGGTGCAGCCCGGGGTGACGTTGGCGCAGCTGGACGAGGCGGTGGCCGGCGCCGGGCTGGTCTACCCGGTCGAGCCGGGCGAGCCCAGCGCCACCATCGGCGGCACTGTCGCCACCAATGCCGGGGGGATGCGGGCGGTGCGCTACGGCGTGACCCGCAACCACGTGCTCGGCCTGGAGCTGGTGCTCGCGTCGGGCGACGTCGTCCGGACGGGGGGCCGCATGGTCAAGCTGTCGACCGGGCCCGACCTGACGCAGCTGGTCATCGGCTCCGAGGGGACCTTGGCGCTGGTCACCGAGGTGACGCTGAAGCTCCGGCGGCGCGCCCGGGCCCGGGCCACCCTGCTGGCGCCGTTCGCCGACCTGCCGGCGTTGGCCGGCGCGATCCCCGCCCTGATCGCCAGCGGCGTCGAGCCGCTCATGCTCGAGTACCTGGACATGCTGGCCATGGCCGGCGTGACCGACGCCGCCGGCATCGACCTATCGGTGCCCCCCACGGTGCGGGAGCAGGCCAGCACCTACCTCGTCGTCGCCCTGGAAGGGCGCAGCCATGACCTGGTCGACGCCGACGTCGAGGTGGCGGGCACGGTGCTGCAGGACCAGGGCGCCCTGGACGTGTTCGTCCTGGAGCCATCGGCCGCCGCCGAGCTGGTCACCGCACGCGAGCGAGCCTTCTACGCCGCCAAGGCTGCCGGCGCCGACGACATCGTGGACGTGGTCGTTCCCCGCGCCGCCATCCCCGACGTGCTGGCCCGCGCCGCGGAGCTGGCGGCCGCCTCGGGCGCGTTGGTGACCGGGTGCGGGCACGCCGGAGACGGCAACGTGCACCTGTCGGTGTTCCAGCGCGATCCCGAGCGCCGCCACCAACTCCTCGACAGCCTGTTCCGGTGCGCGCTCGACCTCGGCGGCGCGGTGTCGGGCGAGCACGGCCTCGGCCGGGCCAAGCGCGACGCCTTCGCGGCCCTGGCCGACCCGACCCTGTTGGCACTGCTGCGCCAGGTCAAGCACGCCTTCGACCCGAACAGCATCTTGAACCCGGGAGTGGGACCGGTCGGCGGCGAGGCACCGGGCACCTCGTAACGGGGCGCTCGGGCCGCTCCCGCCCACCGGTCGGGCCGGGACGAAGGCACACCTCGGCCACCACCACGACCGGGAGCCAACGACCGGCAGCCGGCAGCCGGCAGCCGGCAGCCAGGCATGGGCGCCCCGTGTCCGGGACATCGGGACCGGCACCAGGACCAGGACCAGGACCAGGACCAGGACCAGGGTCGAGCCAGGGGAGGAGGCGCTCGGCCGGGACTTCGGGTCCGGCACGTCGTACGGTGTTCGGCACGGGCCCGGGTCGACCGGCACAGGCCCTTGGGCAACGGCTCGAGCCAGGGGGAGACCTGCTCGGACCAGGGGGAAGGAGCACCACCGATGAACGGCGCCGAGCGGACGATCGACACCCTGCTTCGCCGGGGGGTCGACACCTGCTTCACGAACCCCGGCACCTCGGAGATGCACTTCGTGGCTGCCTTGGACCGCACACCGTCGATGCGCAGCGTGCTCGCGCTGTTCGAGGGTGTGGCCTCCGGCGCCGCCGACGGCTACGGCCGCATCGCCCGGCGCCCGGCCGTGACGCTGCTGCACCTGGGTCCGGGCATGGCCAACGGCCTGGCGAACCTGCACAACGCCCGCCGGGCCCGGACCCCCGTGGTCAACGTGGTCGGCGAGCACGCGGTGGCCCACCAGGAATTCGACCCGCCGCTGGCCACCGACATCGAGGGGCTTGCCCGTCCCATGTCGGGCTGGGTGGGAACCGTCACCTCCGCCGCTGGGCTCGCCGCCACCGTCGACGCTGCCGTCGATGCCGCCGTGGGACCTCCGGGCACGGTGGCCACGGTGATCGTGCCGGCTGACCTGTCGTGGGGCGAGGTTGGCGAGGCAGTTCCTGGTGCCAGCACCACCCATGGCGCTCCGGGTGAGGACGCCCGGGGTGGGAGTGCTGGCACCGGGCAACGCGCCGATGGGGACACCTCGGGCGCCGGCGGGACCGTGCACAGTGGCGCGGTCCTGCAGTTCCCGGCGACGTCCCCCATGGGCGACGTGGTGTGGGCGCTGCGGTCGGGGGAGCCGGCCGCGATCGTGGTCGGCGGGCGCGCCTGCAACGGACCCTTTTTGCGCCGGGCGGCGCAGGTGGCCGCCGCCAGTGGGGCCCAACTGCTGGCCGAGACCTTCCCGGCCCGCCTGGCGCGCGGTGCCGGCATCCCCGCCCCGGACCGCCTGGCCTACCTGGCCGAGCTGGCCCAGCTCCAGATGGCCGGCCTGCGGCATCTCGTTCTGGTGGACGCGCCGACGCCGGTGTCGTTCTTCGCCTATCCCGGCATCCCGAGCGTGCTGGTGCCCGACGGCTGTGCGCTCCACGTGCTGGCCGGGCCGGGCGACGACCTCGGCAGCGCGCTCGACGAGCTCGCCGGCGGGCTCGGGGTCGCTGCGGACGCCGTTGCGCCGGCCCCGGCGTCGGCCCGGCCGGACCGGCCCAGCGGCGCGCTCACTGCGCAGAGCGTGGCGGCTGCCATCGGCGCGGTGCTGCCCGAGGGCGCCATCGTGTCGGACGAGTCCAACACCTGCGGGATCCACATCCCAGGGGCGACCGCCGGGTGCCCGCCGCACGACTGGCTGACGTTGACCGGCGGTGCCATCGGCCAGGGACTACCGGTGGCCACAGGAGCGGCGATCGCCGCTCCTGGCCGCCGGGTGCTGTGCCTCGAAGCAGACGGTAGTGCGATGTACACGATCCAGTCCCTGTGGACCCAGGCCCGCGAGGGCCTGGACGTGACGACCGTGGTGCTCGACAACCACGCGTACGGCATTCTCGCCTTCGAGCTGTCGCGGGTCGGGGCCGGCACACCGGGGCCGATCGCCAGCAGCATGCTCGACCTCGACCGGCCGGAGCTCGACTTCGTCGCACTGGCGACCGGCATGGGCGTTCCGGCCTGCCGAGCCACCTCTGCCGAGGAGCTGGTCACCGTGCTGGAGAAGGCGATGGCCGAGCCGGGCCCGTCGCTCATCCAGGTGCCGGTCCCCCGGACGCTGTGACGGCGAAGGCAGCTCCTGCATCGACACCACCATGGCGGTGCCGGTCCCCCCGGGCACGGTGACGGCAGGAGCGGGGCCCGGTTCGCCCCAACCATGGCGGTGCCGGTCCCCCCGGGCACGGTGACGGCAGGAGCGGGGCCCGCGCCCGTTCGCCGCCACGCGGAACGGTCGGGTTGCCGCCTCGTACACTCAGCACATGCAGTTCGACGTCGTCGAGGCCCGGGTGGTGGGCAGCCTGGTCGAAAAGGAGCTGACCACCCCCCAGCAGTACCCGCTGACGCTCAACGCGCTGGTGCTGGCGTGCAACCAGTCGTCCAACCGCGAACCGGTGCTGCTGCTGAGCGAGACCGAGGTGCAGCGGGCGCTCGAGTCGCTCAAGACGATGAAGCTCGTCCGGTTCGTGTTCCCTTCGCACGGGCGGTCAGCAGTCCGGTACCGCCACGTGCTCGACGAGGTCGCCCGGCTCGACGAGCGCCAGCGGTCGCTCGTCGCCGTACTGCTCCTGCGTGGGCCGCAGACCTTGGGAGAGCTGCGCACCCGGACGGAGCGAATGGCCAGCTTCTCTGGCCTGGGCGACGTGGAGTCCGAGCTGCGCCACCTGGCCGACCGGAGCGAGCCGCTGGTCGAGCGGCTGGGGCGGCGGCCCGGCCAGAAGGAGGAGCGCTTCGCCCACCTACTGGCCAGCGCACCGACACCCGACGAGCAGTCCCCTATGGCCCAGGGGGCCACGACCCCCGCGGCCGCCGGGGGATCGGGTGGAGCAGAGGTCGGCGGTGACGCAGCTGGGGCAGGTCGTCCGGTGTTCGGCGGCTTCGGGAATCGTGGGGAGGGCGCTGGCAGTCCGGCGACGCCCGTCGCTGCCGACGCCCGCATGTCGAGCGACGGTCGTGCCGCGATTGCCGGAGGTCCGCCGGGTGGACCGGGTCGCGCGCCGGCAGGTGAGGTGGAGGCCTTGCGCGTTGCCGTCGAGGAGCTGCGACGCGAGGTGGCGTCGATGCGCCAGGAGCTCGACGAGCTCAACGCCAGCCTGGGCGGTTGACAGCCAGGATCCTGACAGTCGGGATCAGAACAGCCGGGATCACGACAGTCGGGATGAGAACAGCCGGGATCACGACAGGCGGACGGCTTCGATCTGCTCGACCCGCAGTGCGGTCGTCGACGATGTGTGGACGTCGGGAAGGGTGCCGCTGGCACCGCCGGACGTCGACCACGTCACCGTCCAGGTGATGGTGGCGGTCACGGG
>JAKAYQ010000278.1 GCA_021826725.1 Actinomycetes bacterium
AGGCTCCCCTCCGGCCGCAGCGGCCAAGAGATCGAGCAGGTTCGACACCCCGGGCTTGGCCTTCGGGTCGTAGCGGATCTCGCTCTCGGTGTCGGTCACCGCCCGGCGGACCTTGCGGCGCACGACCTCGGGCGGGTCGAGCACCAGGACCGTGCCCTGTGGCGACGACACCGTCTTCGACATCTTGCGAGTGGGCTCCTGCAGATCCATCACGCGGGCACCGGCGCTGGGGATGGCCGCCTCGGGCACGACGAACGTGTCGCCCCAGCGGCCGTTGAAGCGGATGGCGACGTCCCGGGCCAGCTCCAGGTGCTGGCGTTGGTCATCGCCCACGGGCACCCGGTCGGCGTCGTACAGCAGGATGTCGGCCGCCATCAGGACCGGGTAGGTGAACAGTCCCACCCGCACCGACGGTGCCTCGGCGCCGCCGTCGTGGCCTCGGGCTGCCTTGTCCTTGAACTGAGTCATGCGCTGGAGCTCGCCCATGGTGGCGGTGCATTCGAGGAGCCATGCCAGGCGCGGGTGCTCGGGTACGTGGCTCTGCACGAACAGCGTGCAGGTGGCCGGGTCGAGGCCGACGGCCAGCAGGCATGCGGCGGTGACCAGTGTGCGCTCGGCCAGCGCCGACGGGTCGTAGTCCAAGGTGAGCGCGTGGAGGTCGACGATGCAGTACAGGGCGTCGTGCTCGTGCTGGTCGGCAACCCAGCTTCGGAACGCACCCAGATAGTTGCCGAGATGCATTTCGCCGCTGGGCTGTACGCCCGACAGGACCCTGGTCATGGCTCGCCATGGTACGGCACCCACGGTGCTGTTGGACCCGGTGGCAGGTGTGCCGGGTGCCGGTTGCTGTCGGATGGGATGCCGGTTGCTGCCGGATGGGATGCCGGTTGCTGCCGGGCGGGGTGCCGGGGTGCCACCGTCGGCCCCGCTCCCAGCACCCGATCGGGCCTTGCTGCCCCGCCGCGTGTGCCACAGGCCTCGCCTGGCTGTGCCGCCGCCCCGGTCGGTGCGGCGTGCACGAACGGCGGTCCACGCTCCGGTATCGTCGTCGCATGCCGGCGCACGTGAGCACCCCGGTCTTCGAAGGGCCCATCGACGTGCTGTTGCAGCAGGTTGGCGACCACAAGGTGGACATCTACGACGTGCCGCTGGCCGCGGTGGTCGAGGCGTTCTTGGTGAACCTGGCGGCGCTCACCGAGGTCGACGTGGAGGAGGCCAGCGAGTTCCTGCTCGTCACGGCCATCTTGGTCGAGCTCAAGTCCCGCAGGCTGCTGCCCGGACCCGACGAGGTGGAGTCCGACGAGGAGGTGGACGGCTTCGAGGAGCGGGACCGGCTGCTGTCCCGGCTGCTTGAGCTGCAGGTGTACAGCGCCGCCGCCGACAATTTCGCGGTCCTGGCGGAGCGGGCGGCCCGGTCGCTGGCCCGTCAGGCCGGCGTCGACGACGCGTTCCGCGATCTGGCTCCTGACCTGTTGATCGGGGTGTCGGCCCGGGACATCGCTGCTGCCTTTCGGCGGGCGCTCACGCCCCGGCCGGCCCCGGAGATCGACCTGTCCCACGTCACCGTGGAACCGGTCACCGTATCTGAGGCAGTCGAGGAGCTGGTCGGGAGGCTGCCGTCGCTGCAGCGGACCAGCTTCCGAGACCTGACCCTGCACTGCACGACGCGGATGCAGATCATCGTGCGGTTCCTGGGTCTGCTCGAGCTGTGCAAGCGGGGCTGGGTCACCTTGGACCAGGGGGACACCTTCGGGGACCTGGTTGTGGCGTGGGTAGCGGAGCCGGCGCTGGTCGGCGACGGGGACGGCTGGGTGGCGGCCGGTGTCGAGGAGTACGAGGGATGACGATGTCGAACGGGTGGGCCGATCCGGCGTGGGGCGGGCCAGCCGATCCCGGCGGAGACGACCACGGTGATCGACCAGATGCCGGGGGCGCCGACGCTGTCGAGCCGGAAGTCCCGGAAGCCCCGGAAGTCCCGGAGATCGACGCAGAGGACCTGGGAACGGACGTCGGGACCTGGGCGGACCCGGCAGGGGACACGGCGGGTGCGGCGCCATCCCCGCCATGGGTGTCGGGCGGCGAGCTCGGTCTGGAGCACCGAGCGGTGGAGGCCGTGGTCCTGTGCGCGGTGGAGCCGGTGCCCGCCGGGCTGTTGGCCGAGCTGCTGGAGCTGTCGGTCGACCGGGTGGAGCGCATCTGCGCCGACCTGGCCCGTGACTACCGTGCCCAACGCCGAGGGTTCGTGCTGGTCAGAGTGGCCGGCGGCTACCGGTACCAGACCGATGTCGAGCTGGCTCCGTTCGTGGAGCGCTTCGCCATGGAGGGTGTGTCGTCCCGGCTCTCGTCGGCCGCGCTCGAGACCTTGGCCATCGTGGCATACAAGCAGCCCGTGTCCCGTGGCCAGGTGTCGCTGCTGCGCGGCGTCAACGTCGACGGCGTCGTCCGGTTGCTCGTGCAGCGCGGCCTCATCACCGAGGTGGGGCACGCCCCTGGGCCAGGCCAGCCCGTGCTGTACGGCACGACCTCAGCATTCCTGGAGAAGCTTGGGCTCGACAGCCTCGACGAGCTGCCGGCCGTCGAAGATCTCTTCCCGGGTCCCGAGGCCGTCGAGGTCTTGGAGGCGCGACTCCGCCCTGGCGGCGATGCCGGCTGAGCCCGACGAGGTCGGGCGAGGTGAGCGGTTGCAGAAGGTCCTGGCGCGCGCCGGACTGGGCAGCCGCAGGGTGTGCGACGACCTGATCGCGTCAGGTCGGGTTTCGGTCGATGGCGAGCGGGCCCGCCTGGGGCAGCGGATCGATCCTGCGGTGCACCGAGTGGCAGTGGACGGGGTTCCCCTGGCCATCGCACCGGGGCTCGTGCACTACCTGTTGAACAAGCCGGCCGGAGTCATCTGCAGCGCAGCCGACCCCGAGGGGCGTCCACAAGCGGTCGACCTCGTTCCCGCCCAGCCGCGCGTGTTCTCGGTCGGCCGCCTGGACACCGACAGCGAGGGTCTGCTGCTGCTCACCAACGACGGCGAGCTGGCCCACCGCCTGACGCACCCGTCGTATGGCGTGGACAAGGAGTACCTGGTGGAGGTGGAGGGCCAGCCGACCGCCGGTGCGCTTGGCCGTCTCCGGCGGGGCGTCGACCTGAGCGACGGTCCCACCGCACCAGCCCGAGTGGGGGTGGTGGCTCCCGGGGTGCTGCGCATCGTCGTGCACGAGGGGCGCAACCGCCAGGTCCGGCGGATGTGCGAGGCCGTCGGGCACCCCGTTCGCCGCCTGGTGCGGGTGCGCATCGGACCGGTCACCGATCAGCGCCTGGCGCCGGGTGCCTGGCGCTCGCTGACCCAGGCGGAGGTCCGCGGTCTGGCCGCTGCCACCGGGGCTCGCAGCTCGGCTCGCGGATCGGGTGGGCGTGGTGCGGCAGGTGGCCGTGGTGCGGCAGGTGGGCGTGGTGCGGCAGGTGGGCGTGGTGCGGCAGGTGGGCGTGGTGCGGCAGGTGGGCGTGGTGCGGCAGGTGGGCGTGGTGCGGCAGG
>JAKAYQ010000049.1 GCA_021826725.1 Actinomycetes bacterium
GTCACCGACGCTCCGGCCGCCACCGCCACCGGCACGTCGATCGCGGCTGTCCCAGCCCCAGCCGACGGCACCGACGTGGCGGTGACCCCGTTCACCGTGTAGTCACCAGGAGCCGACGGGAACGTGGTCGACGACGGCGCGGTGACGGTGACGGTGTCGCCGGTCCCGAGCGCACCGCTTGCGCTCGAGGTGAAGCCCACGGTCCAGGTGGACACGCCGGCGGCGACCGCCGAGGACGAGCCGACGGTGACAGCGGAGACCCCGGAGCCGAAACCGACCGCGGCGCTCGGGTGGGCGGCGGTGATGTCCGCGCTCGTCGCCACCGTGAAGTCGGCGGCCGGATAGGTCCCGGCCACAGGGTTGGTCACTGCTGAGATGGAGACGATAATCGGCGTGCCCGCCGCCACCGCCACCGGCACGTCGATCGTGGCTGTCCCAGCACCGGTCGATGGCACCGACGTGGCGGTGACCCCGTTCACCGTGTAGTCGCCGGGAGCCGACGGGAACGTGGTCGACGACGGAGCGGTGACGGTGACGGTGCCGGTCCCTGCCGCCAGCGCACCCGTGGTGCTGGTGGTGAAGCCGACCGTCCAGGTGGCCACCTGCCCGCCATGCCGGTTCGACGGGGAGACCGACACCCCGGCCGGAGCGGAGGTCGTGCACAGCACGCCCGGTGCGAGCAGCGCGGCGGTGGGTGTGCCCAATCCCGTGGCCATGTCGTACCCGGTGGTCGCCGGGTAGAGGCCGCCGTTGGTCCCGGTGTAGTCGTTGTTCCCCGACGTCACGTCGTTCAGGTCCGAAGGATGGGTGTAGAGCGCCGGGCCCAGCAGCCCTGCCCGAGCGTTGCTGCCGCAGCCTTCGTCGGCCAGAGCGGTGAACGCCGCCCACAGCGGCGCTGCGGCGCTGGTTCCACCGGCGACGAGCCAGCTCCCCGCGTAGTAGATCGCATACCCGCGAGCGGGGTCCGCGTTGGCGGACACATCGGGCACCTCCCTGCAGTAGGTCCCCGCCTGCGCCGCGCACGGGGTGCCACTCGAGCTCGCGTTCACGCCGAGCGATGCCTGCCAGGCCGGCATCTGCCAGAACTGCGAGATGCCGCCACCCCCGGCGCCGTACCCTGACGACCCGTCGTTCCACGCCGTCTCGGTCGGCGGAGGCCCCGGTGCCGCGAGCGACGTGCCGCCGACGCCGGTCACGTACGGGTCACTGGCGGGATCGTCCACCTGCAGGGCCGTGTCGGTGTTGGCCGGTGGCGCGTAGCAGTCTTCTGAACCGCTGTCGCCTGCCGCCGCGACGATGCTCTGCCCTTGGGCCGCCATCTGCTCGAAGACGGCCTCCTCGGCGACCGCGGCGCCGGAGCCGACGCTTGCCTCGCACAACCCCCAGCTGGTCGAGACGACGGCCGCGGTGTCCTGGTTGGCGATCGTCTGGTACAAGTCCAGGACACCCGTGTTTCCGTCAGGAGCCTCGTAGACGTCAATGGTCGCGCCGGGGGCCAAGCTGGCGACGTTCTCGATGTCGAGCGCGGCCTCACCGCTGCCTGCCCCGGTCCCCGCCCCACCGTCGACCGGGATGGTGTCGACGGGGGTCGAGATCAAATAGCACTTCTCGAACGCGGCGATGTCGCTCGCAGCGAACGGCTCGAGCTCGGCCAACGCCACCGTCTCCCCCGTCCCGACCCGGCCGTGCGCATAGGCGCCGGCGGCGAAGCCATAGGCCGTGGCGATCTGGTTGGCCGTGTACCCACCAAAGGACGTGGCCGCTGTGGCCGCTGCGCACGGGCTCGGCCCCGAGATCCGCGGAAGGACGACTGGCGTCGCGCTCGGCGCCACGAAGGCGGGATACTTCAGGTTGGCTGCATGCGAGGTCGAACCGGCAGCGCCCGGCACAGCCGCAGCGCTCGCCTGCACCGCGGAAGCGCTCGCCGGCGCTGCAGCGCGGTGCCCGACCATCAGGGCCGGGTGCGCTCGTTGCAGGTCCGACAGGCCCAGGACGTCCAGGACGTCGGGGGCGATCGATGACGCCAACTTCGGCGCGTCGGTATTGCCGAAGGCAACACGGCCCGATCGCAGCCGGTACTGCACGATGCTCGTGCCGAAGGCCGACTCGGCCCGGCTCACCGTGGTGACCACGGGGACCACCATGTCGTCGGCGCTCACAGGCCCCGGTGCGAGCCCGCGAGCGGACAGCGCCGAGTCGACAGCGGCGATGGTGCTCGGGGCTGCCCCGAACCTCGGCCCGAAGCTGCCCCGGGCCAGGAAGTGGTGATAGGCGGGCGACGTCGGGTCGTAGACCTGCTGCAGGAACCGGCCGAGCGACGCGGGGTCACGTGGGGCGAGCACCACGTCGAGGCGGAGCGCAGCGCTCGCCGGTCGGGGGCCGAGCGCGGTGCTCCCCGCCGGGATGACCGCAGCATGGCCCACGAGCGACGTCGGCGAGGCTGCCACCGCCGCACCGGCGGGCACAGCGCAGCTCGCGAGCACACTGGCCACCAACCCTGCGGTCGCACCCCAGGCCACCCGCCGCGCCGTGGTCGCGGGCGCAGCACGATAACGTCGCCAGCGACCACAAACCGTGTCGAACATCCCCGCCACCATCGAGTCCCCCTCGGTCAGTCGACTCGCACCGCTCGCGGCCGCTTCTACCCGCGCCCCGATGGTACTGCCCCGGGCGCTGCGACCCCGGGCGATGGCGATGGCGATGGCGATGGCGATGGCGATGGCGATGGCGATGGCGATGGCGATGGCGATGGCGGGAATCCCATCTCCGATAGGCAGCTGGCCCATCCTCGACGACGACGCGTTTGTCACGGCGTCAGGTGTGGGCACGAGCGCGCCGCCCCTGCCTCACCCCCGGCAGATCGGGCGCTGCCGGCCGCACGTTGCAGCAGCACCGGTCCGTGTGCTCCGGCGCTAGCCGAGCAGCGCCTTGGCGATCACCACCCGCTGGACCTGGTTGGTGCCCTCGTAGATCTGGGTGATCGGTTCCGGGCGTCCAGGCGGTTGCCTCCAGTGCGCTGACCTGGGTCTATTGCGATTCGAGTGGTCCTGTATCCACCCGGTTCCGCCGAGTTGCAGGGATGAAGTAGGGATGGAAACAGACCTCGGAACAAGCAACCACAGGGTTCAGCGCTCGACCTGTTTCACTGTCTGCTCGGCGATTCGCACCATGCGTGCCGCGGCGGTGACCGCCGCCCTCGCTTCGGTTGCAGAGATCGGTTCGGGGTCGTACTCCGCCCGGTTCTTCAGCGGCAGGAGTCGGCGGAGTTGAGGGGCTGCCTTCCGTCCCTCCTCGCCACCGACCTTCTCCAGGTGAGCCGGAGCCTGGGAGTGTTCTCCCTTCCAGACCACTGCTGCCCTGGCTGCCGTGATGGCGTCTGCCGCTCCGATGCCGGCATGGACGGCGTTGCCAGCCGCGGCCACACGGTTCCCGAGCCCGAGTGAGTCCTCGGCGGCCCGCTGAAACTCCCGCGCTTTGTCCAGATACGCACGGGCATCGGCAGCGGAAGCAGTCCGCGTCTGCGCCTGACGGCGTGCGGCCGTCATGACGCGGCCCGGATCTCGGAGGGAATGTCGCCGACCAGTACGACTCCCTCCTCCACGATCGTCCGCCACAGTTCTCGCTCGCGCCGGACCAGCTTCGGCAATTCGTCCATCGTGGCTTCGAGCAGATTGACCGGATTACCGGCGATCCGGGCCGCCCGATCGGACCACTGACCGAGCGCTGCCGTCCATCGTCCGTCATCAACCTGTGCTCCGGAAGGCGGCACGGCGAGCACGTCGATGTCGCTGTTCTCGTGTGCATTACCACGGGAGAAGGAACCGAACACCACGAGACACGCGGGGGCCGGCCGGATCTTCCTCGCCTCCCCCGCCAGACGAGCCAAGACACCCTGACGGAGGTCCACGAGTGAGAGTACGGACCGTGCTGCCTCGTTCTCGCGGACCAGACGCACCAGGGCGGAAGCTCCCACTTCCCGGCGCTCCACGATCCCGAGACGCACCAGGCGGTTGAGTACGACGGTGGCCTGGTTGGCACTCACGCCGGCCAGCTCGGCGACCGACCGCATGGTCAATTCCGATTCGGTCCGGGCCAGCACGGTCAAGACACGACCCTGTACGCCCGGAATCAACGCCTCCACCGGATTCACGTAATCCATGGATCTAGTATCGCACTTTTTCGCACATATGTGCGCCTTATTGCGACATCGTCTGGTCGCTGACCGGATTCCGTCGCCCGATGCATGGACTCAGGTGTCGCCCCATGAGTTGCGTCGCTTGAAGAGCGCCTTGCAGGCTGCCTTGGCCACCACCTTCGTCGGGTGCACCTGGGAGACCGCCGTGAGCACCAGCTCGGTCATCGGTGACGGCGCCTTCCACATGCCGGTGACCACGTCGACCTGTCGTCCGTGGTCGCCGGTCAGCGCCAGCGTCGAGATCAGGCCGTCCGGCCCACCCTTCACCATGCGATATCCGAGAACATCGACCAACCCCGGCAGGTCCGATGGGTCGAAGAGTTCCTCTTCCCCGACCTGGCAGTGATCGACCAGCCAGCACAGGGCGAAACCGCGAGTCCCGGGTTCCGAGGCAAGCTCACGGACGAACGGTGTAGCCACGTCGGAACCGATCTCTCCGAGGATGGTCAGACCGAGGACCCGCAGATCTGGGTCGTCGAGCTCCCGCACTGCGTCGGACATCTCGGCGGCTGCTTGGCCGGGCTCGCGGGCCGCCCGCCATGCCATCACCTCCCCGTAGACAACGGCGGCGCCCTCCCCGTCGGTGCCCAACAGCAGGTCCGTCACATTACCGTCCGCGAAACGATCAGCCGCAGGGGTGTCGTAGCCGGCGTCGGCCAGCAGCCGCCTTGAACAGACGACACCCGCCGGGGTGAGCACCACTGATCCGCCGGATGTCTGGCGGCTGTCGCCCGGGTCGACGGCATCGATCCGCCGGACAACGCCTGCCAGCTCGAAGATCGGCGCTCTCGGCCGTCGAGCGACCGGGCCGGACGCCCTCGTCGATGTCGGCCTGGCGGATCCACTTCGAAAGCGTCATCGGGTGAATCCCGAAATCGGGGGCGATCTGCTCCAGCGTCACCCCCGGAGGGCGACCTCGAGCGACCCGGAGCACGTCCTCACGGAACTCCTTCGGGAAGGGCTTCGGCACAACGACATCCTTTCAGGCCTGCCAGTCGGGCAAGCCAATTCAGATGTCACCTCGTCGTGCAGCAGACCCACTCGCTTCGACACGGGCGTGGGTTTCCTTTCGTTGCTTGCAGGCTTTGAAAGGAACCTACGCCCGTTTCACTTTTCCACCGCGGAAGGGACGCCACCCGTCATTGTCATAGGCGACGATGTCGATCCTCGCACCGTCCAGGTGAGCCTGGGGATTCCGTCCGAAAACCAGCAGACCTGCCACAGTGGGGTGCGAACCGAAGGAATCATCGTCGACCATGAGTTTCAGATTCCGCATGAATCGGTCGAGGTCATCGGAAGGCCGCTTGAACCTGGCTTCGTGGTAGGCGGCGATCGCTTCTCGGTCAAGGTCAGCGGCGCTCGCATTGAGTACCGGCCGTTCGTCGACCGGCGCAAGTGAGCCCCTCCGCGCGAGCAGTCGGGGGAGAGCCTCCATCGAGATCTCTCTCGTGGTGTTGCCAGATCGGACGGTTGGGCGAGCGCCCCTGGGTGCGTGAACAGAGTAGTAGTCCGGTCGAATATCGACCTTCACGACCACCCGAGAACCCGTGGCTACGGGAAGCTCAACCGAGTCGATGAGCAGGAGATGGTCGAGCGGCGGTTCGATGTTCTCGCGGCCGACGTTCGTCACGAATTGCTGAACGACGTCGAGTCTTTCGGCCGGCACGCCAACGATCGCCCTGGAATCCGCCACGCCGAGGACCAGCACGCCTCCGTCGCTGTTGGCGAAGGCACAGAGCTGCCTAGGAGACCACTGAAGTAGAGGTGGTCCAGCAGGCCAGTCGACCCGCCGGATGGCGTGGAGCGCGCTCACTGGGGTCATCGGGAGGTGCCCTGGGAGCTGATCGGCCCCTCGCACTCCCCGGTACCCGGTTCCCCTGGTGTCGTTCGGGGGTTCTCGGGCGTCCAAGGGTCACGGAGGGGCGGGGAGAGATGCAGCAGCGGCAAGTCGATCGTCGCTCACGGTGGGGCGGTGGTCCACGCCCCGGCGAAGAAGGTAACCCCGAGGGTCGCGAGGCGGGACCAGTTGAGGGTCGCAGCGCGGGTGTCGGCGTCCGTGGCGATGCGGGCCTGGCCCCGGACCCGCGCTCTTCGTCCTCCCCATGAGCGGCGCACGAAGTGGGCGATCTTGCGCTCCACCTTGGGTCGGGTGCCGGTGTAGGCCTCCTGCCATTGGGGATCGCTCTGTTGGGCCTTGTGGGACTGGAGGAGATCCTCACGGGCGTGGATCGTGACGGTGCGCCCCGACGACGAGGTGGTGCACGACGCCCGCAGCGGGCAGCCCGTGCACTGCGCAGCGAAGTCGGCGAGCCCCGAGCCGTCCTTGGCGGTGCGGATGGCAGCGGTGTTGCCGGCGGGGCAGGTGACGCAGCCGGCGTCGAGGTCGACGGCGAAGTCGTCCTTGCCGAACCTCCCCTCTCGACCGGTGGCCGCGGCGACCTTCGCCAACACGTCCTCGTAGCCGGCGTCTTCGAGCCGGGCGAGGGTCTCCGCGGTCCCATAGGCGCAGTCGCCCATCACGGTCGGCTTCACCTCGTCGGTGGCGTGTCCTTCGAGCAGGTCCTCGACAGATGTCGCATCGTGGGTGTTGGCCGGCGTGACGATCACCTCGCAGACCAGCTCGGCGTCGGGGTCGACCGACAGGTGCGCCTTGTAGCCGTCGAAGCGGCGGTTGTGGGACTTGTGGCCGTGTCGGGCCTCGACATCGACCGTCGAGATGATCCGGTCCTTCGCGACCCGCCGGGCGATCCGGAAGATCCCGTCGTCACCTTGCTCTATGTCCTGGCCCGCCACGATCGCCACGAGCTGCGCGGCGTCGGCGACGACACCGTGGAGCTCCTCTTCGTCGAGGGCGCCGAGCACGGCGAGGCAGTCCCGGACGAGCGCGTCGACGAGCGCCTCGCGGGCCGCGTCGTCGTCCCAGTCACAGCTCGGCTTGCCCGGCCCTGCGTAGTCGTCGTCGCGGGTGAGCACCGAGCGGACCTTCGCCGCCAGCTCGGGCGCGCGCTGATCGAGGGCACGGAGGAGCTTTCGGATCGCCGAGCGCAGCTGGGTGACGGTGTCCTGGGTAGCGACCGCGTCGTAGATCGGCGTCGAGTCAAGCACCCGCACCCGGTTGCCGAGCACGCCGGCCTCGGCTGCCGCCTGTTTGGTGTCCTCGAACAGCCGGCGAGGACGCGCAGAGCCCCGCAGGCGGTTGCGCAGGCCGACGAGGGTCGTCGGATGGAACGACTCGGCCCCCGCATCCACCCCAGCGGCTGCCTGCCAGCGCAGATCGCACTCGAGGCGGTCGCAGGCCTCCTGGTCGGAGAGGCCCTCGTGGGACTGGAGGAGCATCACCGTCGCGAGCACCCTGGCGGGGATCGTCGGGCGCCCGAGCTTGGAGGACTTGTACAGATCAGCGAAGTAGTCGTCGGCGAACATCGCGCCGCCGTGCTCGGCCAAAAGCAGGTAGATCCCCCGCAGCCGGTCACCGAGCAGGCTTCGGGGATCCTCGAAGCGGGGCTGGACATTCGAACGACCGATCGCCATGGCCAATTCTCGCCCACCCGCCCACAGATCGCGAATCGAGCGGCGACTACTTCAGTGGTCTCCTAGATGGGTCGACCCCGTTCGTCGCGGCCGAGGAAGGCCCGGACCTCCCACACGCCCGGCTTGCGCTCGCGGATCGTCGCCACGGCCCAACCCTACCGCCTGTAGGGATAGAGTAGGGATGAACGCCGAATAGTTCTGGATCAGCAGTCCTGGCAACCCACCAGAATCCCTACCCCAGTAGGCTCTTCGAGATCACCACCCGCTGGACCTGGTTGGTGCCCTCGTAGATCTGGGTGATCTTGGCGTCGCGCATGAACCGCTCGACGGGGAACTCGGTGGTGTAGCCGTAGCCCCCCAGGAGCTGCACGGCATCGGTGGTGACCGACATGGCCGCGTCCGAGGCGAACGCCTTGGCCATCGCCCCGAGCATCGACAGCTCACCGTGGGCGTCGCCCTCGTCGACCGCCGAGCAGGCCCGGTAGACGAGGGTGCGGGCCGCCTCGGTCCGCATGGCCATGTCGGCCACCATGAAGCGCAGGCCCTGCAGCTCGGCGATGGGCCGGCCGAAGGCGACGCGCTGCTTCATGTACCCTGCGGCGTAGTCCAGGGCACCCTGGGCGATGCCGACGGCCTGGGCCCCGATGGTGGGCCGGCTGCGGTCCAGGGTGTGCATGGCGATGGCAAACCCCTGGCCCTCCTCGCCGATCCGGTTGGCCGCCGGCACCCGGACCCCGTCGAAGACGACCTCGCCGGTCGGGCTGCCCCGCAGGCCCATCTTGTGCTCGAGCTTGGCCACCTGCACGCCCCAGCCGGCCTCCACCAGGAAGCAGCTGATGCCCCGGTGCCCGGCGTCGGGGTCGGTCTTGGCGAACACCGTGTAGGTGTCGGACACCCCGGCGTTGGTGATCCAGTACTTGGTCCCCGAGAGCACGTAGTCGTCGCCGTCGCGCACCGCCCGGGTGCGCATGGCCGCCACGTCGCTGCCTGCGTCGGCCTCCGACAGGCAGTAGCTGGACTGCGATCCGCCCGACGCAACCTTCGGCAGGTAGCGGCGCTTCATTTCGTCGGAGCCGAAGTTCATGACCGGCAGCATCCCGAGCTTGGACACGAGCATCGTCACGCTGGTCGACGCGCACACCCGGGCCAGCTCCTCGGCCATGATCGCCTGGGTGACCATGTCGGCGCCGGCACCGCCGTGCTCGGCGGGCATGCCCAGCGCAGGCAGCTCCATGGCCGCACAGGCAGCGATGGCCTCGGACGGGTAGCGCTGGTCACGGTCGACGTCCGCGGCGTGGGGGGCGACGCGCTCCTCGGCCAGCTGGCGCACCGCGTCGCGGAACTGCCGGTGCTCGTCGGTGAGGGCGAACGCTGGGGTGCTTGTCACGCTGCTCATGGCGGTGGAGTCTCGCATCTGCTGCCCCGCGGATCGAAATCGGCTCGCAGGGTGCTACAGCGGCGCTGCCACCCGCCGGCACGAGCCTCGGCTGGCGTGAGCGGCGACAGGACAGGACAGGACAGGACAGGACAGGACAGGACAGGACGAGACAGATGCCTCCGACCGTCACGTTGCCGCCAAGCGGGCGGGCAGGCGCAAACCGGGCAGATCAAAATCCCCATGGCCCTTGGCAGGGACTGCCACGGCAAATGCGGGTCCAACTGCACGGCCGCCGGGCAACCTGTTGTCGCCCCCGGCGCCGCCAGCCAGGCGGCCGGCCTGCGGGTCTCAGGCGGTCGCCGCCACCACAGCATCCGCCACGAACAGGTCCCGCCACTGCCCCAGGCGTCCCCGGATCTCGTCGGGGGTGAGCCGCAGCGTGCTGTCGGGCACCATGTCGACCAGCTGGCGGCGGGCGTGGGCGTGGTGGGCCACCGACCGGAAACGAGGCACCCGCCATGCCACCAGGTCGCTGGGCGCGCTGCCGAGGAAGCCGAACAGCACCAGACCGTGCTCGACGTCCTTGGCGATCGGCGCCCGGCCGAACTGCGCGGCACGTGCAGCGCCCACCTCGGCAGCGCCGTGCAGCGCGTCGGCCACCGATTCGCCGTCGGCCGTCTGAACCCGCTCCGCGAACATCCGATCTGCCAGCAGCAGGGCATAGCCTTGGTCCGGTCCCGGCGTGCCGAACTCGGCGCGCCGGGGGCTGGGTCCCCCCCGACGGTCGGCGGGCCGGTCCGCTCGCCAGTCGCGCGGCGGGTGGGCCCGGTAGGCGGGCCGGACCTGGTCGGCCTCGACGATGGGCACGTAGCTCGGCTGGGTCATGGCTCCTCGCTCGCAGGTTGCGCCGGGACCTTGCCGCCCCGCACGCTGGCGGCCGCCGGTCCCACCGGCGAGCTGCCACTGTGCAGGAGACCGTAGACCACGGCGTCGCACAGCGCCTGCCACGATGCTTCGATCACGTTCTCCGACACGCCGATGGTGGTCCACGTCCGCTCCCCGTCGGTGGAGTCGATCAGGACCCGGGTGACCGCCGCGGTGCCCACGCCGGTGTCGAGCACCCGCACCCTGAAGTCGGTGAGGTGCACGGCCCGCAGTGCGGGATGGGAGGGCTCCACCGCTCGCCGGAGCGCCCCGTCGAGGGCGTGGACCGGGCCGTTGCCCTCGGCTGTGGCCAGCACCCGCTCCCCACCAACCAGGACCTTCACCGTCGCTTCGGTGGTCGCCGCCAGGAACGACCCGCCGAGCGCCGGGCTTGCGCCGCCGGCACCGTCGGCCCCCGACGCCACGTCCGCGGACAATGCCGCGACGCCTGCTGCGCGACGGGCGTGCTCCGCGATGACGCGGTACGACTCCAGGGCAAAGAAGTCCTGTTCCCAGCCGGTCGACCGGCGTAGGAGCAGTTCGAGCGAGGCGTCAGCCACCTCGAAGTGGTACCCGCGGTGCTCGAGCGTCTTGAGTGCGTCGAGCACACGGCCCACCGCACCGGAGTCGAGCTCGAGCCCCAGCTCGGCGGCCTTCAATGCGAGGGTGGACCGTCCGGCCATCTCGGAGACGACGAAGCGAGTGCCGTTGCCCACAGAGTCCGGCGGGACGTGCTCGTAGGCGTCCCGGCGGCGGGCAATGGCGCTGGCATGCAGGCCGGCTTTGTGGGCGAAGGCGGCCGCACCCACGTACGGCTGCTGGGGGTTCGGCGCGAGGTTGACCAGCTCGGCGATGTGGTGCGCCACCGGCGTGAGGCGTTCGAGGCGGTCCGCGGGGATGGTCCGCACGTTGAGCTTCAACGACAGGTTGGGGATGGTGGCAGCCAGATCGGCGTTCCCGGCGCGCTCGCCGTAGCCGTTGACGCAACCTTGGACGTGGGTGGCACCCATCCGGACCGCAGCAAGGGAGTTCGCTACAGCGCAGCCCGCGTCGTTGTGGAAGTGGACGCCGATCTGGCGGTCGAAGCCGGCCACCACCTCGTCGACGATCCGCTCCACCTCGTGAGGCAACGTGCCCCCGTTGGTGTCGCACAGCACCAAGGTCTCCGCCCCCGCTCCCGCCGCAGCTTCGAGGACCCGCCACGAGAATTCGGGGTTGGCCCGGTAGCCGTCGAAGAAGTGCTCGGCGTCGAAGAACACCCGCAGCCCGTTCGAGCGGAGGAACTCCACGGACTCGGCCGCCATGGCCAGGGCCTCGTCGAGCGAGGTGCGGAGCGCCTCGGTGACGTGGACTTCCGACGCCTTGGCCACGATGCACACCGCCTCGGTCCCGGCCTTCACCAGGTGACGGAGCACCTCGTCGTCCTCGGGCCGAACGCCGGCCCGCCGTGTCGACCCGAAGGCGACCAGCGTGGCCGTCGCCAGCCGCAGCTCGCCCGCCGCCCGGGTGAAGAACTCCTCGTCTTTCGGGTTCGCCCCCGGCCAACCGCCTTCGATGAACGCGACCCCGAGGTGGTCGAGCTGCTCCGCCACCCGCAACTTGTCGTCCACGGTGAGCGACAGTCCCTCCTGCTGCGAGCCGTCGCGCAAGGTGGTGTCGAAGATGTCGACCGCCCCGGGGATCGGCGGCATCTCGAAGTCGTGCGACCCGGCCCCGTGGCCGTGGCCGGCGACCCGCCGGCCCTGGCCCGTCCCGCGCCCGCCGCCCATGGAGCCGGCGTTGTCGTGGCCGGCGCTGTCGTGACCGGGGCCTGCGTGACCGGAGCCTGCGTGACCGGCGTTGTCGTGACCGGAGCCTGCGTGACCGGAGCCTGCGTGGCCGGCACTGTCGCCGGCGTCACTCGACATGCTCGAGCCAGTCCTTGTACCGGTCGACCTCACCGCGCACGGCGGCGAAGTAGGTCTGCTGGATCCGGGTGGTGATGGGCCCGGGCCGGCCGTCGCCCACGACACGGTCGTCGACCTCGCGGATCGGGACCACCTCGGCCGCGGTGCCCGTGAGGAAGGCCTCGTCGGCGGTGTACAGATCGGTGCGGACCATCGCCTCGTGTGCCACGTCGACGCCGAGGTCGCCGGCGATGGCCTCGACCGACCGCAGCGTTATCCCCGCCAGGGCGCCGGCATCGGACACCGGCGGGGTGATGAGCCGGCCGTCGCGCACGATGAAGATGTTCTCTCCGGAGCACTCCGACACCCGGCCATCGGGGGCGAGGAGCAGCGCCTCGTCATACCCCGCCTTCAGCGCCTCAACCTTGGCCAGCGACGAGTTCAGGTACATCCCGGTGCTCTTGGCCGCGGTGGGCACCGCGTTCGGGTCGGGTCGCTGCCAGGACGACACCTTCAGCCGGATCCCGTTGGCGACGCCGTCGTCACCCAGGTAGGTGCCCCACGACCACGCCGCGATGGACACGTTGACCGGGCACGGCATCGGGTTCAGGCCCATCTCGCCGTAGCCGAGGTAGATGAGCGGCCTGATGTAGCAGCCCTGGTCCAGACCGTTGGCGCGGACCAGGTCCTTGGTCGCCGTCACCAGCTCGTCGCTTCGGTACGGGCAGTCGAGCATCAAGATCTTGGCCGAGGCCAGCAGACGGTCGATGTGCTCGGTCAGCCGGAACACGGCCACGCCCGACGACGTCGGATAGGCGCGGATCCCCTCGAAGACCCCGGTCCCGTAGTGCAGGGTATGGGTGAGCACGTGGACCGTGGCCTGGTCCCACGGGACGAGCTCCCCGTCCATCCAGATGGTGTCGGTGGGCGTGATGGGCACCGGTCAGACCCTTTCGGCGATGGCGTCGCCCACGGCGACGGTGGCGGGGAACGGGGTGCCGGGCTGGTGCCCGGCGGTGTAGTCGGTGACGGCCTTGGTGACCCGGGCGGCTGCATCGTCCTCGCCGAGATGCTCGAGCATCAGCGCGGCGGAGCGGATGGCAGCCAGCGGGTTGGCCCGCCCGGTACCGGCGATGTCGTGGGCGGCGCCGTGCACCGGCTCGAACATCGACGGGCCGGTGCGGGCCGGGTTGAGGTTGGCCGAGGCGGCGTAGCCGATGCCGCCGGTGACGGCCCCGGCCAGGTCCGTCAGGATGTCGCCGAACAGGTTGTCGGTGACGATCACGTCGTAGCGCGCGGCCTGCTCGACCATGTAGATGCAGGCCGCGTCCACGTGGTTGTAGTCGCGGGTGACGTCGGGGAAGTCGGCGCCGGCCTCGTCGACGGTGCGCTGCCACAGGTCGCCGGCAAAGGTCAGCACGTTCGTCTTGTGGACGAGCGTCAGGTGGTGACGGTCCCGGCGCTGGGCCAGCTCCAGCGCGAACCGGGCGCAGCGCTCGGCGCCCATGCGGGTGTTGACCGATCCTTGGGTGGCAACCTCGTGGGGCGTGCCTTTGCGCAGGAAACCACCCTCTCCGGCGTAGGTTCCCTCGGTGTTCTCGCGGACCACGACGAAGTCGGCGCCGGCTGCCACCGACCCCGGCGCCGCGGTGAACGGGCGCAGGTTGACATACAGGTCCAGCGCAAACCGCAGCCGGAGCAGCAGGCCCCGCTCGAGCAGGCCGGAGGGCACCTCGGTCGACCCCACCGGCGGTCCGATGGCACCGAGCAGGATGGCGTCGAAGCCCCGCAGCTCGTCGAGCGTGGCGTCGGGCAGCACCTCGCCACTGCGCAGGTAGTGGGCCGCGCCCAGCTCGACGGAGACCGTGTCGAGGTGGACTCCGGCGGCAGCCACCACCTTCAGGGCCTCGGCAACCACTTCCGGTCCGATGCCGTCGCCGCCGATGACAGCCACGCGGTGGCTGGATGCTCTGCTCACTGGTCGCTCCTGGTAGATGGGGTGGTCTCGACGTCCGGGCCGGAACCCCGGATCGACATCCCGGGTCGGAGGCCCGGGATGTCACTGCGGTCGGCTGCGGTCCGACCGCCCGGCACCGCTCGTCGCACAATTGAAAAACCGCCCACCTCGGTGGACGGTCGGACAGGCACGCACCGGGTCGGGTGCGTGCCTACACGATGACGGTTACGCCGAAGACCTGGCTGTTCACGCCACCCAGTCTGGCGCGGCTGTACGGGCTCGTCAACCCATCCGGCGTCCTCGTGCCGGGCGGCACCTGCAGAACGACCACCGCCCCCCCCGACCACCGCCCACCCCGACCACCGCCCACCCCGACCACCGCCCACCCCGGTCACCACCCACCCCGGTCACCACCCACCCCGGTCACCACCCACCCCGACCACCGCCCGCCTCGACCACCGCCTGCCTCGACCACCACCCACCCCGGTCGCCACCTGGTTCGACCGGTGCCCACCCCGGTCACCGCCTGCTCGATCGGTGCCTGCCTCGACGGGCGGTAGCCTCGTGTCGTGACCGACGAGCCCACGCAACTCACTCGGGCCACCTACGAGCGCCTGCAGGCCGAGCTCGAGGACCTGACCACCCGCGGACGTGTCGAGATCGCCCGGGCCATCGAGGCGGCCCGAGCGCTCGGCGACCTGTCGGAGAACGGCGACTACCACGCGGCGAAGGACCAGCAGGGCAAGATGGAAGCTCGCGTCCGCCTGATCGAGGCGACCCTGGCACGCGCCCAGCTGGTCGACGAGGAGGCCACTGCCTCGGCCGACACGGTGGTAACGGGAACGGTCGTCACCATCCGCTACGAAGGCGACGACGACGTGGAGCGGTTCCTCGTCGGGTCGATCGAGGAGCGCACCGAGGGCGTGGGCGTGGTATCGCCCGGGTCGCCGCTCGGCCAAGCCCTGCTGGGGCGGGGGGCGGGCGACAGCGTCGAGTACGAGGCGCCCGGCGGCGTGCTGCGGGTGGAGATCGTGGCGGTCGGCCGGTGACCGCCGACGGCGCTGCATCCGGGCCCCGCACCCTGGCCGACAAGGTATGGGACCGCCATCTGGTCCGTACCGCCCCCGGCGAGCCGGACCTGCTGTTCATCGACCTGCACCTCGTCCATGAGGTGACGTCCCCGCAGGCGTTCGACGGGCTGCGCCTGGCCGGCCGGCCGGTGCGCCACCCGGAGCTGACCGTGGCGACGGCGGACCACAACGTCCCGACCACCGACATCGACCAACCGGTGGCCGACCCGATCTCGGCCCGGCAGCTCCAGGTGCTGACGGCGAACTGCGCCGAGTTCGGCATCACCTGCTATCCCATGGGCCACGCCGACCAGGGCATCGTCCACGTGATCGGGCCCGAGCAGGGCCTGTCGCAGCCGGGCATGACGATCGTGTGCGGCGACAGCCACACCTCCACCCACGGGGCGTTCGGCGCCTTGGCGTTCGGCATCGGGACGTCGGAGGTCGAGCACGTGCTCGCCACCCAGACCCTCCCCCAGCAGCGCCCGGCCACCATGGCGGTGGAGGTCGACGGCGAGCTCCCCGCCGGCGTGACCGCCAAGGACCTGGTGCTGGCCATCATCGGCCGGCTCGGCACCGGCGGCGGCATCGGCCACGTCATCGAGTACCGCGGAAGCGCCGTCCGGTCCCTTTCGATGGAAGGCCGGATGACCGTGTGCAACATGTCGATCGAGGCCGGGGCACGCGCCGGCATGGTGGCCCCCGACGACGTCACCTTCGCCTACCTGCAGGGACGGCGCCACGCCCCGACCGGCGCGGCGTGGGAACAGGCGCTCGACGAGTGGCGGTCGCTCGCGACCGACGAGGGCGCCACCTTCGATCGCACCCTGACCATCGAGGCGGCCGGCCTTCGCCCGCATGTCACCTGGGGCACCAACCCGGGCCAGGTCGCCCCCATCGACGCGGCGGTCCCCGACCCCGACACCTTCGAGGACGCTGCGGGCCGCGAGAGCGCTGCCCGCGCCCTGGAGTACATGGGTCTGAAAGCGGGCACTCCTCTGCGTGAGGTCGCCGTCGACACCGTGTTCATCGGGTCGTGCACCAACAGCCGGATCGAGGACCTGCGTGCCGCGGCCGAGGTGCTCCGGGGCCGCCACGTCCACCAGGGCATGCGGGCGCTGGTCGTGCCCGGATCGCACCGGGTGAAGACCCAGGCCGAAGCCGAGGGGCTCGACGCCGCGTTCCGGGCCGCCGGGTTCGACTGGCGCGAGCCGGGCTGCTCGATGTGCCTGGCGATGAACCCGGACAAGCTCAGCCCCGGCGAGCGGTGCGCTTCGACGTCCAACCGGAACTTCGAGGGCCGCCAGGGCCGCGGCGGGCGCACCCACCTGGTGTCGCCGGCGGTCGCGGCGGCAACCGCCGTAGCCGGGCACTTCGCCGCGCCTCAGGACCTGCCATGAGGCCGACGCTGGTCGCCGACGGCGACGGCCCGCCCCGCGGGCGCCGCCCGGTCCGACGCCCCGGTCCTGCTGGTCCCGCCGTGCGACCCACCCCTGCTCCTGGCCGGCTGGCCGGCTGGGGTGCCGACGACCGCAGGTCCGACGACCACAGGGAGGCGCCGTGGAACCCGTACGCATCGTGACCGGCCGGGCGGTGCCGATCGACCGCTCCGACATCGACACCGACCAGATCATCCCGTCCGACTGGCTGAAGCGGGTGGAGCGCACCGGGTTCGGCGCCGGGCTGTTCTCCGAGTGGCGTGACGACCGTGACTTCGTGCTCAACCAGCCCGAGCATGCCGGGGCGACGATCCTGGTGGCCGGGCCCAACTTCGGCACCGGATCGTCGCGCGAGCACGCGGTGTGGGCGCTCATGGACTACGGCTTCACCGCCGTGGTGTCCTCGCGCTTCGCCGACATCTTCCGGAACAACTGCACCAAGCAGGGCCTGCTCCCCGTCCAGGTCGACGAGGCACTCGACCGGGCGCTGCTGCAGGCGGTGGCCGACAACCCCTCCCTCGAGATCACCATCGACGTCGCCCGCGGCACCATCGAGGCCCCCGCCGCTGGCCTGTCAGGGACGTTCCCCCTCGACGAGTTCACCCGCGAGCGCCTGCTCAACGGCTGGGACGACATCGGCCTCACGTTGCGCCACGAGGGCGACATCTCCGCCTACGAGCGATCCCGGCCCGGCTGGCTGCCCACCACCGCTGCGAGCTGAGCCGGCGAGCCGGCAGGACCCGCACGGTCGGCCACACC
>JAKAYQ010000050.1 GCA_021826725.1 Actinomycetes bacterium
CAGACTCCTCCCTCCCCCCTCTACCCTCCACCCTCCACCCTCCACCCTCCACCCTCCACCCTCCACCCTTGGCGCCGCTGGGTTGTCGCCCGATGGGTCAGACCGCCGCCGCTGTCTCCTCCGGCTCCGCCACCTGCGCTGCTGCTGGGGTGGCCGAAGCATAAGGAGGAGGCGCCGTTGCCCAGAGGTCGGTCGCCGACCGCTGCTAGCGTCCCGGCGCGTGGCTCGCTCCGAACCGTCCGAGGCCTCGACTGGCATGGCTCGTCGAGCTGGTCCTCGTGAAATCAGTCGCGGGCGAGCCGACCGTGCCTGCCGGCGAGCCTGGCAGGACTGGGGCCGCATCGATCCGATGTGGGCCATCGTCACCGACCCCGAGCGAGATCACAGCCGCTGGGAGGTAGACCAGTTCTTCGCCAGCGGACAGGCGACGGTCGACGACCTGTGGCAGGTAGCGACAGGGCTTGGCCTGCCCGCCCGCAGCTACCGGGGGCTCGACCTCGGCTGTGGGGTGGGGCGCCTAACGCGCGCTTTGGGCACCCACGTCGACACGGTCGTTGGGCTCGACATCTCGAAGTCCATGGTCGATCGGGCCCGGCGCTTCCACGACGGCTACTCGAACCTGACGTTCGCCGTGCATGAGCGCGATGACCTGGGCGATTTCGCCGACCGGTCCTTCGACGTCGTCTGCTGCCTGCTCGTGCTCCAGCACCTTCCGTCGGTGACGGCCATCGAGCGTTACCTGCACGAGCTGGTCAGGGTATTGGCACCAGGCGGGCTCCTCATGCTCCAGCTGACGACCAGCCTGCCGGTGGCGCAGCCGGCGACGGGGCTTCGAGCCCGGATTCGCCTGCGTACCAGGCTCGGAGGAATGCTGCGGACCGTCGGGGTCGGGCCGGGCGTGCTCGCCAGGCTTTTGGGCTGGCGGCCGCCCATGACCATGACAGCCGTGGCGGACGAGCGGGCGAGGATGCTGCTGACTGCCGCCGGAGGGCACGTCGTGTGGGCGTGCCCTCGTGACCTGGGTCACGGCGAGCGGGACTGCCTGTACCTGGTCACTGCCTGAGCCGCCGCGCCGTGCGCCGGATCAGGCGGCCAGTGCGCGCCGGCAGCTCGAGGCCGCCGGTTCAGGCGGCGGGCTTGCGAGCCAGACCGCGGATCGTCGTCCGGACGAGGGACGGTGCTCTGCGCATGCCGGCCCGGGTGATGTCGTCGATCCGCAGGCCGCTTGCCGCGATGACCGCCTCGGTCTGCCGGGTGAGGTGACAGTTGCCGGCGACCCGTCGCCACACCGGCTCCACACGTCGCTGCCACGCGAGCCGTTCAGGGCGGTCCGCGGCGGCGACATGCTCGATGAAGGCGAACGTGCCGCCCGGGCGCAGGACACGGACGATCTCGCGCAGGACCTGCTCGGGATCTGCCACCGAGCACAGCACCAGGGTGGACAGCACGCCGTCCACGCTCTCGTCGGGCAGTGGCAGGTGCTCGCCGGTGGCGTCGACCACCTCGGCACTCACCCGATTGGCGGCCACCCGTGCAAGCCGGGCTCGCATGTGCCGGTTGGGCTCGCACAGCAGCACCCGCTCCACCCCTGCCGGGTAGAGGGCGACGTTGCGACCCGTGCCGGCTCCGATCTCGAGCACCGTGCCCGACAGGCCGGTGAGCAGTTGGCGCCGCCAGTCGGTGAGCCCTGCCTCCTCAATGGTGCGCATGAAACGATCGTTGAGCGCAGCGACCACTTCGATCATGCCGGCTCCGGTGTCCCGGGAGGCGGCAGCAGTGCGGCACCATGACCGGCCGTCGTCGTCATGGCGCCATGGTGCCGCACCGCTGGCTGCTGGTCCATTGCACGCTCGGGTCGGCGAAGCTGCCGCCCGTAGTGGTGCGCTGGCCGTAGGGGCCTTCGGCCCATCTCATGCACGGGTCCACCGTGGGATCAGTCGTGGGAGAAGCGCACCTCGGGCAGCACCCGCCGCAGCCAGGCCGGCGACCACCACGCGGCTCGCCCGGTCAGCCGGAGCAGCACCGGCAGGAGCAGCAGGCGGACCAGGAAGGCGTCGACCAGGACGGCGACGCCCAGCACCACGCCCATCTCCTTGGGGGGCAGCGGCCCCGACAGTGCGAAGGTGAAGAACACCGCCACCATGATGGCAGCGGCAGCGAAGATCACCCGCCCCGAGTGGGCGAGACCGCCGACCATGGCCTCGTGGGGGTCGCCGGTCCGCTCCCAGTGCTCCTTGGCCGAGGACAGCAGGAACACCGTGTAGTCCATGGAGATGGCGAAGATCATGGCAAAGAAGAACACCGGTCCCCACGCGTCCAGAAACCCCTGCGGCGTGAACCCCAGGAGCTGGTGAAGGTCACCGTTTTGGAACACCAGCCGGGCAACGCCAAAGGCTGCCCCTGCCGTCAGGAGGTTGGTGAGGACCCCGAGGGCTGCGACCAGTGGCGCTTGCAGCGCGATCAGCAGAAGGGCGAAGCCGAGCACCAGGACCAGCCCGACCACGAGTGGCGTGCGTGACGCCAGGACGGACTGCAGGTCGTGGTTCTCGGCGGCGGCTCCGCCTACGAGCGTGCCCGGTGGGAGGTCGTGGCGGAGACGGTCGATGGTGGTTCCGACCGCCCGGCTGGACGGCTGGGCGGTCGGCACGGCCTGGACGAGCGCTACCGGTGCCCTTGGTGCGGTCATGGTCGGCATGACGCCGGCGATACCCGGGTCGTGGCGGAGCACGGCCACTGTGGCAGCGGCCTCGGCGACCGGGGTCACGATCTGCAGCTGGCCGGGGGCGCCGGGGCCGAACGCCTTCTGCACAAGGGCATACCCCTGCCGGACCTGTGACGAGGCGGGCACCACGTCGATCGACGGCATCGCGGTGCGCAGCCCCACGATGGGCGAGGCGATGGCCACGAGCGCGGCGAGGGCTCCGACGCCGAAGAGGATCGGGTGTCGTCCGAGGCGTTCGGCCCACGCTGCGAACCGGCGTGACCTGTGCTCGCCACCGTGGACCCAGGGCAACGCGAGCGCGTCCACGCGACCGCCGAGCTTGCCGAGGATCGCCGGCAGCAGCGTCAACGTCGCGCCCAGCACGAAGACGACGGCCAGCATGATCCCGATCGCCATGGACCTGAAGGCTGGCGAGGGCACCACCAGAACCGTCGACAGGCTGACCAGCACGGTCAGGCCCGAGAAGAACACGGCCTTGCCGGCGCTGCCGATCGTCTCCGCCACAGCGTCGGCGGTGGACAGGTGGTGGCCGAACCGGGCAGCCCGGTACCGGGAGAGGATGAACAGCGCGTAGTCGATGCCGAGGGCCAGGGCGAACATGAGCGCGAAGTTCATGGCCCAGATCGACACGGGCGTCAGGTGCGTCAGGATGGTCAGCATCCCCGCCGCGCTGAGCAGGCCCACCATGGTGAGCATCAGGGGAAGGCCGGCGGCGACCAGCGATCCGAACGCGACCACCAGGATGGCCAGCGTGACGGGCCACGACAGCACCTCGGAGCGCAGCATGGCCGAGCGGTTCGCCGTATTGAAGTCGGCCCACAACGCGGACGCTCCGGTCACGTGCACGGCGACGCCGTCGCGGCCCAGCGCGGCCAGCGGGGTTTGCAGGGCATCGGCTGCCCGCACCATCTGGTTGGGGCCTGCTGCGGCCCCGCCGATCACCACACCGACCCGACCGTTGGCCGACAGCGTTTCGCCGGGGGCGGGCGGGATCACCGTCGAGATCCGGTGGTCGGCCCGCAAGGTGCGCTCCACCGCCGCCACCACCGCGGGACCAGCGCCTTGATCGAGGGGCTGGTCGCTGGCCACCACGACCTCGATAGCCGTGCTGGAAAGGCCGTGGAAGTACTGGTTCACCATCTGTCTGGCCTGGACCGACTGGGAGCCGTTCGCCTGCCAGCCGGCCCCGCTCAACGCGGTCTCCACCTTGACGGCGAACACGCCGAGAGCGACGATCACCACCAGCCAGGCGAGGACCACGTGCCGTCGGTGGGTCGCCGCCCACCGGCCCAGGCGGGCGAACGCGCCTTCGGGCCGGGACCCGCGCGGCGGTGCCACTGGCGTGCTCGCCGGGCGTGTCGAGGTCGTGACGACAGTCGTCATCGAATGCCTCCCAGGTTGGTCGGTCGAGCCGGACCATGCCGGCAGCCAGCCCCGGCAAACCCGGGGGGGTATCTGCACTATACCGGGAGGGGTATCAAGTCGTCCATCGCCTGCGGTTCGCCCGTGGGGCGCTCTGCCGGTAGCGGGAGCCTCCGGCCGTGAGCGGCAGAGACGCAGGGGCAGTGCGCGACGCGAACTGGCGGTCTGTGTGACGGGGGGCGGCTCGAAGGGTCGAGATGCACGGGATTGCGCAGACCGCTGTACCCCGCTCAGGGTGGGAACGAGGGTGGTGCCGAGACGGGGAGTGGAGCGGCACCGATGGGTGAGTCGACCCCTCCGTCGGCGAAGCCGCTCGGCAAGGGTCGGGTGCGCGGAGGGCGCGGAGGAGGGCTGCTGACCGAGTGCTCGGGGCCAGCCTCCAGGGGCTACGCGCTGCTCAGGCGATGCGGGTGAAGAGCTTCTCCAGATCCTCGACGCGGTAGCCGGCTGCCTCGGCATCCTCGGGGTTCTGTGCACACCAGGTGAGCCCGGCTGCCACCAGGCGGAAACCTGCCTGCTCAACGGCCCGATTGGCGGCCGCCAGCTGCGTGAGCACGGCCTTGCAGTCGGCTCCCTCGGTCAAGAGCCGCTGGACGGCACGCACTTGGCCCTCGGCCCGGCGAAGCCGGACGAGGACCTCGGCGGTCACTTCCTCGGGTAGCCGGGACGTGACCGGTAGCGGCGGCGTCGCGGGTGACGAGACCATGGGAACCTCCCCTTCGGTCCGCCAGTGTACCGGCTCGACCGGGCGGCATGTACCCCGGGAGGTATATGCGGGGTGCCGGGGTGCCGGGGTGCCGGGGTGCCGGGGTGCCGGGGTGCCGGGGTGCCGGACAGCCGCTCCGGGCGTGCTCAGCCCGGCCGGAGCTCCTGGACGGTCGCCACGACCTGTCCGTCGTGCTCGCCGCCGATGAGCCACGCAGCCCCACCAGAGACGGCGGAGCCGGCGTAGGCCACGGCTTGGGCCAGCGTGCCGGCATCGGTGAATCGGGAGCTCGCCGGTTCGAACGCCAGCACGGCGGCACTGCTGGTGGTGGCTGTCGATCCCGGGCTGGAGGTGTCGCCTCCGGCGACGAAGATCCGGCCGCCGAGGACGACGGCGGCGGCTCCTTCGACGGGTTCGGGAAGCGTGGCGACGATGCTGGCCTGCCGGGTGGTGAGGTCCACGCGCTGCACGGTGGCCACCGGCAGCCCCACCCCGGTGCCCTCGGTGGCCATGCCCCCGAACACGTACACGGAGGACCCGAGCGCAGCCACGGCCGCGTAGCGGACCGGGACGGGGAGCGTCGTCACGGTGGAGAAGGTCGTGCCGTCGGTCGTCGACAGGACGGCGGGGTCTGGGTTGGTGCCGTCGTACCCGCCGACGACCACCGTGGTCGCGCCGACCGTCGTGGCCGAGGTGTCGGAGCGGGGCTGGGGGAGCTGCCCGACCACGGTGCCGGCCCCTCCGCCAGCGGGGACCCCCTCGACGGTCGGCACGGTCGACGTCGATCCCCCGCCGAGGACCATGTCCGTCCCACCGATCACGGCGCCGGCGCCGTCGTGGACGGCCGACGGCAGGGTGCCGAGCGTGCTGAGCGTTCCGGTGGCGAGAGAGAGGCGGAACGCTCCGTCGGCGGAGGTGTCCGCCGACGTCAGCCCGCCGAGGAGGGCCAGTGCACCCGAGCCGTCGGGAAGCACCACCATCCGGCTGAGGGGATTGGCGAGCTGCCACGACGGTTCGGTCACGGTGACCGTCGTGGCCCGGCTGGCGGTGCCGGAGGCACCGGAGCCGACGCTGTGGCTCCCGGCGGGGGTGGCGGCGCGTGCGCTACTGCCGGCTTGGGACGCGGTGCCGCTCGCGCAGGCAGCTGTCCCGAGCGATACAGCCCCAACTGCTGCGACGGCCCACCTTGCGGACCTTCGGCGAGGCCGTTCGGAGATCGCCTGGCGGGGTTCCCGGGAGATCGCCTGGCGGGTGCCGGCGGTCGGTCCCGAGCCGATATGCCTAACCATCGGCCCCGCCCGCCCCGCCCGCCCCGCCCGCCCCGCCCGCCCCGCCCGCCCCGCCCGCTACGCGAGCGCCCGCTGCGACCGGGTGGTGCCCGCGCAGCCGCCGCCGGAGGCGTCCGGCGAGGAACGGGGCCAGGTGCTTGGCGGCAGCACCGGGGACGGCCGAGAGCAGGCCGGCCCGGTACACGTCGCCGAAACAGCGCGACGCGTGGGGCCAGTCCCGGAGCAGCGCGAATGCCACGGCGAAGCGCAGGTGGTGCCAGGCGCGCAGCCGTCGGGCCGGCCGCCGGGGCAGTTCCGCAACCGCACGCGCGACCATGACCATGGCGGTGCCGTACACGCGGACGAGATCCTTGCTGTAGCTGTCGCCTCGGTTGACGTAGGAGACGAGTGGGGCGTCGATCTTCAGGATCTGTCCCTGTCCGGCCAGGCGCCGCCACATGTCCCAGTCCTCCACCCCGTCGATCGTCGGGTCGAAGCCCCCGACGGCCCGTACCGCGTCGGTTCGGGCCAGGACGGTGGACGTCTGGAAGCGGTTGAGCACAAGCAGGTCGCCCTCGGTGATGGTCGATACCGGTCCGACGGGTGCCGCGTGCAGGTCGCTCGCCGGTCCGTTTCCGGTCCGGCGCACCCAGTCGCTCGCCACCACGACGGCGTCAGGGTGCGCACCCGCCAGCGCCAGCTGGGTCCCGAGCTTGCCCGGATGCCAGACGTCGTCGGCGTCGAGGAAGGCGACCCAGGTTCCGCGGCTGGCGTCGATGGCCGTGTTGCGTGCCCCGGACGGCCCGGACTGCGGCTGGCGAAGGACGCGCACGACAGGCCCGGTGCCGCTACCGGCTCCGCCTGACGGATGGCTGTCTTCGGTGCGGGTGCCGGTGCCGGTGCTGGTGCTGGTGCTGGTGCTGTCGTGGTCGTGGTCGTCCCCGGACCCGACCTGGTGCTGGCTGATCGGCACGCCGAGCGCCGCGGCGGTGGCCACGGCCACCTCCACGGTGGCATCGACCGAACCGTCGTCCACGATCACCACTTCGAGCGGCACGGGTCGCTGCTCGAGCGCCGAGACAAGCGCGTCGGCCAGGGTGTCGGCGGCGTTGTGGGCAGGGACGACGACTGACACCGGTGCCACGGTCACGTCGTCGGTCAACCTGGTCGTCGCGGCGTGGCGGCTCGGGACGCGGCCCCGCTCCTCCCCGGAGCGGACCGTCTCGTCCGGACCGGCGCCCGAGCGGGCGTCGGTCCCGCCGGGACCGGGTGGGAGCTGGGACCCGGGTGATGTCGGCGTCACGGAGCGGTCGTCCCTCGTTCCGGTGGTGCAGCGACCGCCATCGGCGGGTGCGTTCCTGCCGACGCGACACTGTCGTGCCGGCCGCTGCGGCGCAGCGCCAGGGCGGCATGTGCGACCTGCCGGTCGTCGAGCGGGATCGCCCGACCGCCGATGTGCTGCACCTCCTCGTGGCCGCGCCCGACGATGAGCACGACATCGCCGGGAGCTGCGGCGTCGATGGCCATGGTGATGGCCCGGCGGCGATCGGGCTCGACGGCGACCTCGGCGCCTGCGACCTCCACCGTGCCGAGCCGGAGCTGCTCGATGATGGACCAGGGGTCCTCGTCGCCGGGGCTGTCGGTGGTGAGGACGACCGGACCTGCGGCGGCGGCGGCGGCGCCGGTCCGGGGCCGCTTGAATCGGTCGCGGCCCCCACGGGCCCCGACCACCACCCGGACCCGGCCGTCCGGTCCGGCACAGTGCCGGGCAGTGGACACCAAGGAGGTCAGGGCTTCGGGTGTATGCGCGTAGTCGACCACGACGAGGAACGGCTGGCCCTCGTCGACCAGCTCGAACCGTCCCGGCGGTCGGGGACAGGCGGCCAGGGCGTCGACGACGGTGTCGCTCGGCACGCCGAGCTGGCGGGCAGCCAGGAACGCGCCAGCGACGTTGGGCGCGTTCACCGCGCCGACCATGCGTGTCGGGATCGTCACGTCGACGTCGTCGCCGGCCAGGTGGATGATGCTGCCGTCGAGGCCGAGGTCCTCGACGGAGTAGCGGACGTCGGCCCCCGGCCCGGCGCCGAAGGTGCGGACCGGGACCGCCGCCTGGTGCGCCAGGCGGACGCCCCAGTCGCTGTCGATGCAGACGAGCGCCTGCCGGCAGCGCCCAGGTTCGAACAGCCGGGCCTTCGAGGCCCAGTACTGCTCGAGCGTGCCGTGGTAGTCGAGGTGCTCGGTGTCGAGGTTGGTGAAGACGCCCACGGCGAACTCGGTGCCGTCCACGCGGTACTGGTCCAGAGCGTGGGAGGACACCTCCATGGCGACGGCCCCGACGCCCGCCTGCACCATCCGGAAGAGATGTCGCTGCAGGTCGGTCGGCGACGGGGTCGTCATGGTGGCCGGCTCACTCTGACGGCCGACCCGGGTGGCGATGGTGCCGATCTGGCCCGCGGGCCGACCCGTTGCCTCGATGGCGGCGCGGATGAGCTCGCATGTGGTGGTCTTGCCGTTCGTGCCGGTGACGCCGACGACGGAGAGCTGGCGCGACGGATGGCCGTAGAAGGCGGCGGCCAGCGGTCCCACTGCCGCCGACGTGTTCGGCACGACGAGCTGCGGCGCGCTGGCGGCCTGCGGGTGCTCGACGACCAGCGCGGCCGCACCACGGCGCAGGGCGTCGTCGACAAAGCGGTGCCCGTCGGCCTGGCCGCCGCGCCGGGCGACGAAGAGCCATCCGGGCCGGACCTGCCGGCTGTCCTCGGTGATCCCGGTGACGACGGCGTCGCCGGCTCTGGCGAGATGGTCGACTGCCTCGGCAAGCTCGGAGAGGCGCCGGACGGCGTCACCGCCGTCCTCGGCCTGCAGGGATCTGGACGCGCCGAACCTCACGGTCGTCGCCCGGTTCCCATCGAGACCGACTGTGGCCGATCGACATGAACGCACGATGACGGCCGACTTGACGTTGGCTGTGATGGCGCGCCGGTGCTGCCGGTCTCGCCGGTCGCCGTCATCGGGTCCACCCGGGCAGCATTGCCGACGCGACGGCCCATGTCGATGCAGCCAGGTCGCGACGGCCGCGGACGTCCGCTCGGCACGCGACTGTGGGGCGGCGGGTCATCGGGGCGGCGGGTCATCGGGGCGGCGGGTCTTCGGGGCGGCGGGTCCTGGGGCAGCGGGTCCCGGGGCAGCGGGTCATCGGGGCAGCGGGTCCAGGGGCAGCGGTTCATCGGGGTGGCGGGGCGGCTCGTCAGCCGTGGAGGAAGACGCCGGGAGCGGGATCGTCCAGGGTCAGCTGCAGGTGCGGCAGGATCGGGCGGTGCCCGTCGGGCCCGCGCAGGATGGCGGTGCCGATGGCCAGCAGCTCCACCGCGTGGACGAGCACGGAATTGAAGGGCTGCTCGCTGAACGAGACGTCGACGACGCCGGAAGCATCGTAAGCTCGCGCTTCGGCGTCCAGGCGTCCCATGGCGATCTCGCGTGCCCGGTACAGGGCTGCGGTCTGGTCGGTGAGCTCCCGGTTCTCCCGACTGAGCCCCAGGCCCTGGGTGAGGGATCGGGCGGCGAACGCCACCACGGCGACCCCGGTGACGATGCCGACCGGGAGGTAGCCCGCCCGGACCAGGAGATGGAAGTCCCGGGCCGACAGGGTCGTGCCGAAGGGCCGTCGGGGCCCGCGGCCGCTCGCTCCACGCGAGGTCGCCCTTCGGCGAACGGCGGTGCCGAGCACCGTGCAGGTGAGCACGTTGGCGGGGTGGCGGTCCAGGTGCAGCTGGACGGCCACCACACCGTCGGCCGACCGCTCCCGGATCTCGCGATCGATGGCCGACCGGGCGGTGGAGATCGCCGAGGTGATGGCCGACGCCCACGCGTCGCTGCCACCAGGGCCGGAGGCAATCTGGGGGTTCCAGCTCGCCGATCCGGCGCCCGACACCAGGTCGACGGGCTCGTATCCCACCTCGTCGAGCAGGACCAGCTCGCCCACACGCAGATCGGACACGTAGGTGGCCGTCTGGGGCTGAACCGGGGTGGCGAGCACGGCGAGCGCCTGGCGCATGTGGTCGGCGGGAGTTCCGCCGGGCGGGACTGGCTCGTCAGCGCTCATGGCCGCAGCGGAACCACTGCGCGCGGCGCAGCAGGCACCTGCCGGGGCCCGAACCGCCGGACGGCGGTGCCGAGGGCGACCGCGCTCTGGATCCAGCCCTCACCCCACGCCGGGAGGCGCCGGTCGGACCAGTCGGTGTGGACGACGCCTTCGCCGCTGCGGCGGGCGGCCTCGCGTACCGTGGCCCTGGCGCGGTCTCGAGCGACGCCGATGGCCTGCGGGATCTGGTCGACGCTCCCGGGGGCCATGAGGTCGCCCCGGGTCCGGCAGTTCGGGCGGACGTAGCAGGCGCCGACGCCGCTCACCAGCCGGGCGGGCGCCAGGCCGAGCGCCACCAGCCGCTCGAGGTGCGTGCCGTTCACGTTGGTGGTGAACGGCTCGTGCGGGGCCTGGGCCCCTCGGAGGACGACTGCGGTGCCCGTTGCCCGGAACGTCCATGTGGACCAGCCCCCGACGAAGTCGCCGACGTCCATCCGAACGCCGACCACGCCGTGCGCACCGAGGGAGCGGGCCTCCTCGGTCAGCCGGGCGACGGCGGTGGCGTAGCCGGATCCGACCGATGCCGCGTAGGAACGGTCCTCAGCGTTGAACCCCCAGTGGTCGGCGCCATACCCCATGACATGGACGCAGGGGTAGCTGGCGAACCCGCTGGTGCCCGCCGCCCCGGCGCCCCCGTACCATCCCTGGGTGCCATAGGGGCTTCCAACCGCACCAGCACTCACCGACGACGCCACCTGCAGGACCACGGTGCCGAGGACGAACCCGACGGCTTCCAGGCCGAGCCGGCGAAGGGCAGCGGCATCGGCGACCGACAGTGCGCTGGTGGCCGGCCGGTGGGCTCGGGAGCGTGGCGCAGGGGCACCGTCTGGCTCCTCGCTCCCGGCTCCGTTCGGGAGCGAGGAGGTCATCGGTCCATCGACACGACGGGAACGGGCGGCGGCACGACGTGGTCGGGTCGCAACGACCGGACGCCGGTGCCGATGGCGAGGAACTCGATGGTGTGGCTGCCCCACATATGGGACTTCTCCACCAGCTGCACGCCCACGACGCCCTCGGCCTGCAGGCGCTGGGCCTCGTCCTCCATCCGGGTCATGGCCCGTTCGCGTGCGTCGTACAGCGCCTGGGTGAAGTTCGGCAGCTCTGTGGCCCGGCCGGTGGTGGCCAGCGTGCTGCCGAGGCTGCGGTGGGCGACGTGGTACACGCAGGTTCCGAGCACCAGACCGAGCGGGGCGTAGCCGGCCTGCAGCAGCGTCCAGAAGTCCTGGCCGGACAGGTCCGAGGTGAACGGCTTGCCTTCGGTGTTGCGCCACGAGCTGCCGTCCTTGGCCCGCACGGCTGTCCCGATGGCGATGAACTCGGCGGTGCTCTTGCCCCACTCGTAGTAGTTGACGTCCAATCGGACGCCGACCACCCCGTCGGCCCCGAGAACGTCGGCTTCCTCCTCCATCCGGGTCATGGCCAGCTCGCGGGCTGTGTACATGGCCTGGGTCAGCTTTTCGAGCTCGATCGACCGGCTCCATCGCCTCGTCTGCAGGCCGATCTGGTAGATGGAGCTGCCCATCACCAGGCCCAGCGGCGAGAAGCCGGCCTCCTCGACCAGCAGGAACTCGTTCACCGACAGGTCCGAGGTGAACAGGGGAACGCCCCCGGGGCCGGTCTCGCGCAGGCGGTGCAGCGCGTCGGCCGGTATGTCTCCCGGGGCTTCGGTCGGCAGCCGGCCTCCGGTCCCTGGCTCTGTGCCCGGTTCCGTGCTCACCCGGGCACCGGGCCCGACGGGTGCTGGTGCGCCGCACGGGACGGGAGCAGGCGAGCGCCTGCAACCATGGAAACGGGAACGGTCATGACAGCAGCCCGCTCAGGGCGTCGCGGGCCTGGCCCGACCGTGCAGCCCGGTCGGCCAAGGTGCCGACCAGCAGGTCGACCCACTCTCCCATCGAGACGGGGCGGTTCGAGAGCACGATGCCCCGCACTGGCCGTGCCGCGGTGCACTGCACCCCGGTCGTCTGGCGCTGGGCCCGAAGCACCAGGCCGCCGTCGGCATCGGTGAGGTCGACCTCGATGGCGATGACTTCGGGGTCGCGCCGCCGCAGGCCCCGGCCCCGGCGATCGAGGCGGACCCGCTCGCCGAGGGCGCCGGCCAGCTTGGTGGCCAGGACGGCGAAGAACGTGTCCGTGTCGGCAGCGTCGGCCCGCAGCTGTGCCGAGAGCAGTTCGACGTCGAGGCCGGTGTCGGTGGGGGTGAGCCCGAGGCCGGTGTCGGTGGGGATGAGCCCGATCCCGGTGTCGGTCGCAAGGTGCCCATCGTGGCCACCGTCAGCTGTGCCCGGCTCGATGCGGACGGCATCGAGCGCCGGATCACCGGTTGCGGACGCGCTGGGCGCCGCCGGTCCTCCAGATCGCTCGTCCCGATGACCCTGGTCCATGGCCCTCCCGTCGCCGTGCTCGCCGCTCGATAGTCTACGGACCGGCCGAGCCGGCGGGGCGTGCACCCACCAGCAGCGAACGAGGAGGACGCCGATGCCTGTCGTGGATCCCAGACCGTCGCACCGCGACCAGGTGCGCATGGCCACCGGCATCGCCGTCACCGGGCTGATCGGCGCCCTCATGGCCGGCGTCGTAGGGCCGATCATCCTGGCCATCCTCGTCGGGAAGATCTGGGGTCACTGAGCCCTGCCGGACCGGCCGCTGAGCCTTGCCGGACCGGGGCCTGGGAGCTGGCAGAGCCGCACCAGGCGTGCCGTCCCGGGCTCCGTGCCGCCGCCGAGTTCGGTGAGCCGTGGCGGCGCTCGGTCGGCCCGGACAGGCGCCCGGGTGCGCTGGTCCGACGACGGAACAGACGTCCCGGTCGTGCGGGTGCAGGGGGCTGGAGCGGGGAGGCAGGCCGGCCCCGTCCGGCAGTGGCGGCGCTACACTCGGCCGGTGTCCACGCGGCCGGCGACCGACGGCTTCCACCCGCCGGTAGAGGAGTACCTCGAGGCGATCAGGTCGCTCGCCGACGAGGGAAGGCCGGTCATCCAAGCCCGGATAGCGGAGCGGCTCGGTCGCTCTGCCCCGTCGGTCTCGGAGATGCTCGACCGTCTTGCCGCGGACGGCTATCTCCTGCGTGATGGCCGTCGGATCGAGCTGACCGGCACCGGTGTGGCCCTGGCCGACAGCGTCATCCGCAAGCACCGGCTGGCGGAGCGCCTGCTGGTCGACATCATCGGGCTCCCCTGGCACAAAGCCCACCTCGAGGCCGGGCGGTGGGAGCACGTCATCTCGGACGAGGTCGAGGAGCGCCTGGTGGAGCTCCTCGGCAATCCGAGCACCTGCCCACATGGCAATCCGATCCCCGGGGCGCCCGCGTCCGTCGGCGACCAGGTACGCCTGGCGACAGTGGATCCGGGCAGCCACGTGCGCTTGGAGCGCATCACCGAGGAAGTCGAGCTCGACCTGGCCTCACTCGTCTACCTCGACCGGCACGGGCTCATTCCTGGGCGCGAGGTCGTGGTCCGCGACCGGGCGCCGGACGGCACGGTCACCCTGGTGCACGGCGGGGTGGCGGTGGCGGTCGGCCCTGTGCTGTGCCGCCAGCTGTTCGTGGTCGCGGTCTGATCGGCCCCTTTCCTCCGGCCTGGTCCAGCGACCCCTGGTCGAGCCGGACCGCTTCGATCAGGGGGCCGGCGCCCCGGCATCGACGGCAGGCCGGCCGGGCGGGGCCGGGTCCGGCCGCCGCGGCACAGGCGGCCACAGGTCGCCCGTGCCCATCGGGATGTGGCCCGATCGGGCCCAACGCACCGACAATGTTCGCAGCGACACCGCCGCGGCGCCGACCGCGCCGGCAACGGCGACGGCAGTTCGGACGCGGGGAGCATGCACGAGGCCGAGCGTAGCCGGGCTCCGACAGGGGTTTGCAACGTCTCGTCGGGGCTCTGGGGGTGCGCTGGCGGGTTGGCGGTCCAAAGGGACCCGGTGCCGTCGGCGCGCTTCACTTCGGTGCCCAGCCGGTCGATGACCACGCAGTGAGGTCCTTGCGCGGGGGAAGCGGGGGAACAAGGTTCCCGTGGCGACGTCGGCGCCCCGGTCGGGGCGCGTCCGGGCGCGTCAGCACACGTCGTCGGTCCCGCCAGGTCAACCTGCTCTCCGTGGTGCTCGTTGTGGTCGGCGTGGCCGGTTCCGCCACGGTCGGCCTGGAGTGGCGCGCCTCCATCCAGTCGCAGGACAACCAGACCATCGATGTCCGGGTGGCTGGCGCCCGGGCCAGCCTGGCGCAGGTCCTGGCTCACGACGCCGACCTGGCCGGAGCGGTCGGCGCCCTGGCCACCTCGGTGCCGTCGATCACGAACACCCAGTTCGAGCGCTGGTTCGCGCGGGCCGGGGGCCCGTCGCAGTACGAGGACGTCGTCGCAGTCGTCTACATCCAGCGGGTGCCGGCCGCCGGACTGCCCGCGGCGTCCAGCAAGATCACCGCAGACCCACCCTTCGGGGTCGACCTGGGCCCGTTCCATCTGACGCCGTCAGGGGTGCGCCAGCAGTACTGCCTCCTCACCCTCGGTCTCACCCAGCTCTCGCAGTCGATCCAATCCCACTCTGCCGCCGTGCTCCAGGCGCTCCTGGCGTTCGCCGGGTTCCTCGAGCCCGGGCGGGACCAGTGCGCGGCGGCCGGCGGTCCGCTGCTGGTCGCCGCCGAGGCCGCCGGTGTTGCCGAGGCGGGCCCGCTCAGTCAGATGGTCGCATTGACCGGCTCGGCCCAAGCACAGGCCGCGACGGCGGTCCGGGAGCTGTTCGGCGGGCTCGCCCCGTACTACATGGCGCTTCCCGTGTACAGCACTCCGAACGTGCCCACCGGGGCCATCGCTCGGCAGGCGGCGGTGTCGGGCTGGGTCCTCGAGATCGTCGATGCGGCCCCGCTGCTCACTCCGGTGGTCGACAGCATGCACGGGCTGGCGGTCACGCTCAGCTACCAGAACTCGATGGGCACGCCGGTCAGGCTGGCCCAGGCGGGGCGGGCGCCGGCCTCGTCTGTGACCCGGACGGTGACCCTGGGGGCTGGTGGTCGGTGGATCGCCCAGATCACGGTCCCGTCCCCGTCGGCGCTCACCCCGGACGAGCAGGGCGGCATCGTCCTGGCCGGCTCGCTCCTGCTCGTGATCCTGCTGGTCTTCTTGGTACAGGTCCTCGCGGTCTCGCGGGCACAGGCACTCGAGCTGGTGACCCAGACTGCCGGCGAGCTCGAGCACCAGGCGCACCACGACGCACTGACCGGGTTGGCCAACCGGGCGATGGTGCTTGAGGAGCTGGAACAGGCCCTCGCTCGCGGGCGCGCCGGCCATGCCACCGCGCTGGCGCTGCTCGTCATCGATCTCGACGGCTTCAAGGACGTGAACGACGCGTTCGGGCACAGTGTCGGAGACGAGCTGTTGCAGGCGATGGCCGGCCGATTGGTGGAGATGGTGGGCGTGTCCACCACCGTGGGGCGCATCGGTGGCGACGAGTTCGTCATCGTCGTCGACGGCGGGCCAGTCGACGACCCCGAGCAGCTCGCCAAGTCGGTCCTGAGCGCCCTGGCTCTCCCCGTGCGCCTTCCCAGCGTGCCGGGCACCATCGCAGCGGGGGCGAGCATCGGGGTGGCCACCGGCCTCCGGACCTCGGCGCGCGACCTGCTGCGCGACGCGGATATCGCCCTGTACGAGGCGAAGGCGAGCGGGCGCAACCGCTACGCGGTCTTCCGGCCGGAGATGCGCGCCGCCGTGGTGAACCGGTTCGACCTCGAAGCCGAGCTGCGCACGGCCATGCGGGCGAACCAATTCTTCCTGGTGTACCAGCCGACCTTCGACCTGGAGGGAATGGGCGTCACCGGCGTCGAGGCCCTGCTGCGCTGGCACCACCCGACTCGCGGCATCGTGCCGCCCGTGGAGTTCGTGCCGGTGCTCGAGTCGTCGGGGATGATCGTCGAAGTCGGACGCTGGGTTCTGGCCGAGGCGTGCCGGCAGGTCCGCCAGTGGCACAACCAGGGCCACGCGGTGAGCGTCGCCGTCAACGTGTCGGGCCGGCAGTTCGAAGGCAGCAATCTGGTCAACGACGTCCGCGGCGCCCTGGTTCGTTCCGGCCTCGATCCCCACAAGCTGGTGGTTGAGATCACCGAGACCGTGCTGATGCGCGACCCAGCGGCCATCGCCGACCGCCTGCGCCAGTTGAAGGCGCTGGGGGTACGCATCGCCATCGACGACTTCGGGACCGGGTACTCCTCGATGGCGTACCTGCAGCAGTTCCCGGTCGATGTGCTCAAGATCGACCGGAGCTTCGTGATGGGCATGGTCGAATCGGCGGAGGGTGCCGCGCTGGTCCGCGCTCTGGTGCAGCTGGGCAAGGCTCTGGGCCTCACGACGCTGGCGGAGGGCATCGAGGACGAGGTCCAGCTGTACCGCCTGCGGGCCGAGAAGTGCGACGCCGGCCAGGGCTTCCTCTTCGCCAAGCCGCTGGCGCCGTCGGACGCCATGAAATTCATGGTCGAGCGCCGGGCAGCGCTGGCCGATGCGGGGGCTGAGACCGTGTCGGCGGCCGGGGGCGTGCCGGATCGCTGATCGGGCAGCCGGGCGCGTGCCGGATCGCTGTGGCGCCGGTCGCCGGTCGCCGGCGTGGTGGTGCCGGGGGCCGGTCGGGCTCTGGCGCGACCGGTGGGGCACCGGCCCCAGGCCGAGGCACGCCGGAGCCCTGCGCGCTTGCGTCGTTCGTGCGCCACCGAACGCGATCCTGTGGGCGAGCGGTGATCGTGCGATGATGATTCCCACGGTCCGTGGGCGCCCGGGGGGGCTGGGCCGAG
>JAKAYQ010000051.1 GCA_021826725.1 Actinomycetes bacterium
GGTCGACGCCCAAGCGCTCGAGCGACGCATCGCAGCACCGCCGCACGTACTCGGGTCGGCCGTTCACGCCGATGCGCGTGCCGTCGGGGGCCCGCTCGTTGCCGAACTTGGTGGCGAGCACGACAGCGTCACGACGGTCGGCTATCGCCCGACCGACCAGGCGCTCGTTGGTGAAGGGCCCGTACATGTCGGCCGTGTCGAGGAACGTCACGCCGAGCTCCAGGGCCCGGTGGATGGTGGCGACCGACTCGCTGTCGTCGCCGGCGCCGTAGAACTCGCTCATGCCCATGCAGCCGAGGCCTTGGGCGGAGACCGCCAGATCAGTACCGAGGACACGTGTTCGCATGCGACCGTTTTACCCGCCAGCAGCGCTTGGTGTGCTGTTGCCGGTGCGGTCGCTGTTGCCGGTGCGGTCGCCGAGGCCGGGGCTTGCCGGTGACCGGACCGTTCCCCATCGGTGCCCACCCGCGCCTCGGTGCCGTGGTCGGCGCGCGGTCTGCCGCCGGTTCGCACCTGTGGGCCGATGCACTGGTGCGGGCCGGGTGGGAGGTCGGCGGCTGGATCGTCGTTGCCGACGCGGCGGGGCCGCTCGGCACGGATGGCGTTCCGGGTTCTCCTGGGGCTGATGGAGGTCCGGGGCCGGGTGGGGCGGATGGCACCAGCGGTTCAGGTGGGATCGCTGGTGGCTTGGGTCCGCCTGGCATGGCCGGCACGAGCGGTGCCGCGGCCGGCTCGGCTGGCACGGCAGGGTCTGCAGCGTCCCTGCGGTGCTTCCGCACCATCGTCGAGGCCGCCCGGCGAACTGTCGTGCACGCGGTCGTGATCGCCGACGAGCCCGGTTCTGCGCGCGCTGGCGGCACGCCGCCTCTGCCCGCATCGCCGGCGCTCGTGGAAACCGCAGCGGCACGCCGGGGGGTGCGCGCGCTGGTCGACGATGCGATCCATGCCGGCAAGCACGTCCTCTGTCCGCTGTCGGCGGTGCCGGACCGGGCGATGGCGCACCGGTGGGCGGTCGTTGCAGAGCGAGTGGGTGCCATCGTGCTGGTCCACGGTGCGCTGGTCGACGGTGCGCTCCAGGATCCCTCGGTGCGACGGAACGTCGAGGTGGCATCGGGGTTTCTCCGGGCCGTGCTGCAGTGGCCGGGCGGTCGGCAGCCTGGTGTCCTCGGGGTGGCTCGGGGCCCTGCAGCTGCGCTGGTACCGATGGCGGACGTAGCCGACGGTGCCGGACCGGTAGCCTGGGCCCCGGTCCGGACTGCCGGACGCGCCGGATCGGCACCGAAGCACCCGGCCCCCAACGGGTCGTGACGTGGCCGGGGCAGGACCCTGCGCCGGACGAGCCGTGCCCGGGAGGACGAGATCCTGCCGGGACGAGATGTGGAGGTTGACGAATGCGCGAACGGATCGCCCGACGTGAGCTCGAGATGCTCGGGGCCGTGCCCCTCTTCTCGGCCTGCAACCAGAGCGAGCTGCGGCAGATCGCTCGCCTGGGCACGCCGGTGACCGTCAAGGCCGGCAAGGTGCTCACCACCGAGGGAACGCCGGGGCGCGAATTCTTTTTGGTGCTGGCGGGTGCCGCTGCCTGCACCGTCGGCGGTCGCCCAGCCGCGCATTTCGGGCCGGGGGACTTCTTCGGCGAGCTCGCGCTGCTCGACGGCGGGCCACGCACGGCGTCCGTCACGGCCGACACCGACATGGACGTGCTCGTCCTCGACGCGCGCGAGTTCGCCTCGCTCCTTTCGGCATCGCCGACCATCAGCGCCAAGATCATGGCGACCCTGGCTCGCCGGCTGCGGGCCGCCGATGCCGCCCGCAGCTCCTGACCCGACCGGCTCCGGGTCCAGGCCCGTTGCTCAGCCCGAGGTGAGCGGGCCGAGCTCGGCGAGCGCGTCGAGGGTGTCGAAGTAGGCGGGGAACGTCTTGGCGGTCACGTCCGGGTCGTCGATGACGACGCCGGGGACGCGCAGGCCGAGCACGCCGAAGCTCATCGCCATGCGGTGGTCGCCGGCGGTGTCGATGGTGGCGCCGTGGGGCGCTGACGGGCGGACGACCATGCCGTCGTCGGTCTCGTCAGCGTCGACTCCGCAGCGCTGCAATTCCCGGACGGTCACGCCGATCCGGTCGGTCTCCTTGCCCCGGACGAAGCCGATGCCGTCGATCCGGGTCGGCGAGCTGGCGAACGGGGCGACCACTGCCAGGGTCTGCGCCACGTCGGACAGGTCGGTCATCGAGGTCTGGATTCCCCGGAGCCGGTCCGGCCCGGTCACCTCCAGACCGTCAGGGCGATCGGCGACCGATGCCCCCATGGCCGCGAGCAGGTCGACGAAACCGACGTCGCCCTGGCTCGACGACCGGTGGACGCCGGCGACGCAGAGCCGGCTTCCGGTGACGGCGGCAGCGGCGAAGAAGTAGGAGGCGGCGGACGCATCGGGCTCGATCGCCGTCTCGACGGAGTGGTAGCGCTGTCCGGGAGCGACCGTGAACCGATCGCCACTCCCGCTGCTCCCGCCACTCCCGCTGGTCACTTCGACGCCGAACTCCGCCATCGTGTCGACGGTCATGGTGACGTAGGGACGGGACACGAGCGGCGTCGTGATGGTGACCTCCAGTCCGTCGGGCATGGCGGGCGCGGCGAGCAGCAGGCCCGACAGGAACTGGCTGCTGGTGTTGCCGGGCAGCGCCACTGCGCCACCAACCAGGGGCCCGCTGACCCGCAGTGGCAAGTGGCCTGGGGAGCCGAGGGACTCGATGCGCGCCCCGAGCGCGGTGAGTGCCGCGACCAGGTCCGCCATCGGGCGCTCGCGCATGCGCGGCGTCCCGTCGATCAGGACTGGTTCGGACCCGAGAGCGGCGACGGGGGTGAGGAACCGGGCCACCGTGCCGGCCAAGCCGACGTTCAGGGTGGTGGGCGCCCCGGCGAAACGGCCGCCCGATCCGTGCACGGTCATCCGCTGCGCCGTGCCGTCCTCGTCCACGGCGATCCCGAGGCGTCGCAGGCTGTCGGTCATGCGTCGCGTGTCGTCGCTGAACAGTGCGCCGTCGACCACGCTGGTGCCGTCGGCGAGCGCGGCGGCGACCAGGACGCGCGCAGTTGCGCTCTTGGATCCCGGGACACGGACGGTCCCGGCCACCGGGCAGGCCAGTGGTCGGACGGCGCGCGGCCCGCTCACCGAGCCGTGCCCAGCGCCGAACCAGCGAAGCGGTGCGGGTCCGGGTAGGCGGTGATGTGGCGGGCGCCAGCGACGCGGCGCGGGCCCGGGCGGGTGCCAGCGACGCGGCGCGGGCCCGGGCAGGCAGTGGTGTGGCGGGTGGTCATGTGCCGGGCGTCAGCTGACACGACGGCGCAAGGTGCTCCGGGCGACGGTGCGGCCCACTTCCATCACCAGGCCACCGTCCATGGCCGACTGGAGCACGTCGTCGAGAGCGTCGGCGAAGGTCCGCACCTCGTCTTCGCCGGCAACCAGCGGGGGCAGCAGCTTGACGATGTTGGCGTTGTCTGCCGCCACCTGGGTCAGGATCCGGTGCCGGTGGAAGAGTGGCACCACGATCAGCTGGGAGAACAGCCCGGTGCGGATCGCCTCCACGGCGCGGAACCGCCGGCGGGCGGGTCCGTCGGGTGGCGGTCCGAACACCAGCCCGATCATCAGTCCCTTGCCGCGAACCTCGTGCAACAGGGGGTGGCGCTCGACCAGCGGGGCGAGGGCCTTCTCGAAGGCCACGCCCGTGCGTCGGGCCCGGTCGACGATGTCCTCGTCGTCGAACACCTGCAGGGTGGCCAGGCCCGCCACCATGGCGAGCTGGTTGCGCGAGAAGGTCGAGGAGTGGACCATGGCCCGGTCGATCGAGCTGTGGACACTCCGCAGCACCCGGTCCGAGCACAGCATGGCGCCAACGGGGATGTACCCGCCCGACAAGGCTTTGGACAGGGTGATGATGTCGGGGGTGATCCCGTAGTGCTCGTAGGCGAAGAAGTGGCCGGTACGGCCCATGCCTGTCTGCACCTCGTCGGCGACGAGCAGCGTGCCTGTCACCCGGCACAGCTCGGCGGCCTCCTGCCAGTACTCCTCGGGGGCGAGGTGGACCCCCTTGCCCTGGATCGGCTCCACCACGAATGCGGCAACGTCCTTGGCCGACAGCGCCCGGCGCAGCGCGCCGATGTCCCCGAACGGGACGGCGCTCGTACCCGGGAGCAGTGGGCCGAAGCCGGCTCGGAAGTCGGAACCACCGTTGAGCGACAGCGATCCGGTGCTGAGCCCGTGGAACGCGTGATCGCAGTAGACGATGCGCGAACGCCCGGTCGCCCGGCGGGCGAACTTGATGGCGGCCTCGACCGCTTCGGTGCCCGAGTTGCAGAACACTGCGCGTTCGATGCCGGGATGGGCTCGGGCTACCAGGGCCTCTGCCAGCAGGCCCGGTAGCAGCGCGCAGTCGATCTGCACCATGTTTGGGAGGTCGGCGTCGATCGCGTCGTGCAGCGCCTGCTTCGGCACGGGATGGCTGCGCCCGAGGGCGAACACCCCGAACCCCGACAGGAGATCGAGGTAGCGCTGCCCGTCGGCGTCGTACAGGTAGCAGCCTTCGCCGCGCACGTACTCCCGATCGAAGCCCAAGGTGGTGAGGACCCGGGCCAGCTGGGGGTTCATCAGGCGGGTGTGCAGTGCCATGCGGTCACCCCGGCGCTCCTGGAGCAGCCTCGCCAGGTCGAACGTCATGGTGTGCGCCTCCGCATCGATCGGTTCGTGCCACAGTAGCGGTAGCTGGAGGAGGCAGCGACCTACGTTTGTTGCTGCGCTCGCCGTCCCGGCGCAGGGCGCTCACCTTGCCCGGACCGGCACCGGGCCTGGCGTCGAACGGTCGCGACGAGGAGCGATGGTGGCAGATCGGTGGTCACGGAGCGACGTGCTCGTGCCAGGCCACGCCGACGCACGCCGAGCCCAGGTGGACCGCCAGAGCGGGGCTCACCGGGACCAGCATCGCCTCGTCGGACAGATCGGCGCGCAGACGGGCGGCCCCTGGTCCGTCGCCGTTGTGGAACACTGCGGCGCGGCGGCTGCCAGCGGGCGGCGCCATATCGCGGTTCCGGGTGCTGGCCATGATCTCGATGGGGTCCGATCCGCCGGGGGCGTCGACCGGGACGATCACGCCGTCGTGGATCTCGAACACCGGCGGTTGGCCGGCATCAGGTGGCGCGCCTCCGGCGAGCGAGGCCGCGGCACCCGGAGCACAGCGGCTCGGGCCGGTGGCTCGTGCGGGCACAGCGACGACCATGCGGACTCGGGCGGACACTGCCCGGACGGCAGCTGCCACCCCGGCGAGGTCGGCGCCGGCATCGATGGCGTCGAGCCCGGCGAGGACCGCCAGACCGTGGCCTGCCGCCGCCGTCCTGGTGTCGACCACCTCGACGGGGCAATCGGCCAGGCGCGCGGCCAGCACGGCGTTGCGGTGCATGACCGCGAGCTCGGCCGCGGGGGTGACGATGACCACGCTGCCGCCGGCAGCATCCACTGCCTGGAGGTAGTCGACCGGCGACGGGGAGGTCGTGCGGACCGGATCGCCGGCGGCGAGGGCACGGTGGACCTCCGGCCAGGCGTGTGGACCATCACTCAGCCGGCGGCCGGCCACGACGAGGCCGATGGGGAGCACGCACAGCCCTGCTCGCCCGATGGCCGCGTCGGGCAGGCAGGCGCTGGTGTCGGTGACGATCACGACGGGAGTCACAGCAGGTGAGGAGCCTATCGGGCGGTGCCGCTTCGGACGAGACCCCGGTGGGTGGTGGTGCGATCGGTGAAACGCGGGCGGCCGGCGCTGCGATCGGTGGAACGCCGGTGGGTGACCAGGCGGCAGATGGCGTGGTGGTGGGTGGAACGCCGGTGGGTGACCAGGCGGCAGACGAGCCAGGAGGAGCCAGGAGCGCGATGAGCGTCTCCCAGCTCGCGGAGCGAAGCGGCGTGGGCGTGCCGAGCATCCACCACTACCGGCGGCTCGGCCTGCTCCCGCCACCGGTGCCGGTTGCCGCCAACCGCTTCCTCTACGACGAGCGCCACGTCGAGGCCCTGCGCGTGATCCGGCTGCTGCGCGAGCGCCGAGGCCTGTCCCTGCCTGCCATCCGCGAGGTGCTCCCGGACGTGCTGGTGAACGGCGAGCAACCGGCGTTCCGCCCGGACATGTGGGATGCCGTCCTGGCCATGTCCGAGGGCGGGGACGACGAGCAGCGCGAGGTCCGAGCCCGACTGCTCGAGGTCGCCCGGGCGGCCTTCGTGGCCAAAGGGTATGCCGGAGTGAACGTCGAACAGCTCTGCCAGCGTGCCGGCATCGCCAAGGGCTCGTTCTACCGCCACTTCGACTCCAAGGACTCGGTGTACGCGGCGGCAGCCCGCTCCACGGTGGACATGGTCGGCGCGTCGGTGGCGCGGTGGCGCCGGGCCATGCCGGTTGCCGACGCCGTCGACGCCGTCGCGGCTGCCGTCGAGCCCGTGCTCCCGCTGCTGCTGGAGGTCGTCGTCCGGTGCGCGCACGGGGAGGGGACCGTGGCCGGGATCGTGCCCGAGGTCGTCGCCGGGATCGGCCGGCTGGTGGCTCGTCGTCTGGACGTCTCGGACGTGCCGGATTCGATGCCCGGAGCCCGGACCGGGGAGGGTGCCGAGGCCGGCTCCGGCACTGGAGCCGGGGCGGGAGCGCCGGTGCCCCCGGTGGCCGTCGGCGACGGCGCGACCCGGGCTGGGGCAGCAGCAGCGGCTCCCGGGGAGGCCGCCGAGGGCGCTGGCAGGGCAGTGGCCGAGGCGGCGCTCGACCGCCTCGTCCGGCGGGCGTTGGGCCTGCCGGGGGCGCCGGGGGTTCTGTAGGGGGTTCTGTAGGGCAGTGGCCGAGGCGGCGCTCGACCGCCTCGACCGGCGGGCGCTGGGCTTGTCGGAGGCGCCGGGCGCGCGGTCTGGCCGGGTGTCGCAGGGGGCTGCTCCGGGCGCGGGGACGTGACCTGGCGGGGTGTCGGCGAGGGCTGCTCGGGGCAAGGGTATTTGACGGGGCCCGCTACGGCGCGTATATCAATGGTGACCAACTGGTCACCGTCGCTATACGGATGGCTGTCCGCCCGAGGAGCCTGCCAAGCCCGTGCCCGACCCGATCCACGCCCCGACCAGCGTCGTCCTGCCGCCGCCGGACGCCGTGCTGGCGCGCGCCCGGTCGGAGAACTTTCCGGTGGCGTTGCGGCTTCTGGGCGAGCGTGAGCGCCGGCACCTGCTCGCCATCTACGGCTTCGCCCGGCTCGTCGACGACGTGGGCGACGAGGTCGAGCCGGCTTCGGCTCGCAGCGCCGCACTGGACTGGGTCGAGGACGAGCTGGAGCGGGCAGCGGCGGGCTCGGCCGACCACCCCCTGTTCGTGGCGCTCGGGCGGGCCATCGCCGAGGTCCCCCTTCCCATGCAGCCCCTGCGGGACCTGGTGGCGGCCAACCGGCTCGAGCAGCTGGTCTCGCGCTACCGCACCTACGACCAGCTGCTCGGCTCGTGCGAGCTCTCCGCCAACCCCGTGGGTCGCCTCGTCCTGGCCGTGTTCGGTGTGGCGACCGCCGACCGCCTGGAGCGGTCGGACGCCGTGTGCACCGGCCTGCAGATCACGGAGCACCTGCAGGACGTGGGTGAAGACGCCCGACGTGGCCACGTCTACCTGGCAGCGGAGGATCGCGACCGCTTCGGGTGCAGCACGGACGACCTGCTGGCCCCGCGAGCGAGCGAGCCGTTGCGCAGGCTGGTGGCGTCCTACGCACACCGGGCCCGGGCGTTGCTGGCCGCTGCCGTGCCGCTGGCCCGCGACCTGCCGCTGCGGCCGCGCCTGGCGATCGCTGGCTTTGCTGCCGGCGGGCTGGCGGCGCTCGACGCCATCGAAGTCGCTGGTCACGACGTCCTCGGGGTGGCCTGCCGCCCGACGGCACGACGCGTGGCGGTGCATGCGGTCCGCATCGCGGTGGGTCTCAGGAGCGCGGCGGGTCCAGTGGGAGCGACGGCGGGTCGAGTGCCGGCATGACTCCCGAGGAGGCCTTTGCCGCTTGCGAGGCCATCACGCGCGCCCAGGCCCGGAACTTCGCCTACGGCATCCGGCTGCTCCGGCCGCCGGAGCGGCGCGCCTTGTCGGCGGTGTACGCGTTGGCCCGGCGCATCGACGACATCGGCGACGGCGACGACCCCGTTCCCCTGCGGCTCGCCGGCCTGGACAGCGTCCGCACCCAGCTCAACGACCTGGCGGCCGGCGGCGGTCCGGGCCAAGTCCGCGAGCCGGCCACCGCCGACCCGGCGGTCGTGACGGACCCCGTCATGCTCGCCCTGTCGGTGACGGCGCGGACCTACCCGCTGCCGATCTCGGCTTTCGTGGAGCTCGTCGACGGCTGCGAGATGGACGTGACGGGCACGACCTACGAGACGTTCGACGACCTCGTCGGCTACTGCCGGAAGGTGGCGGGAACCATCGGCCGGCTCTCCCTCGGTGTCTTCGGCTCCCGGGACCCGGAGCGGGCTGCTGTCCTGGCCGACGACCTCGGGGTGGCCCTCCAGCTCACGAACATCCTTCGAGACGTGGTCGAGGACCGGGAGATGGGGCGGGTCTACCTGCCCGCTGCCGATGCCGTCGCATGCGGGGCCGGTGTCGACCTGGCCGGTCCCGCCGAGGCACTCGCTGCCCTCGTCGTGCTCCAAGGGGAGCGGGCGCTGGCCTGGTACGACCGCGGCCTCGGGCTACTGCCCTTGCTCGACCGCCGCAGCCGAGCGTGCGTCGCTGCCATGTCCGGGATCTACCGGCGCCTCCTCGACCGCATCCTGGCCGATCCCCTGGCCGTCACCCGGGGCCGGCTGTCGCTCCCGGCCCGCGAGAAGGCCTGGGTGGCGGCGCGAAGCCTCGTCGGGGGCGCGCCGTGACCGACGTGGACCTGGTGGTGGTGGGTGGCGGCCTGGCCGGTATCGCTGCCGCGCTCGACGCCGCCGATGCCGGCGCCACGGTGGCGCTGGTGGAGCGGCGCCAGCATCTGGGCGGCCTGACGTGGTCGTTCCGCCGGCACGGGCTGTGGTTCGACAACGGCCAGCACGTGTTCATGCGCTGCTGCGACGAGTACAGGCGGTACCTCGACCGGATCGGCGCCGCCTGCGACGTCGTGCTGCAGGACAAGCTTGCCGTCCCCGTCCTGGCGCCGAACGGTCGCCGGGCGACGATCGGGCGCAGCCGGCTCCCGGCGCCGCTGCACCTGGCTGGCGCCATAGCGCGGTACCGGCACCTGTCGATGGCCGACCGTCTCCGACTCGGGCCGGCGGTGGCCGCGCTGGGCCGGCTCGACCCCGACGACCCGGCGCTCGACCGGATCACGTTCGGGGAGTGGCTGGCCCGGCACCACCAGCGGCCCCGGGCCGTGTCGGCGCTGTGGGACCTCATCACCCTCCCCACCGTCAACGTCCCGGCGGCCGAGGCCTCCCTGGCGATGGCGGCCAAGGTCTTTCGCACCGGGCTGCTCGACACCAGCGACGGGGGCGACATCGGGTGGTCGGCTGTGCCGCTCGGCGAGCTGCACGGGCGCCGGAGCGCCGCCGCACTGGCTGCTGCCGGTGTCGAGGTCGTCTGCGGCGCACGGGTCGAGCAGCTCCGGCCCATGCCCGACGGCGGGTGGCAGGTGGTGGTCGACTCGGGTGCCCGCCGGTGGCAGGCGGCGTCGGCAGTGGTGGCCGCACCGCACGAAGCAGCGGCCGGTCTGGTCCCGGACGGCACGCTCCCCGATGTCCGGGTGCTGGGCACGTCGGCCGTGGTCGACGTGCAGCTCGTCTTCGATCGCACCGTCACCGACCTGGCGTTCTTCGCCGCGGTCGACTCGCCTGTCCAATTCGTGTTCGACAAGACCTCGACGGCGGGCGTGACCCGGGGCCAGTGCCTTGCGCTGTCGCTGTCGGGTGCCGACCGGTACCTTGGCACCCGGCCCGAGGTGTTGGTCGGGCAGTTCGTCGAGGCACTTGGCCGGCTGCTTCCCGGGGTCTCCCGGGCCGGCCTGGTCGACGCCGTGGTCACCAAGGAGCACGCCGCAACGTTCCGTGCCGTGCCGGGGACCGCCGCCGCGCGGCCCGCGCCGGGGATGATCGCCCCTGGGCTCGCCGTGGCTGGCGCATGGTGCGCCACGGGGTGGCCGGCGACCATGGAGGGTGCCGTCCGCTCCGGCCGCGCCGCCGCGGCCGCCGTGCTGGCTGGCACCGGTGCCGCCCACCCGCCGACCGCCCCGTCCGGTCGCCCAGGATCCGGCGGCCACATGCGGAACGTCGCCCCGGGCCGCCCACGACGCCGGCACGGCCAGGCGCACGCCAGCCAGTCCGATGCCGGCCAGGCGCACGCCAGCCAGTCCGATGCCGGCCAGGCGCACGCCAGCCAGTCCGATGCCGGCCAGGCGCACGCCAGCCAGTCCGATGCCGGCCAGGCGCACGCCAGCCAGTCCGGTGCCAGTCCGGTGCACACCGGTCGCGCCGGTTTCGTCTCCCAGAACGGCGGCCCCGCCGAACGGCGTCCCGTCCCGTCTCCCCAGGAGGTCCCGTGACCCAGGTCCAGCTCGCCCGTGACCCCATCCCGGCAGCGCCGTCGCCGGGTCGCCGGGGCCTGCCCGTGGTGCTCGAGCGATACGGCACGATCGTCGGCCCGGCTGTCGAGAAGGCGGTCGACACGCTGCATCCTGCCCTTCGCCCGGCGCTGATGCACCACTTCGGGGGTCAGGGCAAGCAGGTGCGCGGCGCTCTGGTCCTGCTGTCGGCAGCCGCTGTCGGCGCGCCCGAGGCGGTAGCGGTCCCCGGGGCGGTGGCGCTCGAGCTCGTGCACAACTTCTCGCTCATCCACGACGATGTCATCGACGGCGACGAAGAGCGCCGGCACCAGCCCACGGTGTGGGCCAGGTTCGGCCTGGGGCAGGCTGTCATCGGCGGCGACGCATTGGTGCTGGCTGCCATGGAGCTGCTGCTCGCCGAGCCGGTGCCGGCCCGGGTCCGAGCTGCTGCGGTGCTGGCCCAGGCCACCCAGGCCATGATCGGCGGCCAGGCCGAGGACATGGCCTTCGAAGGGCGCGACAAGGTCACCGTCGAGGAGTGCCTGGCCATGGAGGCGGGCAAGACCGGTGCGCTGCTGGCCTGCGCCGCGTCGCTCGGCGCCATCCTCGGCGAGGCGCCGGCGCCGGCTGTCACCGCCCTGGCCGAGTACGGGGCCCACATCGGGATCGCCTTCCAGGCGGTCGACGACGTCCTCGGGATCTGGGGCGACCCGTCGGTCACCGGCAAGCCGGTCGGCAGCGACCTGCTGCAGCGCAAGCGGACCCTGCCGGTGGCGGTGGCGCTGGCAGCCGGCGACAGCCGGGCCGCGGAGCTCGCCGAGCTGCTCGACGGCCGGCTCGAGGGCCCGGACCTGGCCCGTGCTACCGAGCTGCTGGCCAGCGGGCGTCGCCAGGCCCTCACCATCGCCGAGGCACATGTGGAGAACGCCCTGGCCGCGCTGGAGTCGGTCGACCTGGCAGCGGAGCCGACGGCGGAGCTCGTGGAGCTGGCACGGTTCGTGTCGGAGCGTGACCGTTGACCGCGACGTCACCGAGCCCGGCGCCCCCTGCCGTCGAGAGCCCGCTCGCCAGCGCGATGAGCACTGCGGACGCCGTCGGCGTCGGCGCTCGCGGCGCCGGCCCGGCGAGCGGCCCGAGCACGGCTGCGGGTGGAAGGCGCGTTGTCGAGGCTGCCATCGGGAGCGGGCGTGACGCGCTGCTGCGCATGCAGGACAGCGCCGGCTGGTGGAAAGGTGAGCTCGAGACGAACGTCACCATGGACGCCGAGGATCTGCTCCTTCGGCAGTTCCTGGGGATCCGCACCGATCGGCAGACGGCTGCCACGGCGACATGGGTGCGGGCCAACCAGCGCGAGGACGGCTCGTGGGCGACCTTCTACGGCGGGCCCGCCGACCTGTCGACGACCGCCGAGGCGTACCTGGCGCTCCGCCTGGCCGGCGACCCGGTCGACGCCGCGCACATGCGAGCGGCTGCCGAGGTCGTGCGCGACGCCGGTGGCCTGGAGCGCTCCCGGGTCTTCACCCGGATCTGGCTGGCGCTGTTCGGGCTGTGGCGCTGGGCGGACCTGCCCGTCCTGCCCCCCGAGCTGCTGCTGCTGCCGCGCTGGGCGCCGCTGAACATCTACGACTTCGGATCGTGGGCGCGGGGCACCGTGGTGCCGCTCACCGTGGTTGGGCATCACCGCCCGGTCCGCCCGATCCCCGTCACCCTCGACGAGCTGCGCACCGGGGTCACCGTGCCGGTGCGTCGCGACGTCACCAGCTGGGCCGGCCGGTTCCAGCTCCTCGACGACGCGCTCCACCGCTACGAGCGGCGGCCGCTGCGTGCCCTGCGCCAGCTGGCGCTCGACCGGGCGGAGCAGTGGATCGTGGCCCGCCAGGAATCCGACGGGTGCTGGGGCGGCATCCAGCCGCCGTGGGTCTACTCCCTGATGGCGTTGCACCTGCAGGGCTACGCGCTCGACCACCCGGTGATGGCGGCGGGGATCGCCGGGCTCGACGGCTTCACCATCGAGGACGACCGGGGTCGGCGGCTCGAGGCCTGCCAGTCCCCTGTCTGGGACACCTGCCTGGCCGTCCAAGCCCTCGCCGACGCCGGTGCCGCTCCGGACGACCCCGCCATGGTCCGGGCCGGGCGCTGGCTGGTCGACCAGGAGGTCCGTGTCCCCGGCGACTGGTCCGTCCGCCGCCCGCGCCTGGCCCCCGGCGGCTGGGCCTTCGAGTTCGCCAACGTGCACTACCCCGACGTCGACGACACCGCCGAGGTGGTCCTCGCCCTGCGCCGTGCCGCGGTCGACGATCGGGGCAGCGTGGCCCGGGCCCTCGACTGGATCGAGGGCATGCAGTGCGCGGACGGGGGCTGGGGTGCCTTCGACGTCGACAACACCCGGGAGCTGTGCCGACAACTGCCGTTCTGCGACTTCGGCGAGCTGATCGACCCGCCGAGCGCGGACGTCACCGCCCATGCCGTGGAGGTGTTGGTGGCGTGCGGGCGCACGGGTGGCGCGGTCGACCGGGGCGTGGCCTGGCTCCTGGCGGCTCAGGAGGCCGACGGGTCCTGGTTCGGCCGCTGGGGCGTCAACCACGTGTACGGCACGGGTGCGGTGGTTCCCGCGCTGGTCGCCGCCGGGATGGCGCCCACCCACCCGGCGCTGGAACGGGCGTGCGCCTGGCTCGCCGCCCACCAGAACGCGGACGGCGGTTGGGGCGAGGATCTCCGCTCCTACCGAGATCCCGCCTGGCGCGGCCGCGGTGCGTCGACGCCGTCGCAGACGGCGTGGGCCCTGCTGGCCCTGCTGGCATGCCGCCGGTCGGGGAGCACCGTCGAGGGCGGCGTGCGCTGGCTGTGCGACACCCAGCAGGCCGATGGTACGTGGGACGAGCCCTGGTTCACCGGCACGGGCTTCCCCGGCGACTTCTCTATCAACTACCACCTCTACCGGCAGGTGTTCCCGCTGATGGCCCTGGGCCGGTTCGCCCGGGGCGCGTCGGCGGTAGGGGAGGCGACCCCGTGACCGGGTCGGTGGCAGCCGCCGGGGCAGCGCTGAAGAGCCGTGCGGTGCCCGGCGACGTGCTCGTCTTGCTCCCGGGCCCCGACGGCGACGGCTGCGTCCTGGTGGGGCCCGAGCGCGGCTCGGGGAGCGGGCCCGGCCGTATCGCGGCCGCCGAGCCGGTGGTGGTGGTGGTGGTGGTGGCTCGGTCGGACCTGGCGGCTGCTGGCGTGGCGGCCGTCCCCGGGGACATGGTGCAGCTGCCCCCGGCCGCCGCTGCTGCTGTGGCGGGACCGCATGACGGCACCGCGCCGGTGGTGGCCGAGCTGCGCCGGGTGGGGATGACGGTTCATGATCTGCCGGCCCCGCAACCCGAGCGGCCGGAGCCGGAACCGGCCGCTCCGGCAGCATCCCTGGCCGCCGCTGCCGCTCCGGCGCTGCGCGCCCTGGGGTCCCGACCGGCCGTGGTGCTCGGCGCAGTGGACCCGCCCCGGCTGGCCAGTTGGCACGACCTCCCCGGGGTGCTGCGCGGCGCGCTCGGACGGTGGGTCCAAGCGCTCGGCTCGCGCCAGGTGCTGCTGGCCGCACCCCGCTCGTTCTGCGCCGGGGTGGACCGGGCCGTGGAGATCGTGGAGCGGGCCCTCGACCGGGCCGGGGCGCCGGTGTACGTCCGCCGGCAGATCGTGCACAACGCCCACGTGGTCCACGGGCTCCAGGCCCGCGGCGCAGTGTTCGTCCAGGAGCTCAACGAGGTGCCGGCCGGCGCCACCGTCGTCCTGGCCGCCCACGGTGTGGCGCCCAGCGTGCGCGAGGAAGCCGAGCGGCGTTCGCTCACGGTGATCGACGCCACGTGCCCGTTGGTGGCGAAGGTGCATCGCGAGGCCAAGCGGTTCTCCGCCGAGGGTCGCCGCATCGTCCTGGTCGGGCACGAGGAGCACGAAGAGGTCGAAGGCACGGTCGGCGAGGTGCCGGACCGCATCCACGTCGTGGCCTCGGCCGGCGACGTCGACGCCCTCGACGTCGCCGCCGGCGAGCCGCTGGCCTACCTGACGCAGACCACCCTGGCCGTCGACGAGACGGTCACGGTGATCGACGCCCTGCGTCGGCGCTTTCCCGACATCGTCGGACCCGCTGCCGATGACATCTGCTACGCCACCCAAAACCGCCAGGACGCGGTGCGGTCCATGGCTGTCGGCTGTGACCTCGTGCTCGTGGTCGGCTCCGACAATTCGTCCAATTCCCAGCGCCTGGTGGAGGTGGCCCGCCGGCAGGGCTGCCGTGCCGAGCTGGTGGAGGACGAGACCGAGCTGCGGCTCGACTGGCTTGCCGGCGTGACCGCCATCGGGGTGACCGCTGGCGCGTCGGCTCCCGAGGTGATCGTCCGTAGGCTGGTCGATGTCCTGTCCCGCCTCGGCTCGGTGTCGGTGTCCGAGCACCGCACCGCCGAGGAACGTGTCCATTTCGCTCTCCCCCCACAGGTGCGCTGATGCCCGTCCCCATCCGCCAGAACGTCCGTATCGGAGCCCATCTGATGAAGCAGCGGCTGAAGGGCCGCAAGTACTTCCCCTTCATCGTCGAGATCGAGCCGCTCTTCACCTGCAACCTGTCGTGCCCCGGCTGCGGCAAGATCCAGCACCCGACCGACATCCTCCGCAAGCGCCTGAGCGTCGCCGACGTGGTGGGCGCGGTGGAGGAGAGCGGGACCCCCATGGTGTCGATCGCGGGCGGTGAGCCGCTGCTGCACGCCGAGATCGCCGAGATCGTCGCCGCGCTGGTGGAGCGCAAGGTCTACGTCTACCTGTGCACCAACGCGGTTCTTCTCGAGCGGCGCCTGCAGAAGTTCACGCCGTCGCAGTACTTCTCGTTCGTGGTGCACGTCGACGGGCTCCGCGAGCGCCACGACGCGGCAGTCGACCGCGAGGGCGTGTTCGACAGCGCGGTGGCGGCCATCCGCGCCGCCAAGGAGGCCGGGTTCCGGGTCACCACCAACTCCACCTTCTTCAACACCGACTCGCCCAAGACGATCCGGGACCTGCTGGACTTCCTCAACGACGACCTGAAGGTCGACGCCATGATGATCTCGCCCGCGTTCGCCTACGAAAAGGCGCCCGACCAGGAGCACTTCCTGCCGGTCGAGCAGACCCGCGAGACCTTCAGGGCGGCGTTCGCCGGCCGCCGCAAGCACTGGCGGCTGAACCACTCGCCACTGTTCCTCGACTTCTTGGAGGGCAAGGCGGAGTTCGAGTGCACGGCGTGGGGAATCCCCAGCTACTCGGTGCTGGGCTGGCAGCGGCCCTGCTACCTGATGAGCGACGGCTATGCCCAGAGCTACAAGGAGCTGGTCGAGACCACCGACTGGTCCGCGTACGGCCGAGGCAAGGACCCCCGGTGCGACAACTGCATGGCGCACTGCGGCTACGAGCCCTCGGCGGTGCTCGCCACCATGGGCTCGCTGCGCGAATCGCTGCGGGCGGTGGTCAACACCCACTGAGCGCCTGCCGGTGGGCCGGGCCGGGCCGGGCTCCGGTCAATTCCCGGTGGTGATCGTCCTGCAGGTGAGGGCACGGGAACAGGGGATGGCCGCCCGACCGGGGCCGGCCTGCCGTCGGCGTTGTGGCCACGTGGCGGGCTTCCCACTCGGACCGACGTGACGGTGCCGTCCGTCCCGTGGCAGCGCCCCAGGCGACAACCAGGACCGGGCCGCGACCTCGACCGGGCTGACCGGGTCCCCCCAGGGCTGGCGACCTCGACCGGGCCGGTACGGGCCGCCCGCTGTTCCCCCGACCTCGAGCGGCCCGGCATCATGCCGTTGGGCCTGCCCTGCAGCGGGGAACGCCGGGTCAGGCGGGTGCCACGGCCGGGACACCGTTGAGGCGGACGGCATCCGCCAGCCGCCGGTCGTAGGTGACGACCGAGTCGAGGTCGTCCCCGAGCCGCAGCGCCGCCGCCAGGTGCAGCGCGTCAAGCGGTCGCATGGGCACCGGCGCCAATCGACCGGCTTCTTCGAAAGTGTCCGTCGACAGGGCGATCAGGATCACCGAATCGAGGACGAGCCGAGCCCTCTCGAGCCGGTCGGGGGCGGCCCTCCGCACCACTCGCATCAGCTCGGTCCGGGCGAGGTCGCTCGACGTCGCCTCGCCCGAGCGGCTCCCCAGCCATGCTCGCAGCGGCACGGTCTCGGGCTCGGCCGCGACGAGCTTCACCAGCGCAGAGGTGTCGAGGTAGTCGGCCACCGGCGGTCAGTACCGCTCCTCGTCGCGTTGGGCGAGCAGCGCCGCTGACAGATCCGGACCAGCGGCGGGTGGACCCACCTCGGTGAGGCGGCCCTTTGCCGGACGGGCGTGGCCAGCCAGTAGGAGCCGCTGCAGCGGGGACGACGCGATGGGCGTCAACTGGGCCACCGGTCGGTTCCGGTCGGTGATGGTCACCGTCGCGCCGGCCGCAGCGTCGGC
>JAKAYQ010000279.1 GCA_021826725.1 Actinomycetes bacterium
TTCCGATCTCCGCGTTCGCCGTGTGGCCAGGAAGCAGCATCAGCTCAGCGGTCCTCCGCCGTGCCGACCACTTCTGTGATGCGGACACCAAGCTCGTCGTCCACCACCACGACTTCGCCGCGAGCCAGGAGCGTGCCGTTCACGACCACGTCAACCGGGCCCCCGGCAGGTCGGTCGAGCTCCACGATGCTCCCGGCCCGCAGGCTGAGCAGGTCTCGCATGGCAACCCGGGTCCTGCCGAGCTCGACCGTCACAGCCATCTCGACCCCGTGCAGCAGCTCGAGCGGTCGGATCGCGGGCCCGGCACCGGCACCGTCCCCCGGATCCCGGCCGCTGCCGTTGCCGCTTGTCGCACCGCTGTCTCCGAACCCGTTGCCGTGTGCTCCAGCGACAGCCGGAGCCGCCATACCAGGCACGGCCTGGCCGGGGACCCCCGCCGCGATCGTCCCCGGAGCCGAGACCCCCGGTACCGCTGCACCGGGCGCGACGGCACCTGCAAGGCCCACCTGTGTCGCTGCCGGATCTCCGGGCGACATGGGCGGGCTCGCCGCCACGTCGATCCCCGTGTCGCCCATCGTCACGAGTGGACCTCCTCACCTTCGACAACCAGGCCAGCCAGGCGCTTGCCACGGTTGGTTGCCACGATGCTGCAGTAGGGGACTCCCCCGACGCGCAGCAGCAGCGGCGCCCCGGACTGGTGGTGGAGGGCCACGACATCGCCCGGCACCAGGCTGAGCAGTTCCTCCGGCGACAGCGCGATGTCGGGAAAGCACATGACGGCCTCGACCGGAGCATCCAACAGGCGCTCGCGGAGGTGGCCCTGCATCGAGTCGGTCTCGCCCCCGTTCTCGACCTTGTCGAGACGCTCCAGCGCGTCCAGGATCGGCAGCAGAACGGTGATCGGAACGCACATGCTGGAATCGAACGTGCCCACGTCGCCGACCTCGACGCGCATGGCGATGAGCAGGCAGGTCTCAGACGGCTTGACAGCCTGCAGGAACATGCTGCTCGCCACCGAGCTGATCGCGCCGATACCCAGGTTGAGAACGGGAGCGAACGCCGGCGGCAGCTCGGCCAGCGCCTGCTGCGCCACTTCGCTCACCAGCCGCTGCTCGATCTCTGTGAGCGGGCGTGCCGGCTGGCCGCTGCGGGCCGATCCTCCCAACCGGATCTCGACGAGAGCCAGTGCGAAGGCGAGCGGCAGGTGCAGCACGATCTTTCCGCCGAACGGCAAGATGGTCGCGCTCGAGAGGAAGGTGGGCTCCGGCAGCTCGTTGGTGTAGATCTCCCACCGCTGCTGCTCGAGCTCGCCAACCTCCACCCGCACGGACTGGCGCACCGTGCTGGTCAGGGACCCCGCGATTCGATGCGCCAGGACCTCGAGCACGGGTACGAGCCGGCGGAGCCGGGTCCGGTCCAACGCCTCCTGTTGCTGGAAGTCGTAGGGACGGACCCGGCGCTCGCCGTGGTCGGTGTCGCTGCCGGATCGTACGTCGACGGTCATGTTCAGATTCCTCCGTAAAGGTGTCGGCGCGCCGGGGCGTTCCGTTGAGCGCGAATTGCGGACACGACGCCGACGCTCGTGCCCGACGAGCGCCCGACGTCCCCGGCGACCCGCTATCACGGTGCTGGCACCTGGGTTCTCCCGGTACGGTGTCGCCACCCCCGGGCACCGCAACCGGCACCCGCACCACGGCGAACACGACCGGTACCTGGCACCCCCGGGCACCGCAACCGGCACCCACACCACGGCGAACGCGACCGGTACCTGGCACCCCCGGGCACCGCAACCGGCACCCACACCTCCGAGCGGCGGTTACGGCACCTGCATCAGCGACTGGAACGTGGTGTCGGTGGTCGTGATGACCTTGGTGTTGGCCTGGTATGCCTCCTGGGCGACGATCAGGTCGGTCAGCTGGGTCGACAGGTCGACATTGGAGCCTTCGAGCGCTCCCCCGACGAGGGTGCCCGTGCCTCCGCTGCCCGGTGCGGCGATGTTGGCTCCGCCGGAGTTGGCCGAGGCTTGGTACATCAGGTTGCCGTTGCTCGACAAGCCTGCCGGGTTGGCGAACGTGGCCAGCGCGATCTGGCCGATGGTCTGGCTCTGCCCGTTGGAGAACGAGCCCAGGATCGTCCCGTCGGCCCCGATCGAGAAGCTCTGCAGGCTGCCCGCGGCGTGACCGTTCTGGCTGGTGCCGACGATGGTCGACGACGCCGAGTCCTGTGTCACCTGGCCGGTCGACCCGGCCGGCGGGAAGTCGATGCCGATGGTCGCGCCACTGGCGAACGTGTAGCTCGCCGGCATGTTGGTGGTGGGGAGCGTCACGCTCAATCCGGTGGACGCCGTTCCCGACACGGTTCCGGCGGGCGTGCCAGTCCCGGCGGTGATCCCGGTGATCTGCCCGGCGGTGCTCCCCGACGTGGCAAACGTCACGGTCGGCCCCGGGCTCCCGTACAGGTTGACGCTGCCGCCGGTGCCGTTGGGCACCGTGGCCTGCATCGTCCACGACCCGGGGGTACCGCTCACCGGCGTGAGGGTGAACGTGATGGGAACCGCGTTGCCGAGCGAGTCGTAGGCGTTGTAGGTGAAGCTCACCGGCGTCGTCGACGCCGAATCGATGTTGCCGCCAAGGGTGAGCTGCGTGGTGGCGGTGGCCGGCAGGCTGCCGGACGTGGGGATCGTGACGTTCCCGGTCGGCGACGCAGTGTTGATCACGCCGGACGCGTTGGCCAGCCAGCCCTGGATGAGAGCACCGTTCGGAGTGGTGAGGTTGCCGTTGGCGTCCAGGCTGAGCTGGCCGTTACGCGTGAAGTAGGTCTGGCCGGCTTGCGACGCGATCAGGAAGCCATTGCCCTGGATGGCCACGTCGGTCGGTACGTTCGTGTCCTGGATAGCACCCTGGGTCTGCTGGTCGGTCACGGCCCCGACGCGGACCCCGGCCCCGATGGCCATCGGGTTGACGCCACCGCTCGTCGCCGTCGGGGCCGACGCGCCGGCGATCTGCTCGGCAAGCAGGTCGGTGAAGCCCACGGTCTGTGACTTGTACCCCGTGGTGTTCGAGTTGGCGATGTTGTTGCCGATCACGTCGAGATAGGTCTGGTTGGCCTGGATCCCGGAGGTCGCTGCGATGAGGGACTGCTCCATTGCTGATGGTTCCTTTCGGTCGGTTGCCTGCATTCGTCGTGCGTTGTCGGTCTGCCGTGCTGCATGCCTGCGGAGGCGTTCGGGTGCTGTGTCCGCAGGTTCGGTCCCTACGATCTCGGTGGGCGGGCGCGAGCACTGAGCCTGGGTCCGGGGCGAGCACCGAACCCGGGCGGGGCATATCCGGTCTCGATTGGACCGGCCGCGCTGGACGGTGCACCCCACGGCCGGCGCTCTGCGGGCGATGGGGTTGGTCGAGCCATCATCCGGTCCCCGTTCCCGATGTCGAACCGCCGGAGGTGGTCGAGCTTGCTCCGGTGG
>JAKAYQ010000280.1 GCA_021826725.1 Actinomycetes bacterium
AAGTTCGCCTCGTCCCGAAACCACCGGGGCACCCATCTCACCCCGGGACAACAGCCAGGTGGTGGATCCTCCTGGCCCACAGAGGTGTTTACATGAGCGCTGTCGATGGAACAGCCGACGTGCCGCCACCTACGGTGGGCACTGCCACCTCCCCAGCGGCGACGCCGATGTCGTTCGATGAGTCCGAGATCGCCGCGCTGCGGTTTGGCGAGGGCGGCCTTGTTCCCGCCATCGTGCAGGATGTTGCCGACGGAGCCGTGCTGATGCTCGGCTACATGAACGCCGAGGCAGTGCGCCGAACGCTCAGCACGGGGCGCACCTGGTTCTGGAGCCGGAGCCGCCAGGAGTACTGGTGCAAGGGCGAGACGTCGGGGGATCGCCAGTGGGTTCGTGATGCCCGGTACGACTGCGACGCCGACGCGCTGCTTTTCGTTGTCGAGCAGGAGGGTGCCGGTGCATGCCACACCGGCAACCGCAGCTGCTTCTACCGGACGTTCGGCGGCGGGGGCGCCTCGTCGTGAGCACCCGGTCGCCGGCCGGCGACCGACCCGGCCGCGCCGAGTTCCTGGCCCTGGCGCGCCAGCATTCCCTGCTGCCGGTGTGGCGTGAGATCGTTGCCGACACCCTTACGCCGGTAGGGACGTTCCTGGCGGTGGTGGGTGACGAACCGGGGTTCCTGCTCGAGTCGGTGGAGGGCGGCGAGCGATGGGGACGGTACTCGTTCGTGGGTCGGCGCCCGCTGGGACGGGTGGTGTCGGCCGGCGGGGCCGTGGAGACGTCGGGTGCGGCGAACGTCGCTCGGGGCCGCTCCGGCGTGCTCGCCACCGTGCAGGAGCTGCTGGCCGCCTACGAGTCGCCGCAGCTCCGTGGCCTGCCCCCGCTGCACGGCGGGCTCGTGGGGTATCTCGGGTATGACGTGGTGCGCGAGGTGGAGCGGCTGGGCGATGCTCCCGACGACGACCTCAACCTGCCCGACGCGTCGCTGAGCGTCATCGGTGAGCTGTGCGTCTTCGACCACTGGCGCCAGCGGGTGGTGCTGGTGCACAACGTGCTCGTCCCCGAGGGCGGGGACGACGCTGCCGGTCGAGCCTACGACGAGGCGGGCGAGGCATTGACGGCGCTGGCCGCGGCGGCCTGCCGCCCGGTGGCCACCGAGCCCCGCTCTCTCCCCGACAGCGGTGACGTGCCACGCCCGGCGGTGACCGAGCGCATGTCGGGATCGACGTTCAGAGCCTCGGTGGAGGTTGCCAAGGAGCACATCCGGGCCGGCGACATCTTTCAGGTCGTGCTGTCGAGACGGTTCGACGTCGCCCTCGAGGTCGACCCGTTCGAGGTGTACCGGGTTCTCCGCCTGGTGAACCCGAGTCCCTACCTCTACTTCCTGCGCGACCCCGCGTGCACCGTGGTGGGCGCGTCGCCCGAGCCGATGGTCCGGGTGCGCGACGGCGTGGTGACGTCCCGCCCCATCGCCGGGTCTCGTCCTCGTGGTACCACCGAGGCGGAGGACCGCCGGCTGGCAGCGGAGCTGCCCGAGGACCCGAAGGAGCTGGCCGAGCACGTCATGCTCGTCGACCTCGCCCGCAACGACATCGGACGGGTGGTGGAGTTCGGCTCGATCGAGGTCGACGAGCTCATGGTCGTGGAGCGCTACAGCCACGTGATGCACTTGACCTCACAGGTCTCCGGCACGCTGGCAGCGGACCGCGGCGCGGTGGACGTGCTCCGGGCCACGTTGCCCGCCGGCACGTTGTCGGGTGCTCCGAAGGTTCGGGCCATGCAGATCATCGATGATCTCGAGGTCAGCCGTCGCGGCGTCTATGGGGGGGTCGTCGGGTACGTCGACTTCTCTGGCAACCTCGACACCGCCATCGCCATCCGGACCTTGGTGGTCCACCCTGACGGCCGGGCGTCGGTACAGGCCGGTGCCGGCATCGTGGCCGACAGCGATCCGGTGGCCGAGGACGACGAAGTGCACAACAAGGCCGCTGCCGTCCTCGCTGCGGTGGCAGTCGCGAACGCTATGCATCGTGATCCGAAGGACGGCGCAGCACCCGGCGGGCCGGCCCCGGCCACTCAGGTCCTCGTCGACACCGACGCCGACACCGACGCCGCGACGGTCGTCGACGTGACAGCGGGCGGCGGAGGAGGTGTCGATCCGGGTGTCACAGTGCGAACGGATGCGGAGGGGATCGCGCCAACCCCGGCTCGCACGGCGCCAGGGCCGGATGTGCCGTCATCGCCGGCGGCGCCAACGTCCGCTGAGGTGCACCTGTGACCCGGAGCTCTGGACCAGACGTCCTGGGTGAGGAGTACCGCCTGCTGCGCCACGAGGTTGCGGTCGTCCCCGTGGAGCGCCAGGCGGTCCTGGTCGAGGGACCTGACGCTTCTTCCTACCTGCAGGGCCAGTGCTCGCAGGATGTCGTGGCGCTGGCCGCGGGTATGTCCGCTGACGCGCTGCTGCTCAGCCCGCAGGGCAAGCTCGACGCGCTCGTGCGCGTCACCTGCTCGGGACCTGAACGGTATGTGGTCGACGTCGACGAGGGGTTCGCCGATGTCGTGGTGGCCCGCCTGCAGCGGTTCCGCCTGCGCGTGAAGGTGGACGTCGAGCTCTTGCCGTGGCATTGCGTTGCGCTGCGGGGGCCAGCTGCTGCATCCGTCGCGGCACCAGGACTCGACGTGGAAGGTGGTGGGATCGCCATCGCCTTCGACTGGAACGGGGTGACCGGGGTGGACCTGCTGGGACCAGGTCCGCTGCTGCCCGGCGACGTGCCGGTTGCAGGATCCGAGGCGTGGCGCGCCGTTCGGGTGGAGGCCGGCATTCCGATGATGGGTGCCGAGCTCGACGATCGGACCATCGCAGCAGAGGCCGATCTCCTCGATCGGGCGGTCAGCTTCACCAAGGGGTGCTACACGGGGCAGGAGCTGGTGGCTCGCTTGGATGCCCGGGGAAACCGGGTGGCTCGGCGGTTGCGGGGACTGGTGCTGCCCGACGCCAGGGATCCTGGTGGTGCCACAGGTGGGGACCGTTCCTCCAGTGGTGCTCAGCGTGGGCCGCGGCCCGGCGATGTTGTGGCGGTCGATGGCCGCAACGTCGGTCGGGTGACGTCGGTCGCGTGGTCACCGGTCTTCGGTTGCGCGGTGGCGCTTGCATACGTCCACCGTTCGGTGGAGCCACCGGCTGCTGCTGTCGTGTGCCCGTCGGCGGACCAGGCCGTCGGTGCCCTGGCCCCGGATGCTGCGGTGGCCGGAAGCGGTGCCCTGGCCACGGATGCTGCGGTTGCCCAGGATGCTGGGGAGGCCGGAGACGGCACCGGCGGCGGGATGCCGGGACAGCGCGCCGAAGTACGTGCGCTCCCGCTGGTGGGTCCCGCCTGATCGGTGCTCGGGCGGGTGGGTGGCTCCCCGGCGGCCGGTAGGCTGCCCTGGTGGCCGGCAAGAT
>JAKAYQ010000281.1 GCA_021826725.1 Actinomycetes bacterium
CCCCTCGAACACGCTGTACCCCTCGAACACGCTGTACCCCTCGAACACGCTGTACCCCCCGTACAGCCAGCAGACCGGCCGGGGACGGCAGCGCGTGCCGCCGCCGTTCCGGGGACGAAAGGGACCGAGCATGAACATCGGGATGATCCCGGCGAAGCACGCTGCGTTGCGGCCGAGGTCGGAGGCGATCATCGACGTGCCGAACCAGCGTCGGATCACGTTTGCCGAGCTCGACGGGCGGGTCCGGCGTGCGGCCAACGGCCTGCGGGGCGGGCTGTCCATGGAGCAGGGCGACCGGGTGGCGATCCTGTCGAAGAACAGCATCGAGTACCAGGAGCTGTACTTCGCGGCCGGAAGGTCGGGGTTGATCGCGCAGCCGTTGAACTGGCGGCTGGGCGTATCGGAGCTGGCGAAGATCGTGGCCGACGCATCGCCGAAGGCGCTGATCGTGTCCGACGAGTTCGTCAAGGAGGCCGGTGAGCTCCAGGGCCTGGTCGACGTGCCGACGTGGATGCAGTACGGGCCGGGCGGGGACGGCTCCTACGAGGACATGCTTGGCGCCGCCTCCGACGACGAGCCCACGTGGTCGTCTGCCGTAGGTGACGACGATCCGTTCTTCATCCTGTACACGGGCGGTACGACAGGTGAGTCGAAGGGCGCGCTGCACTCGCACAAGAGCGTGTACATGGGGATGCTGAACCAGACGGTGGCCGAGCGGGTGGTGGCCACCGACGTCTACATGCTGACCGGGCAGATGTACCACATCCCCGTGGTCCTCTCCATGAACTACCTGGCGCACGGGTGCCCGCTGGTGCTCATGAATTTCGACGCCAAGCTCGCCTTGGAACTGATCCAGGAGGAGAAGGTCTCGGCGTTCCTGGGGATCACCACGATGTTGAACTGGATGATGGCGGTGGAGAATTTCGGGTCGTATGACCTGTCGAGCCTGCGCAACATCCAGTACGGCGGGGGGCCGATGCCTGCGACGGTGGTGAAGGCGGCGCTGGACTCGTTCCCCTGCACGCTGATCCAGGGTTACGGGCAGACCGAGGGCACCACCATGACGTTCCTGGCACAGGAAGATCACCTCGACGCGGTCCGTGGGGTGCACGCCGAACGGTTGCGGTCATGTGGACGCGAAGGGTTCGTGACGTCGGTGCGGGTGGTCGACCCCCAGGGCAACCCAGTGCCTCAGGACGGCAAGACGACTGGCGAGATCGTCGTGCGGTCCGAAGCGAACATGCTGCGCTATTGGAACCGGCCGGACCTCACCGCGCAGACGTTGCGCGACGGGTGGATGTGGACCGGGGACGTGGCCACGTGGGACGAGGACCGCTATGTGTTCATCGTGGACCGGGCCAAGGACATGATCATCTCGGGCGGGGAGAACATCTATTCGGTTCAGGTCGAAGAGGCCATCGCCAGGCATCCCGCGGTCCTCGAGACCGCGGTCATCGGTGTTCCCGACGACGAGTGGGGTGAGACAGTCAAGGCGTTCGTGGTGTTGAAGCCGGGGCAGTCCGCGTCCGAAAAGGACATCATCGACACCGCCCGCCAGCATCTGGCGTCGTACCAGAAGCCCCGGTCGGTCGAGTTCCTGGACTCCCTGCCGAAGGCCCCGACCGGCAAGATCCTGAAGCGTGAGCTGCGCCAGCCGTACTGGCAGGACAACGACCGCAACGTCTGATGGGCTCAGCGACGACCACGACATCGACCGGGGCGGATCGCGTGAACCTCCGAGCTGTCGACCACATCGCGATTGCCACCGACGACCTGGCTGGCGCGGTCCGGCTGTTCGGGGACGTCCTCGGTGGGACGTTCGTGATGGGCGGCGACGACGCCCGCAAGGCGATCCGCACCGTCCAGATCGAGCTTCCCCAGGTCAAGGTCGAGCTGCTGACCCCCTTGGACGAAAGCTCCTACCTGCACCAGTACCTGGAGCGCCACGGGCCTGGCTTCCACCACATGACGATCTTCGTCGAGGACGTCCTGGCCGCTGTGGCCGAGGTGGAGGCGGCCGGCTACGAGACGGTCGACGTGGACGTGTCGCACCCCGCCTGGAGCGAGGCGTACATCCGGCCCCGCTCCGGGTTCGGAACGCTGCTGCAGTTGGTGCAGACCGACCGGCGCTGGGACGCGGGCAAACCCGGAATGACCGTTGACGACGTGCTGGCCGGCCGCATCGTCTGGGTCGATCACGACGTCTGGTGGCGTCACGAGGCTCCTGACCCCGCTGACGTTCCGCCCGCGGGCTGGTCGGGGTCCGATGTTCCGCCCGCCGCATCGTCGGTGTCTGACGTTCCGCCCGCCGGCACCTGAGATCAGCCCGGATGCCAGGTCCCTCGGCGCTCGCCCACGGCCGTGCCCCCAGCGACGCCTGCACCATCGCGGATCTGGTGGTCGCAGCTGCCGGCCGCGCCCCGGGCGCCGATGCCGTGGTCTTCCCCGCTCACCGGGCCGGCTACGCAGCGCTGGTGGAGGAGGCCACAGCGGTGGCTCGCAGCCTGCTGGCCTTGGGGGTCCGGCGCGGTGACCGGGTCGGCCTGCTCATGCCCAACTGCCCGGCGTTCGTCGGGGTCCTGCTCGGCGCGTCCACCATCGGCGCGGTGGTGGTGCCGATCAACGCCCGCTTCAAGACGACAGAGCTGGCCTTCGTGGTGGGGCACGCGGGGTTGCGGGTGCTCGTCACGACCGATCTGGTCGCCGATCACGTCGACTTCGTGCCGATCCTCTACCAGGCGCTGCCCGGGCTCGCCGGTGTCGAGGATCCCGGCGCCCTCGACCTACCGGGACTGCCGGTACTGCGCTCGGTGGTGCTCATGGGTAACTCGTCGCCACCCGGCTTACTTCCCGAAGCCCGCCTTCGGGCACTGGCCGGCAACGTGCCTGCTGCGGCGGTGGACCGTGCCGCGGAGCGAGTCCGGGTGCGTGATCCTGCAATCATGATGTACACATCGGGAACCACGGACCGCCCGAAGGGTTGCGTGCTCGGGCACGAGGCCGTGGTTCGTAACGCCCGTGCCGTACGCCGAAGGTTCCGCTTGGAGGATGCCGACCGGTTCTGGGACCCGCTGCCCCTGTTCCACATGGGCGCCGTCCTGCCATGGTTGGCCTGCGTGGACGCCGGGGCAGCCTTCTGCACCATGACGCACTTCGATCCGGGTACCGCTCTGACGATGATCGGCGAGGAGCGGGTCACCTTCCTCTATCCCACGTTCCCCACCATCACCCAGGCCCTCGTCCATCACCCGGCGTTCGCCACCACTGACCTGAGCGCGGTGCGGGCCATGCTCAACGTGGCGCCACCGGACCTCTTGCGTGCCATGCAAGCAGCCGTCCCGCAGGCCGTGCAGTTGGGCTCCTACGGGTGCACC
>JAKAYQ010000052.1 GCA_021826725.1 Actinomycetes bacterium
TGCCGGTATGATTCGCACGCCGAACGGCCTGATCTGTACCGCCGGAGCTACGGCTAACCGGTGCAGCCGAGGTCATGGGGGTTTGCGGTGACCGATCCGTACCCCGTGGCGGGCCGGCCGGAGACCTGTTCGGGCGCTTAGCTCAGGTGGTCAGAGCAGCTGGCTTACAACCAGCAGGTCGGGGGTTCGAGTCCCTCAGCGCCCACCACATGGTCTTCACGAAAGATCGGCTTTTGGTTCACCGAAGTCGCCGGTAGCGGGCTCTCGCTGCGTCCAGTAGAGCCCGGGGGTGTGCCAGTGGCCTGGAAGCCCTCTGAGCAGGGTGTTTCTGCACCAGTGGGCCGGATGGTGGGACGCCTCTCACCACGGGGGCTCGGCTGGGCTCGTGTCGGCGCCGCTCGGCGCGACGGGTCGCTCGACTACCCGGGGACGTCCGGGTGCTCCTTTGGTGGCGGACCGCTCGGCGCAGGTGTCTCGTGCTCATGGCGCCACCGGCCAGGTCACCGCGAATGCTGTTGATCGCAGAACGCGAGAATCCCTGAGATGTTGGAATTGGCGTCACTTATGGAGAGTCTCCGTGCTTCGGGGCGACGTGTACGAGCTGCGATTGCGAAAGGGCATGGGAAATGAGCAGCGAGGTCGCCGATTCGGGGTCATCGTCCAAGCTGATGTGTTGTTGCCTCGCTCGGTTGTCTTGATGGCGCCCACGTCGACGAGCGCCCGACCGGCCTCCTTTCGACCGGAGCTCGTGGTGGAAGGTAAGACGACGCGGGTTCTTGTCGAACAGGTCGGAGCTGTGGACGTGGACCTCTTGGGGGATCCCGTTGGGCACGCCAGCGCCGAGGAGATCTGGGGGATCGACGAAAGCCTCCGCGCGGTCCTTGGCGTCAACTGACTGAGGGTCGCCCCGCGTTCAGAGGTTCCGTCTGGTCCAGCCGCCATCGCCGGTCAGGGAAGTTCGACTCGACCGTGCACTGACCGGAGGAGATCGGCGACGGTGCGAGGATGCTGCCGTACGACAGGCCGACAGCGTTCGTCGTCGCGGCGACAGTCAGCGGGTTCCGGCGGGTGTCTCGGACTGCTGGATCCATACGTCTTGTGTCATGAGACCACATCCGCGACGGCTGCTGTAGGGTTCACGGCTATGGCTCAGACTGTGATCGTGAAATTGACCGACGACATCGATGGTGGCGACGCCGAGGAGACCGTGGTCTTCGGAATCGACGGCAAGACGTTCGAGATTGACCTGAACAAGAAGAACGCCGCTGCGTTGCGCAAGGCCATCGCTCCGTACGTGGGTAACGCGCGGGCTGCGGGGCGGCCGAGCCAGACCCGTGGGCAGTCCCGCACCGGGCAGTCCCGTCGGGGCGGTCGTACCGGCGTCCCGACGCTCTTCTCGCAGCTCGATGCCGAGGAGAAGGACCGCTTCCGGGCCTGGGCTGACATGCCGACGGCCCGCCGTATCGGCGATGCCCGCGTGACGGAGTGGATCGACGCCGGCAGGCCGTAGCCGGCGCGGCTGGGATGCCGGCGCGCTGGAGTGTTGTCCCTGGGGCCGATGCCGGGCAGGAAGTGCCCCCGAGCCCGGGCGGGGCATGCGCAGGTCGCGCCGGCCGAGTCCCTGGCGGCGATAGCCGCCTGATCGTCACGGCTGGGGCGGCCTGCGTGGCCGTCGGAGGGCAGGCCCCGAACGCCGGGCTTCGGTCGGAGCGCCGCCTGCGGCCGGCGGGCGGCGGTCGTCGGGCACCTGCTTCTCAGGTGGACCTGGTCCGTGGACCGCCAGCCATCGGGTGCCGAGCTCCATGTGCTCCAGCCGGTGGGGCACGCCTCCCGGGAGCAAGAGCCAGTCGCCGACGCCGACGGTGAAGTGGTCGGCGCCCACGGTCAGTCGGCCACCGCCGCTCAGCACCAGCACCCACTCGTCGTGCTCCTGCAGATAGTCGACAGGCAGTTCGACCTGGCCGCTCAGGATCTCCTCCACCCGCGTCCCGGCCCACGCCGCCAGCACCTCGGTGTGCTCGCCGACTGCCGGGACCGCCTGTGGCCCCGACAGTCGCCCCCACCGCGCTCGTCGCACGGCGGCAAGCCTAGGGCTGCATCGGCCGGTCGTGGGGCAGCGGAGCCCGGTCCTGAAGGAGCACCGGCGCCGTACGCTGGGGAGGTGCCCACCGCCTACGACGTCGACCGGGAGCAGCTCGCCGTGCTGCTGAGCGGCGAGCCGGCATACCGGGTCCAGCAGGTGTGGGACGGCCTCTACCGGCGGGTGGTGTGGCCCGAGGCCATGACCGAGCTCCCCGCGAGGCTGCGGGCAGACCTCGGGGAGTGGCTGCCCGCAGCCCTGCAACCTTCCGTCGAGCGAAGCGCCGACGGGGGAGACACCGTCAAGTGGCTGTGGGGGCTGCACGACGGGGCCCTGATCGAAACCGTCCTGATGCGCTATCCCGATCGAGCCACGGTGTGCGTCTCCACGCAGGCCGGTTGTGCCATGGCCTGCCAGTTCTGCGCCACCGGGCAGGGCGGTTTTCGCCGGCACCTGTCGGTCGGCGAGATCGTGGAGCAGGTGGCCCGGGCTGTCGCCGCGGCGCGCCCTCGTCGCCTGTCGAACGTGGTCCTCATGGGGATGGGGGAGCCGCTTGCCAACTTCGACCGCGTCTGGCCGGCCGTGCTCCGCCTCGTGCGCGACATGGGCATCTCGGCACGGCACGTCACCGTGTCGACGGTGGGTGTCGTGCCGGGCATCCGCCGGCTTGCTGGCACAGGGGTGCCGGTGAACCTTGCTGTGTCCTTGCACGCAGCCAACGACGAGCGACGCGACCAGCTCGTTCCCATCAACCGCCGCTACCCGCTCAACACCCTGGTCGATGCTTGCGCCGAGTACGTGCATCGAACCAGCCGCAGGCTGTCGTTCGAATGGGCCCTCATCGCGGACGTCAACGACGGCGCCGCAGACGCCGTCGAGCTGGCCGCGATCGCTCGCCCCCTCGGTGCGCACGTCAACCTCATCCCCCTCAACCCCACGCCGGGCTATCCCGTGCGAGGCAGCCAACCGGATGTCGTGCGGGGGTTCCGGGACCGCCTGCTCCGCCTGGGCGTGAACGCCACCATTCGCTCGACGCGGGGGGTGGAGATCGACGCGGCGTGCGGCCAGCTCGCCGCCCGAGGGGGATCGGGCACCGCCGGGGCTGGCGGGCGGTACGAGAACACCGGGGCTGGCGGGGAATCGGGGGACGCCGATGCAGCAGGGCGCCATGGCGCCGCTGTCACCAGACGCGGTCCTGGGACCAGGCCGAGCTTGTCGGTGAGCGCAGCACTCCCCGTGGCCGCGATCACGGGAAACCCACAGCAGGAACACAGACTCGGGGAGCAGGATCTGGTTCCATGACTGCACCTTCGGGCCTCCCCGCAGCGAACGCAGCCTCGCCGTCGACGCCCCGGATCCTGGTGGTCGACGATGAGCGGAGCATCACCGACCTGTTGGGTATGGCCCTGCGCTACGAGGGGATGGAGGTGCGCACAGCGCACTCCGGACGCGAGGCGATCGAGTCGGCTGCGGCATTTCGACCGCACCTGGTGGTGCTCGACGTGATGCTCCCGGACCTGGACGGCTTTGAGGTGCTTCGCCGGCTGGCCACCGACCGCCCCCACGAGCGCCTGCCGGTGTTGTTCCTGACCGCCCGCGACGCCCTGGACGACAAGCTCCGGGGGTTCACCCTGGGCGGCGACGACTATATGACCAAGCCTTTCAGCGTGGAGGAGCTCATCGTCCGGGTCCGCGCCATCCTGCGCCGGGCACATCCCGACGGTGAGCAGTCAGGCCGCCTGGTGGTCGGCGACTTGGAGCTCGACGAGGAGAGCCACGAGGTGCGCCGCGGCGAGACGGTCGTGGAGTTGACGCCGACCGAATTCAAGCTTCTCCACTACCTGATGCTCAACGCCGGCCGGGTGGTCTCGAAAGCGCAGATCCTGGACCGTGTTTGGAATTACGACTTCGACGGGAATGCCAACGTCGTCGAGATCTACATCAGCTACCTGCGTCGCAAGGTGGACAGCCTGGGTCCCCGCATGATCGCCACCGTCCGCGGCGTGGGGTACAGCATTCGAGCGGCGCGATGAGCCCACCTCCCCGGCCCGGGGTCGACCGCGTGCACGGGCCCGCCCCGCCCGCCGAGGCCACGTCAACGGAGGGGAGCACGACAGGACCGTTCGGTGCCGCATCGGCGTCGCCCGGCCTGGGGACAGGGCCGTCCACTGATGCGATGGGGCCGACCGAGGCGGAGACCGGGTTGGCTGGCGCCTTGTCGGGGTGGTCTGGAGCAGGGGCGGAGACCGGGTCGGCTGGCTCCTGGTCGGGGTGGTCTGGAGCAGGGGCGGAGACCGGGTCGGCTGGGGCCGGGTCGGCACCGCCCGGGGATGCACGGGGGGCCTCCGCTGCCGGGTTGGGCTGGCCGGCCGTCGGTGCCGTCGACGAGGGGCATCATCTGTGGCGGATCGGGAAGCGAACGGCGCGACTGACGCTTCGCACCCGGTTGCTGTTGGTGCTGGTCGGCATCCTGGCGGCGGGCCTCGTCGTCTCTGACCTGGTCACGTTCACCGAGCTGCGCACCTACCTGGTGGGACAGGTCGACACCCAGCTCCAGGCCGTTCCCGTCGGCGCCGTGGCCGACAGCGTCTACCGCTGCTACGCCCAGGGCACCACCATCTGCCAGACAGTTCCCACCGACGTGGCTGCCAGCCTCGGGCGTGGCACCCTCGCCGAGCTGCTGGTGCCGGGAGCGAGGCCGTTGCCGCTGTGGCTCAGCCCGGTCGCCCACCCGGTGCCCGTCCTTCCCTCGTCGCTGCCGAGCGGGTCCTTCACCGCCCATTCCAGTGACGGCACCGCGTACCGGGTGCTGGCGCAAGCCGTCCCGTCCCCGTCCCCGGGGCTACCGGGTCGGGGCTTCGCGTTCCCCCCGGGGACGGTGCTCGTCGTCGCCGTGCCCCTGTCGGGCATCGACCACGACCTCGCCCACCTGGCGGCGATCGAGGTGCTCGTCAGTGTGGTGGCTCTGGCCGGTTTGGGAGTGCTGTCGTGGTGGGTGGTACGGCGTGGCCTGCGGCCCCTGCGGGAGATGACGGGCACGGCGCGGGCCATCGCTGCCGGTGACCTGTCGCGTCGGGTGGACCACACCGAGGAAGGCACCGAGGTCGGGCAGCTGGGCCAGGCCCTCAACACCATGCTGGGGGAGATCGAGCAGGCGTTCGCCGCTCGTGCTGCCTCGGAGGAGCGCCTGCGACGGTTCCTGGCCGACGCCTCCCACGAGCTGCGCACGCCCCTGACGTCGATCCGCGGCTATGCCGAGATGTTCGACCGCGGCGTCCGGGACCGTCCCGAGGACCTCGCGGTCGCCATGGCCCACATCCGGTCCGAGGCGGACCGCATGGGTGTCCTGGTGGAGGACCTGTTGCTGCTGGCTCGTCTCGACCAGCAGCGGCCGATGGCCCAGGAGCCCGTCGACCTCGCCGCCATCGTGCAGGACGCCGCCTCGGCGGCTCGGGTGGCGCACCCTGACCGCAGCGTGTCGGTGGATGCCCCCGCGCTCGCTCCGGTGCTGGGGGACCCGGTGCGCATCCGTCAGGTCATCGACAATCTGGTCACCAATGCCCTCGTCTACTCCCCGCCGGACGGGCCTGTCGACGTGACCGTCCGGGTGGACGGGGCGGCGGCCGAGATCACCGTGGCCGACCGGGGACCCGGCGTCGCTCCCGAGGACCGCCACCGGATCTTCGAGCCGTTCCAACGACTCGACCGCTCCCGCACCCGGGCCACTGGCGGCGTCGGCCTCGGTCTGGCCATCGTCGCGGCAATCGTCCGGGGTCACGGCGGCGCGGTGTCGGTCGACGCCCGCCCTGGTGGCGGCTCGATGTTCCGCGTCCTGCTCCCTGGTGCAGCCCTGCTCCCCGGTCCCGGATTGGAGCACGCGCCGTCGACCGGGATCACTCCGCCGGCCTCGGCTGGCAATGGGGTCGGGTACCACGATCCACACGGTGCGATCCCGAAGGCGCCCGACGCCACCTGACCTGCAGCGCACGGCGGTGCGTTACGATGCGCGGTCCGAGTCGAGCCGGGCCGGACGCGGGCTTCGGTACGTTGCCGAGCCGTCCGTCCCACGGGGACGTGGGTCGGCCGGGATGTCCGGTTCCGCGCCGGTGGGGAAGTGCGGAACCGGAGTGCCGGGCGTGTGGACACGAGCGCATGGAGATGGGGAGCCAGATCATGGGGGGAACGACCGGGATGCGATCTTCGAAGCACGGGAGCCCGCGGCGCGCTGCTGTCCGACGCGTGGCTGCCGTCCCAGGAGCGCTGGTGGCGCTCGCCTCGCTGGCCGCTGCCTGTGGCTCTTCGTCCAGCTCGAGCGCGTCTGCCGTCGTCGATGGCGGCACCGCCAAGGCGGCAGCCGCGGTGCGCAACGCACCTTTGGCCACGACCCAGGCCGGGTCGGCGCAGGTCGCTGTCAAGATCCAGACCAACGAGACGTCGAAGGGGACGGGCAGGCTCGGTCTGAGCATGCTCGGTGCGTTCGATTTCGCTACGCAGGTCGGCACGGTGGGGATGTCGGTGACCGGTCTGGCCGCCGGCACGTCATCGCCGGACCTCCACCTGGTGTTCTCCGGCAGCTCGCTGTACCTGCAGGCGACGGGCCAGCTCGCCCAGTTCGGGCAGGGCAAGCCGTGGGTGTCGATCGCCCCGTCGTCGCTGTCCCAGCTGTTCGCGGGGACCGTCTCGGGGAGCGCGATCGGACCGCTGGCCTCGGCGATCACCGGCGACCCGCTCAGCGCGCTTGGCGTGCTCGACACGACCGCGCTCACGGCGGCCCCCGTCGGGACGCGGCATGTCGGCGGGGTGACCACCACGGAGTACGACGTGACCATCAACCCGGTCGCCGCAGCAAAGCAGGCCACCGGCAACGCAAAGCAGCTCTTCGGGAGTATGGGCACCAAGCCGGTCGCGCTGCAGGTCTGGCTCGACCATGCCGGGCGCCTGGTGGAGCTGCAGGCTGCCGCCCCCGGTGCGTCGACGGGGTCGGCGTCCCCGGGCTCGGCAGGTGTGCCGGTCGGGGTGACGGTCCTGCTCAGCGGGTTCGGCTCGCCGGTCTCGGTCACGGTCCCGCCGCCGTCGGAGGTGGCGGCTCCGCCCACCTCGGGCACTTCCGCCGGAAGCTCGTGACGCCGGTGCCGCCCCGCCGACGCTCCCGGTCCTCGGGCGAGGTGTGTGGGTGGGCTGCCGGCTGTGCTAGGGAAGAGCTGTGACCTCCGTGCGCCGATCCGGGTCCCGGACCATCGCCGCCGACGGACTCGCCGCCGCGCAGCCCGGTGGCAGCGCGGCGCCGCTCGGGGCTCGGGGCGACAGGGGTAGCTGGATCGTGCCAGACGCCGGTCATGGCGACAGGCAGGCGGAGCACATGGTGGAGCCGATCGACGCAGGCGGAGTCCTCGAGCGTGTCCGCCGCGCCATCGAGGCGCGGCACCCGGTGGATGCTCGCGAGGCCAGCTCCAGGCAGCAGATCCTGGCCGAGATCGACCGGCTCGAACGGCCCTTCGATCGCGACGCCGACCCTGTCCACGTGACCGGTTCCGCGGTGGTGGCCGGCCCCCGGGGCACGGTCCTGCACCGTCACAAGCGCCTCGGGCGCTGGATGCAGCCCGGTGGGCACCTCGATGCCGGGGAGCTGCCGGAGTCGGCAGCCTGCCGCGAAGCACTCGAGGAGACGGGACTGGAGGTCCGCCATGTCGGTGGTTCCCCCCTTTTGATCCATGTGGACGTGCACGAGGCGGCCGACGGGCACGTGCATCTCGACTTGCGGTACCTGCTGCTGGCCGACGGAGACGACCTGGCGCCCGCCCCCGGTGAGAGCTCCGCGGTGGCGTGGTTCTCCTGGCCTGATGCGCTCGACCGGGCGGACGCCTCGCTTCGCGGGGCTCTGCGGTCTGCCATGGCGGTGCTCCAGGCGAGCGGCCAGCCGGCGGGGTGTCGATGACGGCGGACCAGCATGAGCCGGTGGGCGGACCAGGTGAGGGTGCCGCTGCGGCCTTTGCCGGACCTGCTGCTCCGGTTCCATCACCAGCGGCTGCCGATTCGGGCGGGACCGGACCTGGTGCGCGGCTGCTGGCCGTCCAGGCGCACGACACGGCGATCGACCAGCTTCGCCACCGGCTGGTGACCCTGCCGGCACGCGCCGAGCTGCAGGCGGCGGAGGCGAGCTTGGCTGGATTACGGGCCACAGCCGGGATACTGCAGGCCCAGCATCAGGAGCTGTCGGCGAGCCAGGCCGAGCTCGAACGGCAGATCGACGCAGCCAAGCAGCGCCGGCAGCAGATCGAGGCCCGTATGCGCAGCGGCCACGTCACAGCGGCTCGGGACCTCACCGCCATGGACGACGAGGTCCGGCATCTCGGGGAGCACGTCACGGCGCTCGAAGATCGCGAGCTCGAGTTGATGGAGGCCCTGGAGCCGGTCGATACCGAGCTGGCCGGCCTGTCAGCGTCGATCGCCGCCCTGCAGCTCGCGGCCGACGGCGCGCGGGCGGCCGCGGCCGAGGCCGAGGCCGAGATCGCCGGCACCGTCCGGTCGGAGGAGGAGTTGCGGCGCCAGGCAGCGGAAGCGGTGGCGCCGTCGCTGCTGGAGCAGTACGAGCGGATACGGGCTCGCGGCGGCGGGGTCGGTGCGGCACCGCTCGTCGGCAACGCATGTGGTGGATGCCATCTCACCTTGCCGTCGATGGAGGTGGACCGGATCCGCAAGGCCCCGCCCGACACGGTCGTGACCTGTGACCAGTGCGGCCGGATCCTGGTTCGCTGACCGGTCGCTGTGCTCCTCCTGGTGCGTCACGGTGAGTCCGAGGGGAACGCGGCCGGCCTGCTGCTCGGCCGGCTCGAGTCGCCGCTTACCGAACGCGGCCGCGACCAGGCGAGCCTGCTCGGTAGCGGTCTCGGTCAGGCAGTCGATCGGGTGGTGTGCAGCCCGCTCGGCAGGGCGTGCCAGACAGCCGAGATCGTCGCCGAGGCCTGCGGCGTGGCGACTGTGGACGTCGACGAGCGCTGGATCGAGGTCGACTATGGCGACCTCGACGGTACGCCGTTGGCCACCGTGCCCGGAGATCTCTGGCAGCGGTGGCGGCGCGACCCGGCGTTCGCCCCGCCCCGGGGGGAGGCGCTCGCCGATGTGGGGCGCCGCGTGCGCACGGCCTGCTTCGAGCTGGTCGGTGACGATGGTGGCATGGCTCGGGCGGAGCGTCATGTGGTGATCGTCAGCCATGTGTCCCCGATCAAGGCCGCCGTCGCCTGGGCGCTCGGTGTCGGAGACGAGGTTGCCTGGCGGATGTTCCTCGCCACCGGCTCGATCACGGTCCTGGGCTGGGGCGCGACGGGACCCAGCCTGCATGGCTTCAACCTGCCGCCGGGCTGGTCACCGCCGGGCCGGCAGGAGCACGCCTGATCGACGGCGGCGGTAACGGGCACGGGCTGTCGTCACAGATTCACGATGCGTGCCCAACTGTGGTGCGGCGGCTACACTCCATCCCTATGACACGCCGGGCCACCGTGGTCGGCGGCCTGGCGGCCGTCGCCGTTGTCGGCATCGTGCTGGCCGTGGTGCTTGGTGCCTCGTCGAGCGGGCATGGTGTGGGCACAGCGGCAGGTGCAAGATCGGGGGCGGGGCGCGGCAACTCGGGTCCGGCGCCCGTCATCGGTGCAGCTGCCGGGGGGAGTGCCCCGGCGCACCCGGCGCCGGCGATCGCCGCGGACGGTGGGACGTCGGGCGGTTCGGGGAGCGGTGGCGACAACACCTCGACCGGCAACACGCCGACGGCTGCGGGCACGTCCCCGGCGTTGTCGGGTCAGCCGGCGTCCCCGAGCGACGGTGCCGGCGCGTCCGGCGGCTCGTCGCCGGTTGGGACGTCGGCCGGGAGCGCGTCGATCGGAAATGCCTCGATTGGGAGCACATCTGCCGGCAGCGGGTCCTCGACCGGTGGCGGTGGGAGCGGATCGAGCTCCTCGTCGTCGGGATCAGGCAGCGCGTCGTCGGGCGGGCCCGGGGGATCCGGGTTCGGGGGCGGCGACCAGGTCGCCGGTGTCACCGTGTCGGACCCCTTCGGCGCCGCGGTCCCCCAGCAGTCGTCTCCGACCACCTTCACCGCCACCCTGGACCCGCCTCCTGGAGAGCCCGATCCGGCCGGTACGGTGACGTTCACCGTGAGCCGGCGAGGGACCGGCAGCCAGAGCACTGCCTGCACGGTCGCACTGCGCAGCTTGCAAGCGACCTGCAGCGTCACCTTCCCGGTGACCGGCGTGTACGACGTCGCTGCCTTCTACGGGCCCGGCTCGGGCGTCGGCGGGGCCGGCACCTACGTCCCGTCGCAGGGTTCGGTCACCGTCACCGTGACGGTGGCGAGCGGTTCGAGCGGGACGGCCGAGACCGGCAGCGGATCCGGGTCGTCGGGCACAGTGCCATCCGCGACCGGGACTCCCAGCACCGGCTGATCGCGATCGGCGCCGACGACCAGGGACTGGCGGGCAGGCAGGCGACCGGACGGAATGCGTGATCGGGTCGCAGTTCGTCGACGGGCAGCCTGGTCAGACGTGGCAGCCTGGTCGTATGACCGGGCTGCCTGTTGTCATCGAGGGCAGGGCGGCCGGCCTTGGTCCGTCAGTGCCCGCTGGAACCTGCTGTCGGTTCCGATCACCGTGGCGACGGCATCGTCGGTTACGAAGCGGCTGTGGGTGACCAGGGCCTGGGCGGTACCGACCGGGCGACACCCGGCGGTGCAGAACGCCGGGGTCCCGTCCCGCCTCACCACCAGGCTGCCCCTGCAGCGATCCACGCCGCCTCCCTCGACCTCGGTTCCAGCTTCTTGCCAGAGCATCGGCTGCCCCGTGTGCTGCCCTGACACAGCGATCGCCGGGTTGCCGCGGTGTTGAGCAGCGCTCGCTCCGCCCCGATGCGGTGCCGGTAGGGGTGCTGTGCCGGCAGGGGTGCCGTGTCAGCAGGGGTGCCGCACAGCGGCACCGACGGTGTCGCCGTTCGTCTGGCCGACCGGTTCGTCGGCTGCGGGCATGCCGCGCGCCCGGTCACCGAGCAGCATCGCTCCCGTCAAGATGGCAGCGAACGCGAGTGCCTGGGCGGCCAGTTGCAGGCCGTGGGGCAGCACCTGGCGGAACAGCACGATCCCGGCGACGATCGGCACAGCATTGGTGACGAGGTTGGCGGTGCCGGCGGCGATCAGGATGTTCCCGTGCTGGAAGGCGCTCTGCAGCTGGATGGATCCCAGGCTGTAGAAGATGACCAGCGGAACTGCTGCCAGAAGCCAATTGCCGCCCAGGACGACCAGCTTGCCGGACGTGTCGCCACCGGCGAACAGCAGGCCGGCTGCCGCGCCGAGCGTGGAGGCGCGAACGATGTTCGGCCACCGGATGGCGAAGGTTGCGGCTGCGGCCAGGCAGGCTGCGAGCCAGATAACAGTGGGGATGGAACGCGGTGTGCGGTCCATCGGTGTCGTCCCGATCAGTGACAGGGCGAGCAGGACGAGGCCGAGCACAGCCGAGGCGACCGCCAGGCGCTCGCGCCGGCCCAGCCGTCGCATCCGGCCCCCGGTCGACAAAAAGGCGAGCACGGCCACCCCCGAAGCGTTCACCGCCTGGACCAGCGCCAGCGGTGCCAGTCGCAACGCCAGCATGAACACCACCCAACCCCCGCCCTCGGCGGCGAACCCGAGCATCCAGCGGCGGTCCGTGGAGAGCAGTCGCGCCGATCGCAACGGGTGGCTGAGAGTGACGGCGGGGAGTGCGACCGCGGCAGCATGCTCGCGGCCATACGCCCAGCTGACGATGAGGGCCGAGATGAACGACAGTCCGAGGCCGAGCCAGGCGTGTGAAGGTGGTCCCACGTCGTGGGCCAGTGTCCCACACCGCTGGGCGTTGCGCACCTGGCCGCCGGTGCCCGCCGGGACGAATCCTGTTCGCGGGTAGGGGCAGCACACCCGTGCGGCGTTCCCGACGGCGCCACGAGCCGGGCCCGCGGCAATTGGCGCAGGGGGCCTTGGGCGAGGGGGATTGCCGGTGTAGGGGGACGTCGGAGGCGTCGGTGCCTCCTGAAGGGTCCTCGCTCCAAGTGGCGCCAGGGAGGGCGCTCGCGAATGGCGCCGGAGCGGACGCTCGAGCAACTCCGCTTCAGCCTTGTGCCACGGACTGCGCACATGGGGCCGGTGACGGTGAGCCGGCCTGTAGGCGGGATTCTGTGGCGCCGATCGGCGCCGGTGGCCATCCATCTATGCGGCCCACCTGGGGATCGCCGGCGGGTGCCGGCGGGACGGGCAGCCCGTGTCCCCTGTTCGGCCTTGCTCCGGGTGGGGTTTACCAAGCCGTCCGGATCGCCCCGGACGCTGGTGCGCTCTTACCGCACCGTTTCACCCTTGCCTGTGCGACCCCGTTTCCGGGACCGCCATCGGCGGTCTGCTCTCTGTGGCACTGTCCTTCGGGTCGCCCCGACTGGCTGTTGGCCAGCACCCTGCCCTGTGGAGTCCCGACCTTCCTCGACACGGTCCCGGTTCAGGACCAAGCCGTGCCGCGGCCACCCGGCCGGCTCACCGTCACCTTCAGTGTGCCAGGTCGTGCGTCGGGACGGGAAAGGCGAACAGCCCGGCCATCTGGGCTGGAGGGTGTCGGGAGGGGCTGGGGGCCATCGGGATTGATGGAAGTCATCGAGAGGAGCTGGAGATTGTCGGGAGGGACTGGGGATGAGTGGGAAGGGCTGGGGATCGTCGGAACGGTCTGGCGGTCCGGCGGGAGGGTCTGCCCGTGGGGCTCTGGGGCTGGAGCAATTGAGCGGGGCTCGGACTGTCGGGCTGGGCTCGGGCCCGATGGGCCGGACCTGCCGGGAGGGGCTGGGCCCGCAGCCCCGGCTGGGTATGGTGGGTCCGGTGCGCCGTCCTGCCGACGATCCTGCCTCACTCCCGCTCACCTTCTGGGCGGATGGAGCGCAGGAGCGGAGCCCATCGAGGTCGGTCGCTGCCGGTCTGGCCGGCAGGGCTTCGGATGGCTCCGGGAACGACAGCCCGATGGGCGCGGGCGGCGCGGCCGGCAGTGAAGCCGGAGCCGCTGCCGAGGGATTGGAGGATCCTGCGGCCGATCCGACCGACGCGGACGGCAGTCGGATCGGGGTCCTGTCGGTGGCCGCCGTCCTCGGCGAGGTCCGAGCCGCAATCACGGCCAGGTTCCCCGCGGGGCGTCGTGTGTGGGTCAGGGGCGAGATCCACAAGATCGTCGAGTCCCAGCGGGGCCACTGCTACGTGGACCTCGTCGATCCCGATGCGACGGGATCGGACGCACCGACGCTCAAAGTCAACGTGTGGCGCTCCACCTGGGGCCCATTGCGGGGGCTGTTGGCCGATCAGGGGCTGCACCTGCAGGCCGGCACGGTCGTCGTCCTCGGTGGTCGGATCGATCTCTATGCTGCACGAGCGCAGATCACCTTCGTCGCCGACGCGCTCGATGTCGACGCCCTGCTGGGTCGCCTCGCGGCCGAGCGGGCTGCGCTCGTCGCCCGCCTCCAAGCGGAAGGTCTGCTGGACCGGGCGAAAGCGCTGGTGGTTCCCGAGCTGCCCCTGCGTGTGGGTCTGGTGGCGAGCCCGCGAACGGAGGGATGCAACGACTTCCTGGGCCAGCTGGCCGAATCAGGCTTCGCGTTCAACGTGCTGCTGGCGCCCGTCGCCGTGCAGGGCGTGGATGCTCCTGCCGCCATCGCTGCTGCGGTTGCCGCGCTCGGACCGGCCAGCTGCGACCTGGTGGTCGTGGTGCGCGGTGGGGGGTCGCGCGCCGACCTGATGGCGTTCGAAGCCGAGATGGTCGCCCGGGCGATCGCCACCTGCCCGGTACCGGTGTGGACCGGCATCGGGCACACCGGTGACCAGTCGGTGGCCGACCTGGTGGCGCACACCGCCTGGCGGACTCCCACGGCCTGCGGGCAGGCCCTTGCCGACCTGGTGCGCAGCTGGTGGAATGGCGTCGCCGACAGTGCGACCCTCATCGCCGGGCGTGCGACCGCTGTGGTCGACACCGAGGCGGCCCGACACCGGGAGCAGCGCCACCGCTTGGCGGTCGGAGCGCAGAGCCAGCTCCACCGCCGGGCAGACGCCCTTTGCGGCCGGGCTGACCGCCTTGCGGCCGAGGCGACCCGAGCCACAGGCCAGGCCCGCCTGCAGCTGGCGCAGCAGTCGGCACGGCTGGTTCCCGGTGCCGTGGCCGCGGTCGCCCGCCAAGCCGACCGGGTGGATTCCTGGCGCCGGCTGGTGGCTGCCTACGACGTGGAACGGCAGCTCGAGCGCGGGTACACCCTGACGGTGGATGACGCCGGCGTTCTCGTCCGCTCGGCGGACGTGGCTCGTCAGGTCGGGGGGCTCACGACCCGCTTCGTCGACGGCGCCGTCCACTCGGTGGTGGACCGGATATCGGGCTCTGCCGCGGGTGGTGCGGGCCGGTGAGCGGGTCGCCCGGTGACGGCAGCGCGACAGTCTGGAACGGTCGTCGTGTCGGAGCGGGCGTCCGCCTGGCGGACGGGGGAGTGGGGGCCGGGCCGGGATCCGCCCCAGGCAGGAGTGCACCGGCCCCCGGCAGGGACGCGCCGAGCCTCCGGTTGGGACGCGCCGGGCCCCGGCTAGCACGCACAAAAGGAGCAGCAATGTCCAGCGACGCCACAGCTGAGAACGGTGAGAGCGGTGAGGACCGAAATGGTCCCGATGGGGGGTCCCCGCCGCCCGACGTGCCGGTGACGTCCCTCAGCTACAGCGAGGCCAGCCGCGAACTGGACGGCATCGTCGCGTTTTTCGAGGGACGCGACGTGGACGTGGACCGGTTGGTGGCCAAGCTGGAGCGGGCAACGGCACTGGTTGACGAGCTCGACCGCCGGATCCGGGCCACCGGCGCGCAGGTGGAGGAGCTGGTCCCCCGGCTGGCGGCGGCAGGGCGACCCGACTCCACGACGGGTGGTACCGAAGCGAACGCTGAGCGCTGACCGTTCGCGCTGGGGACTCTGGCGGCTCGGACCCCTTCGGATCTGGCCGGACCGGTGGTTCTCGACTCGACGCACGGCGTGCGTCGCTTCCTCTTGGGGTCACCGCGCATGTCCGCATGATGCGAGCAGCACTGCTGACATCGGCGTCAATAATTACTACTCAGCGCGTCTGCCTACTCTCTGGTAGTTCGGGTTGCCTCCGGCGTTCCGGACGAATGTGCAGAACTCGTGTCGACTCGTGGCGGAGTCGCTGAGCCTGGTCAGCACCAATCCTGCTGTGTGGTCAGGATCGGTCTGTTCCGTCGCCCTCGGGGTGATCGGCCGAAGATGGCACCGGTCGGGCGTGCTCGCGCCTTCCTTGACAGGGCACCCTCCGTGATGCAGAGTGGCCCTACACGTGGCGCAAATCACGATGCCCGCTACGCCACGTCACCACCGTCATGCCGGCTCGTCCGGACGTGGGTGGGAGCGAGCGGTGGGATGCCGCTCGGGAACCAACGACATGAACAGACCGGCTGTGTCGCAGGCGCGGGGCTGGTTGCCCGCGGGACACCGGTTTCAAAACGGGGGGTGTGCATGTTCTTGGCATCAGTGTGGAATACCCGAACGCGGGCGCGCGGCTTGTTGGGTGTAGCGGCGCTGGCGGCGGGTGTGGTCGGAACGTCGGGGCTGGTTGTCGCCTCGGCGTCTGTTTCCGCGGGTGCGGCGTCGGCGCCGGTGGTGACGGGCTTGACCAGCACGTCGGGGCCGATCACCAGTGGCACGGGTAGCGAGCCGCCGGTGATCATGGGTATCAACGGCAGCGGGTTCACCGGGGCGACGGCGGTCAACTTCGGGTCGACAGCGGTGAGCTGTGCGTCGGGCAGCTTGGTGTGTGTCGTGGTGTCGGACACCAGGATCGACCTGGCGGCGCCGGCGGTGTCTTCTGCAGGGGTCGTCAATGTGACGGTGACGACCGCGAACGGGACGAGCGCGACGAGCTCGGCCGACCAGTTCACGTACCTGACCCAGGCGCAGGCGAACGCGCCGGACTGCTCGGGCCAGCTCACCGCCACCAGCAACATGTGCGTCAACGTGTCCGGTGGAACGCTGACCATCAAGGCCGGTGCCGGTACGTTGGCGTTGACCGGGGTGAACGGGGCGTTCCTCGGCTCGCTGTCGTCTGGTGCGGTGAGCATCCCGGCGGCCGGGACGACGTTCGCGCCGCTGTCGGGCACGCTCGGTCTGGCGGACGACATCACCCTGGCTGGTTCGACGGCGAACCCGCTGGCGGGGTCGTACGACGCGACCAGCGGTGCGACGTCGCAGAGCGGTGACCTGTCGGTGGGCCTGTACGTGGCCAGCGCCGGTCTGTTCTGCATCTACCAGCAGCCCATCGACGCGGCTGGAACGCTGTCGGCGCAGACGCCGACGAGCACGCCTGGGGTGTCGGAGGCGACCGGCACGCTCACCTCGACTGGTCCGGTCGTCTTGACGGCCAACGACGGCGGTAA
>JAKAYQ010000282.1 GCA_021826725.1 Actinomycetes bacterium
CACCCCCGACACCCCCGACACCCCCGACACCCCCGACACCCCCGACACCCCCGACACCCCCGACACCCCCGACACCCCCGACACCCCCGTGCGCCCGGATGGCATGCGGGTCTGCGTCGTCGTCACGGGAGGTGCTGACGGCGATGTTCGATGGTCGTGCACAGTGCGTGACGGGTCGATGACCATCGCGGGTCCGGTCCCGGCGGGTCGGGCCGACGTGGTGATCACCATCAGTGCGGATGACGCTAGGCAGGTGCTCTTCGGGGATCTCGGGCTGTCGTCGGCCTACATGCAGGGACGGGCCAAGGTGGAAGGGCGGACTGGCGCCGTTCTGGATCTGCTCGCCTGCAGCGCAGGGGAGCGGTTCGGTGTCGTGCGGTCGGCGGTTGCGGGCATCACCGAGGATTGAGACGGCTTGGCGCCGCGAAGTGAGGTGTTGTGCTGGCGGGGTGGAGGCCGCTGGCCGTTCGCAGTGGATCGGCGCGATCGTGTCGCCCGACACCGTTCATGCGGTCACGTGTGGCGCGTGACCAAGGACGACACGGACCTTCGCACTGCGCGTGACTGCTCACGGGCGGCCAGGGGGTGGGCGGCTGGTCAGCGAGGCGGCTGGTCAGCGAGGCGGCTGGTCAGCGAGGCGGCTGGTCAGCGAGGCGGCTGGTCAGCGAGGCGGCTGGGCGGCCGGGGACCCGGGCTGTGGGCCGCCCAGGTCACCGAAGGTGGAGCGGTGCCGCCGATGGGCTGCTGGCCCCAGTTCCGCCGAGCCACGTCAGGTGGATGGCGCCGACGCTGTCGGCCAGCACAAGCGCCACCATCGTGGCGACCGCCAGCACGAGCACGGCGGTGAGGACTGGTCGGATCCGGACGAACGTCGACGGGGCCGTCCTAGATGCGCTGCCCGTTGTGGATGCGCTGCCGGCGGGCGCGTCGCCGTCGGTTGGCTCCTCGGCGAGCTCCTGTGCGGCGGAGCGGGGTCTCGCAGTGCTGCCGGCGTCGGACGGCTGGTGGCCGAGGATGTCCGGTGTGCGGGGCCGGCCGCGCGTGGGGGCGCCGGCCACCCCATGGAGCGGCGCCTGCGGGGATCCGCTTGCGGGTCTGGTGGGGCCGGTAATCAGGCCGTCCGGGGCGAAGCGCTGGACGGCGGTGGCGACGTCGGCGGCGGCGACCTCCGGCAACCGAAGCCGGTACGTGCCCCGGTCTGTTCGGATCAGGACGATGCTGCCAGCCCCGGCGGTGGGAGCGGTCCCTGGGGTTCCGGTGGTGCTGGGGGTTCGGGCGGGTTCGGCGGTTCCGATAGGTGCGATCGTCGCTGATCGGACGGCGATGGACCGCACAGTGGTCCATCGCAGGGTTCGCCAGCGCTCGTCAACGCCCGGTGAGGTGGCTGGCGGAGCCAGGGCCAGGCCTCTGCGGTCGACGTGGACCGAAAGGTCGACGATGTCGGGTCGGTCGGCGTCACCGAGGAGCGTGGCGCCGGCCCAGGTCCAGGCAGGCGCTCGACCGATCGGCTGCCGGTCGTCGGCGGGATGGTCCTTGGTGGACGAAGGCCCCATGGCAGCACTTCCAGATGGGTCGACGACCTCGGCGGTCACGACCGTGCTCGTCATGGGCTGGGCCGTGGCGCGGGGGTGTGCCGGCTCTGGCGCATGAGGTCCCGCAAGGGCCGATAGCCGATGAGCGTGATGCCGGCAGCAGCGATGGCGTCGCCGAGAGCGGGTTCGGACACAAGGAGGTTGTGGTCGTCCACCCGCGCGGACCAGTCCGGGGTCATGGCCCGAAGCTCGGGGCTGTCCACCGCTGGGTGCAGCCGCACCTCGGTGACGCCGGGGCGCAGCCCTGGGAGCGCTTCGAACAGTGCCTGGCGCGCTCCGACGCCGTAGAGCGGCAGGAGGTCGTCGGCAACCACGACGCCGGCTTCGGCGGCGAGCTCACGGCAGGGGAAGCCGGACGCGGGCGCATGGGCCGGTCCAGGCAGCCGCATCGGCAACCCGAATTCGATGGCCAGCTCCAGGTAGACGTCGAAGAACTCGGGACGCCCGGGTACCGCGCCCAGGTGCGCGTCGAGATGGCTGACGTCGAAGCCCCACAGGATCGCACGCTCCACCTGGGCGCGCAGCTCGCGTCGGACTTCGTCTGCGTCGGCGTGGTCCCACAAGTCGGTCACGGTGCGGGGGAAGCCGCCGTCGCCGTCGAGCAGGGACGGAGCATGGGTGATCGGCCCCCAGCGGACCAGGTCGTGCTCGGCGTTCACGGTCAGATGCACGCCCACGTCGTCACCGCGGTAGGCGGCGGCTGCTCCTCGGGACCAGGGGCAGGGAACCATCAGGCTGGCGCTGGTCGCCAGCCCGTCGCGTAGTGCCTGGTAGATGCCCTCGTTTGCGGCGTGGCAGGAGCCGAGGTCGTCTGCGTTGAGGATCAGCAGCTTCCGATCCGCCGGATATCCGAGGCGTTCGACGAGCGTCGCCATGACCACGACGGTAGCGCCCGCAGCGGCATGTGCGGCACAGCCTGCGGTCCGGGACAGGCCATGGCGTCCCCGCACTCAGCTGGGGCTCGCGGCACCAGCGCAAGCCGGACACGGTCCGGAAGCCTCCTGCAACATGCCGCCCGGCCCAGCAGGTGGTCTGGGTGGTGGTGTGGGCGCTGGTCTGGGGCGCTGGTCTGGGGTGCCGGTCTGGGGTGCCGGTCTGGGGTGCCGGTCTGGGGTGCCGGTCTGGGGTGCCGGTCTGGGGTGCTGACCCGGTGCTACGCGGCTGACGGTCGTGCTGCCGCTTGCCCCGCCAGGCTTGAGGGGGATGCCGGTGATGCGGCCGAGCCCAGATCGAACTGGTGGCCCCGGGCGCAGTCGGAAGGATCCGGCATGGTGCTGTCGGCAGCAGTACGGTCGACGGCGCCACGGTCCGGGGCGGCACCGTCAGGGGCGGTGTTGCCCGGGATGGTGCTGGCCAAGGCTGCACGGGCAGCGGCGACGCCGGCTCGACCGGTCCGGCGAGTCGCCTCGTCCAGACGCCAGCCCTTGTCGGCGCGTCGGTTGGGTGCCGGCGGGCTCCGCCGCCCGGTGACGGCGGAGCGGTGGGGTACCTGCGTGCCGCCGCGGCCGGAGAGCCCCGATGGAGGCAGGGCACTACCAGGGGAGCTCTGTTTGGCGGCGGACCGGTGCGGTGCCCGGGGGCATGCGCCCATGGACGGATCGGTCGCAGTTTGCCCCAGCGGGAGCTGCGGTTGTTGCATCACGCTCATGTAAACACCTCTGTGGGCCAGGAGGATCCACCACCTGGCTGTTGTCCCGGGGTGAGATGGGTGCCCCGGTGGTTTCGGGACGAGGCGAACTTCTGCGCTCTGCGGGTCGCAGCGCTGCTGC
>JAKAYQ010000053.1 GCA_021826725.1 Actinomycetes bacterium
GTGCTGGTGCTGGTGCTGGTGCTGGTGCTGGTGCTGGTGCTGGTGCTGGTGCTGGTGCTGGTGCTGGTGCTGGTGCTGGTGCTGGTGCTGGTGCTGGTGCTGGTGCTGGTGCTGGTGCACAGTAAACAACAACGACTAGTAACAAACAATGGGTGTTGACGCGCCGCTCGGCCCGCTAGGGTGACATCGATGCGTCATCCGAGCGAGCTGGTGGATGTGTTCCGGGCCAATGGCCGCAAGGTCACGGCCCAGCGCCAGTGCATCTTCGGGGTGCTCTACGGCGACGTCACCCATCCGACGGCGGAGGCCGTCTACGAGGCAGCTCGTCGCCAGATGGAGACCATCTCGCTCAAGACCGTCTATCAGACCCTTCACGAACTGGCCTCGTTGGGGGAGATCGCTGCGCTCGATCTGGGGACCGGGACCGCCCGGTTCGATCCCAACGCAGGGAGCGTGCACCACCACTTGGTGTGCCGCTCGTGCGGCAAGGTGCGGGACCTGCACGCAGATTTCTCGGCGCTCCAGGTACCGGCCGGCGGTGACGCCGGGTTCGCGGTCGGACCGGCGGAGGTTGTCTTTCGCGGGACCTGCGGGGACTGCCGTGCTCCCGCTGACGGCAGCGGGCGTGCTGCTGGTGGAGGCAAGAGCGACGGCGACGGCAAAGGCAGAGGCGACGGCCCGACGGACGGTAGGTCCGGCGCATCACCGGACAGGATCGGTGCCGGCGCGTCCGTCATCGACGGGTCCATGATCAGTAGTACCCATCACGACGAGGAGGACGTGGCACCATGGCAGAGTTGAAGGGTTCCAAGACCGAGAGCAACCTGAAGGAGGCGTTCGCGGGCGAGAGCCAGGCGAACCGCCGCTACCTGTACTTCGCCCAGAAGGCCGATGTCGAGGGCTACCCCGACGTCGCTGCGCTGTTCCGCTCCGTGGCCGAGGGTGAGACGGGCCACGCCTTCGGGCACTTCGACTTCCTGAAGGAAGTCGGGGACCCGGTCACCGGCGTACCGGTCGGCGCCACCGTGGACAACCTGAAGTCGGCGATCGAGGGTGAGACCTACGAGTACACGGAGATGTACCCGGGTTTTGCCCGGACCGCTCGCGACGAGGGGTTTGACGAAGTGGCTGAGTGGTTTGAGACGCTGGCTCGTGCGGAGAAGAGCCACGCGGGCCGGTTCAGCCAGGGTCTCACCTCGGTCAGCTGACCGGGGACCGGCTCCGGTCGGACCTGGCCGCCCACGATGAACCGGAGGAGCGACGCCATGTCCCGAGCGCTGCAACTGGACGACATCATGGACCTTCGTGCCTACGAGCGCGAGCGCGACGAGGTCCGGAGCGATGTCATTGCGCTGAAGCGCCGTCGGCGGGTGCCCGTCGGTCCCGTGGTGTCGCTCGTCTTCGAGAATCGGCAGACAGTGCTGTTCCAGGTGCACGAGATGGTGCGGGCGGAGCGGATCGTCTCCGACGACGCCGTGCTCGAGGAGCTCCGGGCCTACAACCCGCTGATCCCCGAGCCCGGTGAGCTGTCTGCCACGCTGTTCATCGAGCTGACCGACGACGAGCAGCTGCGCACCTGGCTGCCCCGGTTGGTGGGGATCGAGCGTGCGGTCGAGCTCCGCCTGGCCGGTGGCTCCCGGGTGCGCTCGGTTCCCGAGGCCGGTCACGAGGCGCAGCTGACCCGAGCCGAGATCACTCCCGCTGTCCACTACCTGCGGTGGGCGTTCTCGCCGGTGGAGGTCGATGAATTTGCCGGCGGGCCGGTGGCCTTGGCGGTTGAGCACCCCGAGTACCGCCACGAGGTGGATCTTCCGGTAGAGACTCTCGTGGAGCTGCTGTCGGACCTGCGAGACTGATCGACTGCGGCCGGTGTGCCGGTGTGCCGGTGTGCCGGTGTGCCGGTGTGCCGGTGTGCCGGTGCTGTCGCGACCGGCGTGCACAGAAGCTCGGGGCAGAGCCACGAAAAGTGGCTGTAGTTGCGCGACTGGTAGCCAATTGGCGGGGTCTCGTCACCATCCTGCGCACTGGTGCACAAGTGACCGCGTACAGCGGTGCAAGACACTCGGAGCGCGGAAAGAACCTGCTCGGGGCCGGTCGCTGGCCTTTACATGGGACGGTCGATCGGTCATACTTCGTGTTCCGCTGAATTTCGTCCCCGGGGTGTTGCATGCGCTGCGTGCGGAATTTGGCTCCTTACAGCGACGACAGACGGGCACCGCGCCCGAGGATGTGATCCCGATGACCGCCCTTTCGACCGCCAGCTGGCGCAAGCGAGCCGCCTGTCGGGGAATCGACCCCGATGTCTTCTACCCGGTGTCCGACGAGGATGCCGAGGAAGCCAAGGCAATTTGCTCGATGTGCCCGGTTCGACAGACGTGCTTGGAGCACGCTCTGGTGCACCGCGAGCGCGAGGGTGTGTGGGGCGGGGCGACGGAGCGCGAGCGTCGGCGCATCCTTCGGCAGCGCCGCAAGTCCGCCTGACGGTCCGTCGGTCCCGGGGGCGGTCAGTCCGTCCGGGAGAACGCCACGATCGCCAGGACCAGCAGCAGCCCGGCGATGACGGCGGTGAGGCCGAGCTCCACGCCGACAGGCACCGGCCAGCCGTTCCACGTCATGGTGGCGCCGAACAGTCGGTGCACGGCAGGCGATGTCTGCACGTGCTCGAACACCGCCCGACGCATGGGATCGACGATGTAGGCCAGCGGGTCGATCTTCGTGAGGGCGGCCAGCCATGCGGGCAGCGCCCGCAGCGGAAAGAGCGCGCCCGACAGGAAGAACAGGGGCAGCACGACGAATTGCATCACCACCTGGAACGACTCGACCTGGGCCATTCGGGAGGCCAGGGCGGTGCCCAGCGCCGTAATGGTGATCGCCGCGAGCAGCAGCTCGCCGACAAGGATGAGCAGGAGCACCGGCGAGTACGGGACGTGCACCAGTCCTGCCAGCGCCAGCATGATCACTGCCTGCATGGTGGCCACGGTTGCCCCGCCGGCGCACTTGCCGACCACGAGGGCGCCGCGTCGCACCGGCGCCACCAGCATCTCGCGGAGGAACCCGAACTCCCGGTCCCAGACGATCGACACCGAGGAGAAGATGGCGGTGAACAGCACCGTCATGGCCACCACGCCGGGGAACATGAACGTCTCGAAGCTGGCGTGGCTCGCCCCGGGTACTCCCCGCGACACGAGCGACGACAGCCCGGTGCCGAGGACGAACAGGAACAGCACCGGCTGGACCAGCGACGTGACGATCCGGAGCTTGTTGCGGCCGAACCGGATCAGCTCGCGGCGCCACACCACCTTGACGGCCCGGATGTCGTCCTGCCAACGGCCGCCCGCCACGCGCACCGGTGCCAGAGCCGCCTGGTGCCGGCTCGGAGCGGGTGCTTCACCCGGCTCGGCGCCGGGGATCGCCGGCCCGCGTGCGGGCGCACCGCCGGGGTGTGCTCCGGGACCTCCCGCCGAGCCCGCCAACATCCTCGCCGGCTTCCCCGAGGTCGTGCGTGGGGACGTGCTGCCGGTCCTGCCCGCGCCATCCGGTACCGATGTGCTCATCGGTGCCGGCTCCGCATCCACGGCACCGACGCCATTCGCTCGGTGGCGGACGCCTCGGCGTCCCGGATGGTGCGGCCCGTGTACGCCATGAAGACGTCGTCGAGCGTGGGCCGGGCGATGCTGACTGCGGCGATGGGGACTCCGAGCTCGGCGAACAGGCGAGGCACGAACTTCTCGCCGCCCGCCACGTGGAACGTGAGCGCACCGTCGCTGACCGAGGCGTCCACGCCGAACCGCTCGTGCAGGGCGGCGGCGGCCCGGGCGTCATCCGCGGTGTGCAGCTGCACCCGGTCCCGGCCCACGCTCGCCTTCAGGTTCTCTGGGGTGTCCACGACGACGATCTCGCCCTGGTCGATGATGGCGATGCGGTCGCAGTGCTCCGCCTCGTCCATGTAGTGGGTGGTCAGGAACATCGTGATCGCTTCGCGCTGGCGCAGCTCGTCGATGTAGCCCCAGATGTGCGCCCGGGTCTGGGGGTCGAGGCCGACGGTCGGCTCGTCGAGGAAGAGCACGCGCGGGGAGTGCAGGAGCCCGCGGGCGATCTCGAGCCGGCGCTTCATCCCGCCTGAGAAGGTTCGGACTATCCCGCCGCGCCGGTCCCACAGGCCCACCATGTGCAGCACGTCTGCCAGCCGGTCAGCGGCCTGGGACCTCGGCACCCCGTAGAGCTCGGCGTGGAAGCGGAGGTTCTCCTCCGCGGTCAGGTAGTCGTCGAGCGTGGTGTCCTGGAAGACCAGCCCGATCCGCTTGCGAACCTCGGCCCGCTGCTTCACCACGTCGAAGCCGGCAACGGTCGCGTACCCCGACGTGGGCACCAGCAGGGTGCACAGCATGGAGATCGTGGTGGACTTGCCGGCGCCGTTGGGCCCGAGGAACCCGAAGGTCTCCCCGGAGCCGACGCTGAAGCTCACGCCGCGCACGGCGTCGACCGAACCGAAGCGGCGGGCCAGGTCGTGCACCTCGATCGCCGGCATGCCGTCCGGCACACCGTCCGGACCGGCAGTCGCTGTGCCGACCCGCGCTGTCGAGGGAACCCGGGTCATGGCGCCGACGTTACCGGGGATCACCCGGCACGGCGGTCCCGTTGCGCGTCGGCGCTCGCTCCGGTCCGGCGCTCCGGGTTGCGCCGGCACCGAGTGGGCGCAATATCCTTCGTACGTGGACTTCTCCCTCTCTCCCGAGCTGGCCGAGCTGCAGTCCACCGTGCGCCGGCTGGCCCAGGACAAGGTGGCGCCTCGTGCCCGCGAGATCGACCGCACCGGGGAGTACCCGCGGGACCTCTTCGAGGTGTTCCGTGACGCCGGCCTGCTGGGCCTGTGCATCCCCGACGCCTACGGCGGGTCCGGTGCCGGCATCCTCGGGCTCACCATCGCCATCGAGGAGGTGGCCAAGTACTCGAACACCGCCGCCCTGATGCTGCTGCTCACCCGCCTGCCGACGGGCCCGGTCATGATCGCCGGCTCCGAGGAGCAGAAGCGCCGGTACCTCCCCGGCGTCGCCGGGGGCACGCAGCGGGCTGCCTTCGGCCTGTCGGAGCCCCAGGCCGGTTCGGACGTGGCGGGGATGCGGACGCGGGCGGTGCCGGACCCCGACGCCGAGGGCGGGTGGATCCTGACCGGCACCAAGTGCTGGATGTCCGGCGTGCGCGAGGCCGACTGGTACACCGTGTTCGCCAAGACCGGTGACCCGGAGAGCCGAGCGCACGACTCGATCACGGCGTTCGTGGTCGAGCGGTCGTGGCCCGGGCTGTCGGTCGGAAGGACGGACCACAAGATGGGGGTGCGCGGCGTCGACACGGGTGAGCTGCTGCTCGACTCGGTCCGCGTCCCGGCGGCCAACGTCATCGGCGAGGTCGGTGGCTTCCGCCTGGCCATGCTCGGTCTCAACTCCATGCGGCCGATCGTGGCGGCCCGGGGCATCGGCCTGGCCGAGGGTGCGCTCATGTACGCCACCCGCTACGTCCAGGAGCGCCCCGCGTTCGGCAAGACGATCGCCGACTTCCAGGGGATCCAGTGGGAGATCGCCAAGTGCGCCGTCGACATCGAGGCGGCGCGCCTGCTCACCTACCGCTCGGCATGGCTCGCCGACCAGGGCAAGTTCACGAAGCAGTGGGTGCCGTACCTGTCGATGGCGAAGTACCACGCCACGGAGCTCGCGGTGCGGGCATCGGGGCTGGCGGTGCAGCTGCTGGGGGCGGCCGGCTACATGGAGGACCACCCGACCGAGCAGTGGTACCGCGACGCTCGGCAGCTGACCATCGTGGAAGGCACCAGCCAGGTGCAGCTCGGCCTGATCGGGCGCGGCGTGCTGGACCGGGACCTGTGGTGGGACTGACCGGCGGCACCCGCCGGTGACGTTCGAGGACCTGGGCGGTTGGCCCGGCGTGCTTGGCCGCATCCTGGCCGGCGACGGGCTGTCTGTGGACGAGGCCGAGTGTGCCGTCGGGCAGGTCCTCGCCGGCGAGGCCACGCCCGCCCAGGTGGCGGCGTTCGCCGTCGCACTGCGGGCCAAGGGCGAGACCGTCGAGGAGATGACCGGCTTCGTCCGAGCGTTCCTCGACCATGCCGTGCCGCTGGCCGTCGAGGGCGAGGTCGTCGACACCTGCGGCACCGGCGGCGACCGCAGCGCGTCGATCAACGTGTCCACCATCGCCGCGCTCGTGGTGGCAGGCGCCGGCGTGCCGGTGTGCAAGCACGGCGGCCGGGCGGCCTCGTCCGCCGTGGGCTCGGCCGACGTCCTGGAGGCACTCGGTGTCGTCGTCGAGCTGGACCCGGCCGGCGTTGCCCGCTGCGTCGCCGAGGCCGGCATGGGCTTCTGCTTCGCCCCGCGGTTCCACCCGGCGATGCGCCACGTGATCCCCGTGCGGCGCGAGCTGGGGATCGCCACCGTGTTCAACTTCCTCGGTCCCCTGGCCAACCCCGCCCGGGCCCGCCTGCAGCTGGTCGGGGTGAGCGACCCCGTCATGGCGCCGAAGATGCTCGGGGTCCTCGTCGCCAACGGGGCGCGGCGGGCCATGGTCGTCCATGGCGCCGACGGGCTCGACGAGCTGTCGACCTCGGGGCCGAGCGAGGTGTTGTTCTTCGATGCCGGTACCTCGGGGGCGGGCGGCACCCCGGGGGCAGCGGACGCTACCGGCGTTCTGTCGGACGGGACCGACCGCCGGGCCCGCCGGATGGTGGTCGATCCGGCCACGTACGGCCTGGCGCCGGCGACGGTGGCAGACCTCCGTGGCGGCGACGCCGCCACGAACGCTGCGCTGGCCCGGCGCGTGCTCGCCGGCGGGGACGGTCCGCACCGCGACGTCGTGCTGCTGAACGCGGCGGCCGGCCTGGTCGTCGGCGGCGCGGTGACCGACATCGCCGCCGGGCTGGCGCTGGCGGCCGAGGTGCTCGACTCGGGTCGGGCCGGAGCGGTGCTCGACCGCCTGGTGGCGGTGTCACGGTCCGCCGCCGCTCGCTGACCCGGGCCGGAGCGCGAGCGCGGCCAGGCGGGGCCGGTCAAGAGGTCCGGTCGGGCGGGCCTGGGTCAGGCGGGTCTGGGGCAGGCGGGCCCGGTCACGCTGGTCTGGGGTAGACGGGTCTGGGGCAGGCGGGCCCGGTCACGCTGGCCCGAGGTCCCACATGGCTTCGAGGTCGTGGCGGCTGAAGGCGCGAAACGCCACCAGCGTGGACGTCGACTCGATGCCACGGAGGGCAGCGATCCTGCGGGTGACGACCTCCGCCAGCTCGTCGTGGTGGCGGACCCGCACGATGGCCACGATGTCGGCGACGTCGCCGGCGACCGAGAAGACTTCGGTCACGCCGTCGATCTCGGCCAGTTCCTCGGCCAGAGGAGCGATGCGGGCGGGCGCGGCATCGATCAGGACGAACGCGTGCATCACGGGTCGCAGCCTAATCCTGGATCCACCGGCTGACGTGCCGTGGACATAAGCCGTGCGTCCCCGGAACGTGGTTCCCCGACGGAGAAGATGGCGGTTGCGAAGCCAGCCATGAGCCCGGTCCGTGGAGGCACTTTCGGTGAGGCCATCACCGCGCATGTTGGACCGGTGGGAGCCGGCGGCGGCCATGCCGCTGCCGTTGCTGGTTTCGGAGTGCTGCGCTGTGACCGTCAGCGGCGGGTCGGCCGTGTCCGACGAGGTGGGCGGTCGTAGGCGACCTGGGTGGTCCTCGACGTGCTGGCCGAGCCGAGGAACGACGCGTCGCCAAAGGCGAACACGCCGCCGTCGCTGCCGAGCAGCCAGTAGCCGCGGTGGTCGGGGGTGGAGGCGATGGCGGTGACGGGGGCTGCGGGGGTGACGTGGAGCGATGGGAGCGAGCCGTAGAACCCTGGGGCCGAGGTGCCGCTGGGGTAGGTGAACACGCCGCCGTCGACCTCGGCCGCCCACGCGCTGGGCGTCCCCGTCGCGGCGGGAGCGACGCCGATGAACGGCGCCGCGGTGCCTCCCGGCATGCTCGGGCCGTTGATCACCGTCGGCAGTGCCCGTGACCCGCTGAACGCCACCACGGTGTCCTCATACTCGGAGGTGACGACGTACCCTGCCGACGGTTTCGGTCCCGGCACCGCCGAGATGGCGGAGAACGGCTCGTCGGCGAATCCCTGACCGGCGGCCTCGCCCAGGAACGGGGCGTCACCGAAGGCGAACACGCCGCCGTCGCTGCCGAGCAGCCAGTAGCCGCCGCCGCCGGGGGTGGCAGCGATGCCGACGATGGGGCCGGCAGGGGCGACCCCCGCTCCCGGCAGTGATCCGAAGTAGCGGGCGTCGCCGAAGGCGTAGACCCCGCCGTCGGCGCCGACCAGCCAGTACCCCCGGCCGTCGTGGGTGGCGGCCATGCCGACGATCGGCGCCTTCGGGTCGATCCCCAGACCGGGGAGCGAGCCGGAGAAGCCGGCGTCACCATACGCGTAGACACCGCCCCCGGCCTGGGCGAGCCAGTAGCCACGGCCGTCGGGGGTGGACGCCATGGCCACGAACCGCCCCGGCGGGTAGGCGGCGGTGACGGTGAGGGTCACGCTGGCGGGCGGCGCACCGCTGCAGCTCATGGTGAGCGTGTAGGTCCCCGGTGTCACTGCCACCCCGCTCTGCCGGGAGGCGGCGAGGTAGGTGGGGACGGCGAGATCGTAGGTCCACGGGCGCCCGGGGCCGGAAGCCGGGAACAGCAGCTGCACCGGGTAGCTGCCCGGCGGGACGAACCCTGGTTCCGGGGTCGTGCCGGACGCCGTCGACAAGCTGAGCGTTGACGTCCGGCTCGCGCAGCTGGCGGCCAGATGCCCGGACACGACGACCACCTCGCCCACCGACGCCACCGCCGTCGACAGCGAAATGGTGTTCCCGACGGCCTGCGCGCCAGCCGGCACCGCGGCGGTTCCGACGGCCACAACCGTCGCCGCTGCGGTGACGATGCCGAGCGCGCCGCCCAGCAGCCGGCTCGACCACACCTGAGATCTCCGTGCACGCATCTGCCTCACCTTCCTCTTCGCCGCCCGCCTGGCCGTCCGGACCCTTCCCGCGAACCGCGACGCCACCAGCCGAGCCTCCTCGTCGGGGAGGATGCCCTGTAGACGACGGCCAGCCCCCCGAACCTTTCAGATTTCAATCGCGCCGATGGCACCTGTTCACGCGCCGAGCTGCGGTTGCCGGGCACGACGCCACTTTGAGTGGCCAGGCGCGCAATGGGACGCCGCGTCGGGCGTGTTGTGGCGGCACCCTTCGGCCACGAGGACCGCCTTGCGGTGCTATGCGCGGGGCGCAGGCGTCGCCGTCGTGGCAGGCGTCGCCGTCGTGGCGGGCGACGCGGTCGTGGTGGGCGTCGCCGTCCTCGGTTGGCGGCTGGTGCCGGCCGCTGCGAGCAGCTGCGGCAGGCGCAGGACGCCGTCCTGGGCCAGCCGTTCGAGCTGCCAGTGCAGCAGGTCGGCGGTGGCGAACACGTCGGCCAGGGCCCGGTGCGACGGCTGGTTCGGGAGCGCCAGCGCTGCCGCCAGCGTGCCGAGCTTGAAGTTCGGTACGCGGTCACGCAGGAGCCGGCGGGCCAGGACCAGGGTGTCGACACGGTGGTGGTCGAGCGGGGGATGGCCGCCGTCCACGAGGGCGGCGTCGAGGAACGCCACGTCGAACGGCAGGTTGTGCCCGACGAGGACGCACCCGGCCAGGTGCTGGCACAGCGCGGGCAGCACCTGCGACGCGGTGGGGGCGCCAGCCACCGTCGCGTCGTCGATGCCGGTGAGCTCGGTGATGAACGGGGGTATGGGGACGCCGGGGTCGACCAGCTGGTCGAACACGGCGACACGCTGCCCGCCCACGTAGACGGCTGCGCCGATCTCCGTCAGGAAGGCGCAGGACGGGGAGCCGCCCGTCGTCTCGACGTCGACGACGGCGAACGGCACCTCGGACAGGTCGACGTCCGGGATCGGCGGGACCGGCACCCGTGCAGGACCCGGAGTGCTCGCGCCGGGGCTGGCGGCCGGGGACCGGCGGGCGGGCAGGGCGGTGGCCCAGGCCGGTTGCCGCCGTCCGGTAGCGTCCATGGGGCGCATCGTAGAGGAGCGCTGTCGCGCGAGGCCGGGATCTCGCCGGGGGCCCTGGCGGCGCCGGACGCGCGGCGGCGTGCGTGTGACACCCGGCTGGCACAGTGCCGGCATGGCATCCGAGACCATCTCCATCAGCTGTGACGAGTGCGTCATGTCGGGGACCACGGCCTGCGGCGACTGTCTGGTGACGTTCCTGGTCGACGGCGACCGCGCACCGGCCGGGGGCGCGGTGGTCATCGGGGTGGACGAGGCCAGGGCGGTGCGGGCGCTGGCACGTTCGGGCCTCGTCTCGCGCCTCCGCTTCGTGCAGCGGGCGGCCGGCTGAGGCGGCGCCGTCCGTCGCGGTCCCCGGTTGCGGGAGGGTCGGTGGGCGGTCGCTGTCGGGCACGTGCCACGATGTGCCGGTGCACCGCCCCTGGATCGCACCGACCCAGACCCCGTCCCCGGCGTCCCCGGCGTCCCCGGCGTCCCCGGCGTCCCCGGCGTCGAGCACCGTGGGCGCCGAGCCGGCCGGCCGGCGACGCTGAGCCGCGGCGCAGGGCAAGCGGTGACCCATGTCCTGGTGACGAACGACTTCCCCCCCAAGATCGGGGGGATCCAGGCGTACCTGTGGGAGCTCTGGCGCCGCCTCGACCCGACCACCTACGTGGTGCTGACCGCCTCCTCGGATGACGGCGCCCCCGCCTTCGACGCTGCCGTGGCACGTTCGGGTATCCGGGTCGAGCGGCTGCCATCGCCGGTGCTGCTCCCCACCCCGGCGACCGCCGCCGCGGTCCGCCGAGTCGCGAGCGATCACGGTGCCGACCTGGTCGTGATCGACCCTGCCGTCCCTCTCGGCCTCATCGGGCCGCACCTGGGCCTGCCGTACGCGGTGGTGCTCCACGGCGCCGAGGTCACCGTCCCGGGTCGCCTCCCCGGCGCCAGCCGTGCGCTCGGCCACGTGCTCGCCCACGCACGGCTCGCCGTCTGCGCGGGCGGCTATCCCGAGGACGAGGCGCGCCGGGTGGCCGGTGCTCGCATGCCCCCCGTGCTGACAGTGCCACCGGGAGTGGACACCGAGCGGTTCCGGCCCCTGGCGGCAGCGCCCCGGCGGGCCGCCCGTCGCCGCCTCGGCCTGCCCGAACGGGGGCTGGTCGTCACCAGCGTGAGCCGCCTGGTGCCGCGCAAGGGGATGGACGTGCTCATCGACGCGGCGGCGGCCCTCGCCCCGTCGTTCCCCGAGCTGACGGTGGCCATCGGCGGGTCGGGTCGTGACGGCGAGCGCCTGGCGGGGCGCGTCGTCCGGCTCGGAGCGCCGGTCCGGCTTCTCGGCCGGGTGGCCGATGACGACCTCCCCGACCTGTACGCGGCGTCCGACGTCTTCGTGATGGCGTGCCGGAACCGCTGGTTCGGCCTGGAGCAGGAGGGGTTCGGCATCGTCTTCCTGGAGGCGGCCGCCGCCGGAGTCGCCCAGGTGGCCGGGCGAAGCGGCGGCGCGCACGAGGCGGTCGTCGACGGTCGGACCGGCCTGGTGGTCGACCATCCCGAGGACCCCGGGGCGGTCGCCCTGGCGCTGCGCCGCCTCCTGGCCGACGGGGCGGGCCGCCGGCGGATGGGCCGTGCCGCCCGGCGCCGCGCCGAGGAGTCCTTCGACTACGCCGGCCTGGCGCGTAGGTTGGGCGACGGCCTTCGGGACGTGGCAGGCTGAGCCGGTCCTTGCCGGCTCTCGGCCGGCAGGAGGCCGGCACCGGCACCGGTGCCGGCGGGACGTGATGAGCGACGAAGGAGAGCACGTGGCCGAACAAGCCACCGAGCGGATGGTCGTGGGCGCGCCGCCGCTGGCGTGCTTCGAGGTGGTCGGCGACGTCGAGCGCTACCCGTCGTGGGCGGCGGACGTCAAGGCAGTCCACGTGGACGAGCGGGACGGCGAGGGTCGCCCCAGCCTGGTGACGTTCAGGGCGGCAGCCTTCGGCCGCAGCACGAGCTACACGCTCGAGTACGACTACGCCGGCGCCCCAAGCCGGCTGGCATGGCGGCAGGTCGCCGGTGATCTCACCAGCAAGCTCGACGGGTCGTACAGCTTTGCGTCGGCGGGAGACAGGGGCACCGAAGTGGCCTACACGCTCGAGGTGGAGCTTCGAGTTCCCCTGCCCGGGTTCATCAAGCGACGAGCACAGACCCGGATCATGCACATCGCGCTGTCGTCGCTCAAGAACCGGGTCGAGTCGCCCATCACGACGTGAGCCCGCCGGACGACCCGGTACCAGCGGGCCGGGCGTTCTTCAACGCCCGTACGGGTCCTGTCTCTGCTCCGGCCCCGGTCGGCGTCGGCGGCTCTGGTGCGACGATCGGCATCGACGTCGGCGGCACCAAAATGCTCGGGATCGTGCTCGGGTCCGACGGCACGGTGGTTGCCGAGCTTCGGGTCCCCACCCCCCACCGCCCGCCGGTCAGTGACGTCGTTCGGGCGCTCGGCGCCGATCTCGTGGCGGCAGCGGCAGCGGCCGGGGTGCCAGCGGTCGCCGTGGGGATCGGCCTGCCGGGTCAGGTCGATCCCGATGGATGCCTGCGCCGGGCGGCCAACCTGCCGCAGGCGGAGGGAAGCTGCATCGCAGGCGACGTCGGTGCGGCACTCGGCCTGCCGGCGATCGCGGACAACGACGGGACCTGCACAACCCTGGCCGAATGGCGTGTGGGTGCGGCCCAGGGCCGCAGCGACGTGGTGGTGATCACCATCGGCACCGGTATCGGCGGGGGAGTGGTCGCCGCCGGTTCGCTTGTGCGGGGGCACCACCGCTTCGCCGGCGAGCCCGGGCACATGGTCGTCGAACCAGGCGGAGCACCGTGCGGCTGCGGCCGTCACGGGTGCTGGGAGCAGTATGCGTCGGGTGGCGGCCTCGGCCGGATGGCCCGGAGCGAAGCCGCTGATGGGCGACTTGCGGCCGTCGTCGCCCGGGCTGGTGGCGATCCCGCTGCCGTGCAGGGTGAGCACGTGACCGCTGCTGCTGCGGACGGCGACCCCGAGGCGCTAGGTCTGTTGGACGAGGTCGGCCACTGGCTCGCAGTCGGCATCGCCAACCTCGGCGCTGTGCTGGATCCCGAGATCGTCGTTGTCGGTGGCGGCCTTGTCGAGGCTGCCACCTACCTGTTCGAGCCCGCTCGCGCCGCGTTGCGGGACCCGATCGTGGCCGGCCGAAGGTGGCCCACCCCGCTGGTCGTCCCTGCTGCATTGGGTCCCCGCGCCGGAGCCGTGGGCGCCGCCCTGCTCGCCCGCGATCTCGTCGGGCCGGAGGCCACGGATGTGGCATCAGCCGGGGTGAAGGCCGCTGGCCGTCATCCCACCGGCCGTGATCCCACCAGCCGTGGTCCCGTTGGGACGAAGGCGGCTGGTCGCCGTGCCGCCGGCCCGAGGGCAGGGGGCGTCGATGCCGCTGGCTCGGACCCGGCGACGGGCAGCCTCCCCACCGCTGGACCGTCGCGCGAACCGTGACCCGCCCGGCCGTCCGGGTCGGCGTGACCCTGCCCACGTTTCGCGAGGATCCTGCCGCGGTGGGTTTCGCGCGCGATGCCGAGGCCGCCGGGCTCGACGGCGTGTTCGTGTTCGACCACCTGTGGCCGATGGGACGCCCCGACCGCCCCGCACTTGCGGCGTTTGCGCTGCTCGGTGCCGTCGCTGCTTCGACGGACAGCGTTGCGCTCGGGCCGTTGGTCGCCCGCGTGGGTCTCGTCCCCGACGACGTCATGGTGCACCGGTTCCGGGCTTTGGCCGGCCTTGCGCCAGGCCGGGTGATCGCGGGTCTCGGCACCGGCGATGCAAAGAGCGCCGCTGAGAACCTCGCCTACGGCGTCCCAGTGGCGGACGCTCCAGACCGTCGGAGGTCGCTGGCGGCCCTGGCAGCGTCGCTGTCGGCGACCGGGCTCCCAGTCTGGATCGGTGGAGGGTCGCAGGCCACGGCCGACGTCGCCGTCACGGCGGGTGTGGCTGTCAACCTGTGGGAGGCGAGCCCGGCAGCTGTTGCCGCGCAGGCGGCCCGCACCGAGGTGACCTGGGGCGGTCCCGTCCCCGACGATGCCGACGCCATCGTCGCACTGCTGGCCCCATTGGCCGCCGCCGGTGCCACCTGGGTGGTCTGTGCATGGCCGGCGTCGCTTGGGGCGGTAGCGGATGCGGCGGACCGGCTCCGCCGGAACTGACCGTCGGGGTCGTGCGCACACCGGCCGGCTGCCGGTGCCCTGGCTGGGTCGTGTCAGGGAGAGCGGTAACCTTGGCAGATGGAATTCCGCCGGATCATCGGGCTGCCGCCGTACGTGTTCGCCGACATCGACGCGCTCAAGCTGGCTGCCCGGCGAGCCGGCCGGGACGTGGTCGACCTGGCTTTCGGCAACCCGGACCTGCCGTCGCCGGACGTCGCCGTCGACAAGCTGGCCGAGGCGGTGCGCAACCCCCGTAACCACCGGTACTCGGCCAGCCGCGGCATCCCGAAGCTGCGCCAGGCGGTGGCCGCCCTGTACGACCGGGAATTCGGGGTTGCGCTCGACCCCGACACCGAGGTGGTCACCACCATCGGCGCCAAGGAGGGCTTGTCGCATCTGATGTGGGTCCTCCTCGGGCCCGGGGACGGAGCGTTGGTCCCTTCCCCGTCGTACCCGATCCACATCTACGCCCCGTTGTTCGCCGGAGCGGACGTCCGCCATGTCCGGCTCGGCGAGGTGAAGGGGGACGAGGACACCTCGGAGACGTTCTTCTCCAACCTGATGGAGGCGTGGGAGTCGGCTTGGCCGAAGCCCCGGGTGATCATCCTGTCCTTCCCACACAACCCCACCACCGCATGTGTGGACCTGGCGTGGATGCAGCGGATCGTGGACTTCGCCCGCGAGCACCAGATCATGCTCGTGCACGACTTCGCCTATGCCGACATCGCCTTTGACGGGTACCGACCGCCGTCGATCCTGCAGGTCCCGGGGGCCAAGGACGTCGCCGTCGAGCTCTATTCGATGACGAAGTCGTTCTCAATGGCCGGATGGCGCGTCGCCTTTCTGGTCGGGAACGCCGCTACCGTCGCAGCCCTCACCAAGCTCAAGAGCTACCTGGACTACGGCACGTTCCAACCGATCCAGATCGCTGCAATCGTGGCCATGAACGAAGCGCCGGACTACCCGGCGGAGGTCAATGCCGTCTACCAGGCCCGGCGCGACGCCCTGTGTGACGGGTTGGCCCGTATCGGCTGGCCGGTGAGCAAGCCACGGGGGACGATGTTCGTGTGGGCCCCGATCCCCGAGCCATACCGCGAGATGGGCTCGCTCGAGTTCGCGTCGAAGCTGGTGTCCGAGGCGGACGTGGCGGTGTCCCCGGGTGTCGGCTTCGGTCCGGGAGGTGACGGCCACGTCCGGTTCGCGCTCATCGAGAACGAGCAGCGCATCGGGCAGGCCATGCGCACCATGCGGCGGGCCCTGACCAAGCTGCACTGACGGCCGCGGCCGTCAGCCGGCACGGCCCAGGCGAGCCCGGGCGCTGGCCGGCGACATGATCCCTTCGAAGCAGAAGGCGATCGCCGCGTCGGCAGCCGTGTCCGCTGTCTGACCCTGGTCGAGGACCAGGACCCGGGTGAGGGTGTTGGTGACGCCGACGATCCCGTGGGCCACCACCAGCGGGTCGGCCCGCCGGATGAGACCTGCGTCCATGCCGGCCTGGATGTGCGGGAGCGCGTCGGCCACGGCCTGCTCCTCACCCTGGCGGACGAGGGGGGCGAAGCGTTCCTCGGTCCGGGCCAGCTCCAACAGCGCAAAGAGATGCCGGTTGTCGTCCAGCCAGTGCACCGCCATCCGCACGCCGGCTTCGATTCGCCGCAGCGGGTCTGGCTCGTCCTCGATGGCCTGGCGTTGCTGGCGCCGCAGGTCGCGTTGGGCGTCGATCAGGATTTGCCGGAAGAGCTCGTCCTTCGACTCGAAATACCAGTAGAAGACGCCCTTGCCGACACCGACGCCGTCGACGATCTCGGTGACCGAGGTCGGGTGGAACCCGTTGGTGGCGAAACGGTGCGCGGCGAAGTCGAGCAGCTCCTTGCGGCGCCGCCGGCCCCGCGCCGTCAACCTTCGGCTCACCGCCGGCAGGCTAGCGCGTCCTGCGACCGGCCAAGGTGCCGCACTCGGAACGGAGGCGGCCACATAGGGTGCGTGATGGTGTGGTTGGCGTGGGAATGTGGCGCAATGTGCCCAGGTAAGGCTTTCGCCACCGAAGGCGGCGCGCTACCGTGTCGCCATGGCCTATTGGGTGCTGAAAGCGGTGATCAGCCCCCTGTTGTTCGGGCTCTGGCGCGTGCGGGTCGTCGGTCGGAGCAACGTGCCGAGGCGGGGCCCGGTGATCCTCGCGGCCAACCATGTCTCGTTCTGCGATTCGCTCTTCTGGCCGGTGGTGGTGTGGCGCAGGG